>JAJEHI010000001.1 GCA_022823775.1 Defluviicoccus sp. | reverse complement strand
AGCCAGCGGATTCCGTGCGTCCGGCAGAACGCGGCGAGCTCGTCGCTGGGGATCGAAAGTTGCGGGTTCATGTCTCGAAGGCCCGGCCGGTGTCCGCGGCGATTGTAACACGCGGGCCGTCGGCCTTCCGCGTTCGAAACGGCCGAGCCCTCACACCCCCGCCGGCGGCAGCGAGCCCTCCACCGACGGCATGGCCGCCACCCTTGCGTGCCACGCCACCAGCCCGGGCCTGCCCGTCCGCCAGTCGAAGTCCGGCAGGCGGCGTTCGACATCCAGCGCGCAGAACAGGAAGAGCTGCGGCATGTCGAGCGGGCCCCGGTATGCTGGCGACCCGATCCCGGCCTCGAAACGGTCCGCGAGGCGGGCGGCGCGGCGGCGTTCGTGCTCGATTATCCCGGGCGAGCGCTCGGTCTCCGGGCGCACGATCTCGCGCGCCCAGACCGCCACCCCGTCGAGCAGGCTGCGCGCCATCGCCCGGCGGGCGCGGTGCGGCCACCGGTCCTCGCCTTCCGGCGGAGCGAAGCGGAGCGGCGGGGCCAGCGCGTCCATGTAGTCGACGATCACGTCGGTGTCCTCGAAGCCCGTGCCGTCGTCGAGGCGGAGGTACGGGATCCGCCCCGACGGGTTGAAGACGAGCATGGGATCGTCCGGCACCCGGGTGCGCGTCCAGACGAGTTCGATTTCGTCCAGCCCCTTCTCCAGCCGCGCGATCATGGCGAGCCGCGCGTAGGGGGACGTCGGGGTGACGTAGAGGCGCACCGCTCACGCCTCCAGCGTGTGCAGCTCCCTCCGCAGGATCTTGCCGGTCGAGGTGGTGGGAAGGTCGGGAACGATCTGGATTTCGCGCGGCACCTTGTAGGCGGCGAGGCGGTCGCGGCAGAACGTCGCGATCTCGTCGGGCGCCGCCGCCCGGTCGGGCTTGAGCACCACGTAGGCCTTGGCGACCTCGCCCTTGGCCTCGTCCTTCTTGGCGCCAACGCCGACCATGGCGACCGCCGGATGGGCGGAGATCACGCGCTCGATCTCGGCCGGGTAGATGTTGAACCCGGCGGTCAGGATCATGTCCTTCTTGCGGTCGACGATGTAGAAATAGCCGTCCTCGTCGACCTTCCCGAGATCGCCGGAGTGCAGCCAGCCGTCGGGCTCGACGGTCTCCTCGGTGGCCTTCTCGTTCCCGTAATAGCCCATCATCACGAACGGACCCCGGAACATCAGCTCGCCCACCTCGCCCACCGGCAGCTCCTTCGACGCGTCCTCGGGATCGACGATGCGCGCGCGGTGGTAGAACATCTCGATCCCGACCGAGCCCAGCCGGTTCTCGCCGTAGCAATGCTGCATCAGCCCCGGCCCGGCGAGCTCGGTCATGCCCCACAGCTCGTAGACCTCGCAGCCGGCGCGCTCGCGCCATTCCTCGGCCTTGGCGACCGGCATGGTCTGGCCGCCGGTGACCGAGCGGGTGAGCGAGGAGAGGTCGAACTTCTCGAACTCGGGGTGGGCCAGCATGTAGAGATACATCGTCGGCACGCCGTCGGTGATCGTCGCGCCATGGTCCTGGATGCCCCGCAGCGCCTCGCCCGCGTCGAACTTCTCGTAGAGCACCAGCGTCGAGCCGAACAGGAAGTTGAGGTTCATCAGCGTGCCGCCGTAGACGTGCGCGCACGGAAGGGCGGTCAGCTGCACGTCGTCTCCGGTCCGCACGTTCATCGCCGCCGTCACCGCCGCGTTGAGCACCACCGAGCGGTGGCTCAGCATCGCGCCCTTGGGAAAGCCGGTCGTGCCCGAGGTGTAGCAGATGGTGGAAAGCGATTCGGGGTCGACCCTGGCCGGCGCGAAATCCTCCGAGCCCGAGGCAGCGAGCGACTCGAACGAGGCCGCGCCCTCGGCCTCGCCGAAGACGACGATCTCGGCCAAATGCCCCTCTTCCTTGAGCGGCAGGATCGGCGCCGCCCGGTCGGCGGTGGTGAACAGCACCCTCGCGCCGCAATCCTTCACCACGTAGGCGACCTCGTCCGGGGTCAGCATCACGTTGATCGGGTTGAGCACCGCGCCCGTCCTGGCGATCGCGTAGTAGCTGACGACCCACTCGACGCTGTTCTGGGCATAGAGCGTCACCCGGTCGCCCGGCTCGACGCCGAGCGCGCGGAGCCCGCTCGCGACCCGGGACGAGAGCCGGTCGATCTCGGCGAACGACACCTCGCGCCCGCCGAAGATCAGCGCGGTCTTGTCGCCGAACCTGGCCGCCGCCTCGCCGGGGATTTCGCCGATCGTCTTGCCGAACATCGGGCCCTCGTTCGCTGGGTTGTGACGCGCCGGCGATCATGCCACCCCGGCGCGGCGGATTGAAGCGGGGGAACGCCGATTGACACCCGGATCGGGCGCGACCCAGACTGCCGGCGCGGGCCCGGTGCCCGGGAGCGACGGGGAACCCTGCCATGGCGGTCATCGTTCCGGCCGACAAATCGGTCGAGACATTGGAGGGACTCCACCTCTATCACGGCGATATCTCGAACTGCTCGATGCGGGTCCGCATGACGCTGGCCGAGAAGGGTCTGCCCTGGACCAGCCACCATCTCGACCTGAAGCTGAAGGAAAATATCTCGGACGACTATTTCCGCATCAATCCGAACGGGCTGGTGCCAACGCTGATCGACAACGGCATCGTCCATATCGAGTCCAACGACATCATCGACTATCTCGACGAGACCTACCCCGAACCCTCGCTGCGCGCGGCGGACGACGAAGACGGGATGCTCGAATGGCTTCGCCTCGCCGCCTCGATCCACGTGCCGGCGGTCAAGCCCTATGTCTACGCGACCAAGATGCAGAAGAAGCTGAAAAAGACCGCCGAGGAACAAAAGAAATACGACGAGCTCCAGACCGACGAGGAGCTCAAGGATTTCCACGCAAGACACGCCGGCGCCAGCGCGTTCGACGAGGAGGACGCCGCCCGGGCGCGCGAGACGCTCGAGGCGTGCTTCGCGAGGCTCGAAGACGCCCTGGCGGAGGGCGAATGGATCATGGGCGGCCGCTACACCCTGGCCGACATTTCCTGGATCCCCGTGCACTTCGTGCTCGACGGGTGCGGCTACCCGTTCGAAAACTGCCCCAACGTCGCGCGCTGGGCGGCCGCCCACCGGGAGCGGGAGAGCTACAGGGACGGCATCCTCAAATGGTGCGCCGATTTCGCGAACGTCTGACCCCGCCCTCCCCCGGCCCCTCCGACGGGCGGGCGGGCACGGTTCCGCCGCCGTTGACAAAACGATCCCGGCGCTGCCTCGTAGGCGGACGCGGCGGCCAGGGGAGACTCTCATGCGGACGCTGATTCGCGGCGGATGGGTGGTCGGGTATTCCGGCTCCACGCATACGCTGATCCGCGACGGGGCGGTGGTCTACGAGGACGATACGATCCTCCATGTCGGCGCGGACTATGACGGCCGCTTCGACCGCGAGATCGATGCGGCTTCCAAGCTGGTCTCGCCCGGCTTCATCGACACGCACATCCATTCCGGGCACCGCGCCGCCCACCGGCTGATCACCGATGCCGGGCGGCCCGAGTATTTCGGCCAGCCCTTCTTCGAGACCCTGCCGTCGCGCCGCGGCCGCCCGCACGGCGGCGACGCCGGCGACTGGGTAAAGCGGGCCGACGAGGACGAGGCGGCCGCCCGGCGCCGCATCGACGCGGCGACCTATACGATCGCCGAATTGCTGCGCAACGGCACGACGACCTTCATGGATTTCGGCGCTCAGCTGCCGATGCAGCAGGCGCTGCTCGCCGAATCGGAGCGGCTCGGCATCCGCGCCTATCTGGCGCCGTCCTACGCCTCGGCCGACTGGGTGGGCGAGGAGGACGGCCGTCTGGCGCGCGCCTGGGACGAGGAGAAGGGGCGGCGCGGGCTGCGGGCGGCGATCGACTTCATCGGCGAGCACGACGGCGCGGCCGACGGGCGCATCCGGGGGATCCTGATCCCTTTCACCACCGAGCTGATGTCGCTCGAGCTGCTGCGCGAGACCCGCAAGGCGGCGGACTCGCTCGGCGTGCCGGTTTCGATCCACGCCGCCTACAACGTGGTCGAGTTCTTCCAGATCGTGACCGAGCACGGCATGACGCCGATCGAGCTGCTGGATTCGGTCGGGCTCTGCGCCTCCGACGTGCTGATCGGCCACGGCAATTTCGTCGCCGAGAATCCGCGCATGAACTACGCGGCCGGGCGCGACCTGGAGCTGATGGCGAGCGGCGGCGCGACGGTGTCGCATTGCCCGATCAACCTCGCCCGGCGGGGCCGCTGCCTCGACAGCTGGGCAAGCTACAGGAAGGCGGGCGTCAACGTCGCGCTCGGCAGCGACACCTTTCCGCGCGACATGATCATGAACATGCGGTGCGCTTCGCTGGTCGGCAAGATCGTGAGCGGGAGCTTCCTCGAGGCGACGGCGGCGGAAATGTTCGAGGCCGCCACCCTCAACGCCACCCGCGTGCTGGGCCGCGACGACCTCGGCCGGCTCGCGCCGGGCGCCAAGGCCGACATCGCGATCGTCGACATCTCCGGGCGCGGCACGCTGCGCTACGGCCCGGTGCGCGACCCGATCAAGAGCCTGGTCGATGTCGGCGTCGGCGACGACGTCGATACCGTCATCGTCGACGGGATCACGCGCGTCGAGGGCGGCCGGGTCCATGGCGTGGACATGGCGGCGGTCCGCCGGTTCGGGCAGGAGGACGCCGAGCGGCTGTGGGGCGGATGGCGGAACTGGGACGTCGCCGAACGAACCGCCGAAGAGGCGAGCCCCTGGTCGTTCCCGCTCGCCGGCTGACCGGGCGGGCGCCGGCCCGGACTCGTTCCACTGCGGTCCGGTATAATTCCGGCGGACGGGTCGCGAGGCTTGAGTACAAGCGGGTTGCCGACGGTTCGCGCGAGTCGGGACACGGATTTCGCCGCGCCGGCGCCGTCCCGGTCTCCCGTCCCGTCACCCCCCGCCGTCATGGCCGGACTCGTTCCGGCCATCCACGTCTCGCCGCATCGCGGTGCGAACCGGGAGGGAACGAGGCGGTAGTCCCACGTGGATGCCCGGAACAAGTCCGGGCATGACGAATTGTGGGAAAGGCTTGGCCTGAGGGACCGCGCACTGGCGCTGTTGCATGCCAATGAACTCCGTAGCCGGGATACCGGTTCTTTTTCGGAGGTGGCGGTTTGCGCGAAACGCCTCTTTGCAGGTTTTCGACTTCCGCGCGCTTCATCGGCGAGACCGGCGGCTTCTTCCCATCGCGTGGCTTCCCTTGCCAAGCGCCCATGGTCGGGAACTCCACCATGGCAACCTCCGCCGGTACCGCGGGCTTCCGAACTACGGATCGTCGAGGACCTTGTCGTGCTCCCCGACGTTGCGCAGGACGCAGGTCCCGTTTTCGACTTCGAACGTCAAACGAACGCCCTTGTTGACGCCTATCTCCCAGGTGTTCTTGCGCGATCTTACTTTCTTGAGGTTGCGGCCGGCGGGAAGGGCCGCGCTATTCGGTAGCTCCCGGAGCGCCCTGTCCACCTCCTCCTGAAGGGGTCTGTCGAGTCTGCGGTACGCCCTCCGGAAGCGGCCCAGAGGCGTCAGCCTCGCTATCCCGAGGACCACTTCAGGACGGGCGTTTCAGGTCGGCTACGAGCTCCTCGACGTCGTCGTACACCTTGCCATCCGGCGTTGCGAGATCCGCGTCATGTTCGAGAACGGCCCACCGCAGATCCACCATGCGGTCGTGCAGCGATTTAAGAGCGCCGATGGCCTCCCCACATGCCCTGGACACGTCTTCGGCGTCCTCGATGGGAAACGTCGCCCGGTCCAGGGCGTCGGCAAGATTACGAACGGCCGAGATCGCTTCCTTCACCACGCCCTCGGCGGAAGCGGCAAGCGACGACAATGTATTTTCCGGATCGATCGGCCTCGAAAAGCCTCCGGAATCGACGATACGGGCGACGATGGGCTCGATGACTTTTTCGGCCGTCTCCGCGTCATTGCGCAAATTCGTCGTTACCGCGATTACCGCGTCGACGGTCTTCAGGTAATGGAGGGAAAAACGGGAATCCGCTTCCACCTTCCTGTAGATCGGCTCCAGAGGCGGAATGTCTTCATGCAACGTCGACATGGCGTATCTCCTCGCCGGACCGCTGACGGAGGGGATCGGCCGACAAGAGGCCAAACGTACGTTTCCCATCGCTTCCGACTCAAGCATATATTTCTTGTCCGGACGCTCCCGTTACGGCGAGAGTGTCCGGCATCGCGTTATGCTCCACGCCTTCGAGCTCGCGACCCCCGGCCTTGGGCGTCCGCCCGCCCCACTGCTTGAAAAAGAACGGCACACCCTCTGAGGCGCACCGGTCTCGGATGTCGCGCACCCATTCGAAGCGCAACTCCCGCGCTTTCGGCCCGCTCTCGCCGCCCACGATGACCCACGATATGCCGTCCAGGTCGAGGTCGCCCAACGGGCCGATAAGCGGCTCGATGGAGAGAAAACGGACCGTGGCCGGCACCGCTTGCAGATGCCGGATCCTGGCCGCGCCCGCCCGGTCCTCGACCGACACGCCGCACCAGATATGCGCCGGCGCCGCGCTACCCGAATACCGGCGGCGGAGGTAATCCCGCATGCGCGAGCTCCGCTTGGTCAGGACCTGATAGACATGGCGATCCGTGGTCTCCATCCGGTCGAACACGTCGTCGACGAACCCGCGCGACACGCGCTTGTGGAACAGGTCGCTCATCGAATTGACGAAGATCATCCGCGGCTTGCGCCAGCGCTCCGGCCGGTCCAGCCGCGACGGCCAGGTTCGCAGGTCGAAGCCTTGCTCGTAGGGGTGGCCCGGAACGCCCCGCCACCGTTCGGCGAAGCGCTCCGCGTAGCAGTTGTCGCAGCCGCGCGTGATCTTGGTGCAGCCCGTCACCGGGTTCCACGTCGCGTCGGTCCATTCGATCGCGGATTTGTCGGCCATGCCGGCACCCCCTATCACATGTCTCCCCGCGGTGCCAGGATGTTCCCTGTTCGTTCGATTCGTCGCCACCCGTTTTTCCCACAGCGCTTCCCGCGCGGCAGGGCGACAACGCGGCCCAACGGAGGAGCGCCGGGCGGACTGCGTTCACCCCGCCCCCACCGTCATGCCCGGACTTGTTCCATTGCTGTCCGGTTTCATTCCGGCGGACGGGTCGCGAGGCTCGAGTTCAAGCGGGTTTCCGACGGTTCGCGCGAGCCGAGACACGGATTTCGGTTCGCCGGCATCGCCCCGGTTTCCCCGGTCGTCGCCCCCCGCCTTCATGGCCGGACTCGTTCCGGCCATCCACGTCTCGCGGCATCGCGGCGCGCGCCGGGAGGGAACCGGGCGGCGGCCCCACGTGGATGCCCGGAACAAGTATATAGAAATTTTACTTTCTCTCGTAGTATCAATGCCTTATTCCTGTTATCTCTCAAGGTAAACACGTTCCGTCATCAAACCGAATGCAGATTTTTTCAATATCGGGGCGGGCGTCGTCGGCGCGTGGCGGCAGATTACCATTTTCAAGTTCAAGGACTACCCCGAAACCTCTGGCCGGGGAGTGCGGCAATCGACCGGTGTGATAGACCGAGACCACCATGGGTGCCCCCCACTACAGGAGGCCAGGGGCCAGGCAATGGGCGTGTCGGTGTTCGTGTGAGCCTGCTCGACAACGACAAGGTTTGGAGAATGGCCACCGAGGGCTTCCGGGTGCTCTACCATTCAGTGCCGCACCCTGTTACACTTGTTTCCGTTAGTAACGTTATTGCACTTGATTGCAGGTCCATGGACTGCTATCGGGTGCCGCGGAAATGACCGGCAGGAGAACCCGGATGCCCGACGCTGCCGAGGCGGTCGACTTGGCGCGCCGCCCCCCGACGCAGGACGAGGTTACATGCGCGGCCGAAGCGGCAATGGCGCTTGCCCAGGCGCGGGCCGCTGACGGCGTTCTTGCAATCCACCGCGAGGACGGCACGTCCGTACAGTTGGCGCCCGCCGTCGCCGATCTCGTCATCGACCTGCTGGACGGTGTTGCGGCCGGCAAGGCGGTGACGCTGGTTCCGGCCGGCGCCATGCTCACGACCGGGCAGGCCGCGAATATCCTGAACGTCTCGCGACCGCATCTCGCAAAGCTGCTCAGGGACGGGGAAATCCCATTCATTCCGGTCGGTTCGCACCGCCGCGTGATGCACGCCGATCTCATGGCCTACAAGGACCGGCGGGATGCTGCGCGCAATGCGGCGCTCGATGAACTTGCCCGTCTCGGGCAGGAGTTCGATGCGTCTTGACGCCCATCGCGGACTGTCCTGTCGTCGTCCTCGATGCGAACGTCCTGTTTCCGTTCCGAACGCGGGACATCCTGCTGCGCTTCCATCATGCCGGCCTGCTCCAGGCGCGCTGGACCGAGCGGATCCTCGACGAATGGACGCGGAGCCTACTCGCCCGGAAGCCACACCTGGAAGGAAGCATCCGTTCGCAGCGACGCGCCATGGACGAGCATTTCGACGATGCGCTCGTTTCCGGTTACGAGCCGCTCGTCGAAGCACTCGACCTTCCCGACGCCGATGACCGCCATGTCCTTGCAGCAGCGATCCGGTGCGGCGCGGGGTATATCGTCACCAACAATCTGGCCGATTTTCCAGAAGAGGTTCTCACGCGGTTCGATATCGGGGCGATGAGCGCCGACGCGTTTCTGTCACAGACTGTCGAACTCTACGCCTCCGAAGCGCTTGCCGTACTTCGCGCACTGCGGGCGCATTACCGCAATCCGCCGTTCACGCCCTCGGGATTCGTTCTCGATCTGACGGCGAAGGGGCTCCCGCGCCTCGCAGCGCTGGCCGAGCGGCATCGCGAGCTTCTCTGATTGAGCAGGTCACAGCATAAGCCATCCTAGGCGCGGGCTGGCATTCCCTTCAATTATCGGCCGCTTCCTTCCCGAACCTGAGCAGCGTAACTTTCGAATGGTCCCAACGCTTCGCAGGAGGCGATGTGCAAATCGAGGTGCTGGAATGCGACTGGGGCGTGGCACAGCGCGGCGATATCCGGACACTGCTGTTGGATGTCGCCTCCCACATCGTGCGCGAGTTGCGCGACCCCTTGGTGGACACTATCCAGGTCATGAACTTGCCCGGACAGCCTCCAAGATGTTTCTACAGGATCCCGGATGCTACGAAGCACGAGATAAATCTCACGGCAAAGGACCGAAGGTGGAGTCAGTTCGCGTACCAATTCAGCCACGAATTCTGCCACGTTCTGTCAGGACACGATCGGTTGCGCGACAATCCAAACAACTGGTTTCATGAAGCGATCTGTGAACTCGCTTCTTTCTTCGTGCTGCGTCGCATGGCGGAGCGCTGGCCAGTTGATCCACCCTTCGCCAGCTGGTCAGACTATTCCGCAGCGCTGGCCGACTACGCGGCGTGCGAGACACACAAATACCGGAGGGCCGCGCCGGCTGGCCCCTTTAGTGAATGGTTGCGCACGAACGAATGGGCACTCCGGCAGGATCCCTACCTTCGCGAAATAAACGGTGTCGTCGCTCTCCGACTGTTGCCGCTCTTCGAGAAAGCCCCAAATGGCTGGAACGCGGTGCGACGACTTCCTGCCTCGAAGGGATTGATCCACGAGTACCTGGACGCATGGAAGGCGAACGTCCGGGACGTCGACCGTTTATTCGTCGAAAGCGTCAGCGACGCTTTGTCGGACCGAGAATTTGAGTGATGGCGGACGCCGGGTTTCCGTCGACTGAATGTCAGAGATTGCTCGCATGGAGAGCCGTATGCCAAGAAAAAGTACCCTGCGGTGGGAAATTCCTTCCGGACTGAAATTCGACTTGACCGCCCTTGAATCGAAATCGGAAGAAGATTTTGATACCAGGACACTCAAGGGGCATATAGACTTTCTGATGTTTCAAGCACTAAAGGCCGTTTCATCTCGGGCAGATAGGACGCAAATGCCCCTGGAAGAATTTTGGAGTCTGGTTCAGACTGAATTTCAATCCCTATCTGAAACCTATCCACCTTCCATTAAACAGTCGGCCGAGGACGAAATAAAAGTTCTTTCTGAAGAATCCTGGAAAGCCCTGAAAGAAGAACGCTTGCGTAATGGAATCGAACATCATCGTCGAGAGTACGAGAATGGCCGCTCGTTAGGCTTAGCTATCCTGAGTCCCAAATTACTTCCGGGCGGCGAACCGCCTATGAAGTTGCGAGCAGTGACTCTGTCATTCGATTATAACTTGCTGTATAGGGAAAAGATGTTCTCGTTGGCGCAAGATATCTTGACTGAAGATTTCTTACTCAACGAGCAATCCAACCCAATATTGACAGAAATTTTGGATAACGTGGTTTCCGGCGCACCATTATACGACTTTTCTGTAGCAGAGATGTTCGAGCTCTATGGGGAACTTGTTAACCATCTTCCGGAAGGCAAGAAGAAACAGAAATTGAATTCATGGATCGGTGGGAAGGATTTCAAGCGCAAAGTGGAAGTCAATCTTCTGGGCAACTCGTTCACCGCCGAATATCATGCATATTCTAAAAACGGGTACAGTGCTACCGCAAAACCCGTTCCTCTACCGTTTGCCGTCAGAAATACGATGGCGCATCAGGAGGCGTCCAATCCTAATGTGGCGCTACTGAGAAATAACCCGCATGGTGTTCATGATTCTGTGGTGATCCTAAGAGCGATAAAGTCGCACTACTTTGGGGGAGTTTGACATACTGCCGGGAACCCTCATCTACTGCCCCACCCCGGGGGATGCGGGCTCTTGCACCAGCGGTTAGGAAGCGATTGCTTTTCGGTCAGCGTAGGGCCTCCACTCGATAGGTGCAGGCATGTCGATGGGTGAGGGCAGAATCTTTGTTGCCCCGTGCATGGTGGCAGCTTGGAGAATGAACCGCCGCGCTGCAAGCAAGGCCGGCACTACTTCTTGGCGAATGTCCAGCGCGTGGCCCGCGTATCGCAACACACCAGCGGCAAAAAGGTCCGCTTGGTGGAAAATGGACACGGCACTGTCGGGACCTTCCCGATGAGCGTTACCCGCCGCACGCTCGTCGATGTGCTCGACGGCATGCCGTATGGCGGTCGCCGCACTCTCGATGCGGGCGATTTCATCCGGTACGGCAATCGTAGTCCCGATTGCCCGTTGAGCATTTACAATCATGCGGACAACCCGCGCCAGCGACACGCACATGGATTCAGTTGCCCCCCAGGCTTCGGCCGCTGACTCGCGGAACCGAAAGGCGGTTTCGGGCGGGATCCACTTCCTGTCGCTCGATGTCGAGTCCATTTCCTGCGGGCGGCTCAGGTGGGTTAGTGCTCTCTGGCAGTGTGCATACCCTTCATCGAGCCGCCTGGACGCAGCAAGGAGGTATTCGATGAATACTTGCTTGTCAGCCTTGGGAGGGAGTGCCAGCCAAGTCCACACAACGTTTGCAATGGGTGCGTAGCCTCCAACTTCGGGTTCCGAGTGGCATTCGACATCCGCGACGGTGAATTGGATGCTGCCGACGGGGAAACTCAAGGACATTTCATCGAATATCGGAATGCCTTGACCGCTATCGGGTTCGCCCGACCGTAAGCTGCGCCCGTAAACCAAGTTTCCGACCCTGCGGTCGGGCACAACACGGATTCGGGCAAGACAGCTGCTTGCATTCACTTCTGGACCGAGGTGGATGCTGATGATCTTGAGTTCCTGACCCGTCCGAGCTTTGTCTGACACGATTTGGTCCACGGCTTGGCTGACCTGATGGGCACACTGGGAGGGGGAATCAACCATATGGGCATTCCATCAGCATGCCAGCGGGAAGACTCGCTGCTATTGAATATGATGCCAATGCCAGAGTTAAATGCCTTCGAACAGAACGAATATGTCAAGTAGGGCGGCCGATCCAAATTTGCGTGTCCGGTGAGCGATTGATCTCCGGCGTTAGTATCAGAAAGCGCCGGGGGTGTCCAATTGACGTGGTGAGGAGAATCCCGCATATTGGGATATGCGATTCGAATGCCGGAACCCTCAAACCCGGAAGTTGACCGTTTCTGGCGCAATCTGCGCCCCTGCAATGACGGAAGGGCGCTGAAGGCAGCGGCATTCTTGCCGGCGGCGGTTCCATGAGCGGGACCTGTGTGGAATCGTATGGGAATCGTGCGGATTCGAGCGCCCGGCGGTCCCCGGCGACATCCGGCCCGAGGCCGGTCCCGTCTGCGGGATGGCGTCTGCATGGGCACTGAGCCGGATGGGTCGGGCGGCAGCCGCCGGAAGGGAGCTGCTGCGGGTTTCCCCGGCGCGTCCGGCCCGTCGTGCCGCCCACCGGCTTGACCCGGCCATGGAAAAGGGCGAATAACGCCGCCGGTCACACCCGATGGGCCGGGGCTGCGGGAGAGTGCGCCCCTGCTCCCGGACCGGCTCTTGAAGCGCACGCCGGTATCCGCCATGCCAGTCAGGTCCGGAATGCAGGGCCGGCATTCTCCGGCCCGATGGAACGGGCGGTTCTCCATCACGGTCGCGCTGGCGACGGCGACCTCCGTGCTCGTTCTCGTCTCGGTCGGCGGCGTGGCCGGCGTCGGCACGTGGCTCGCCGGCAGGAACACCCTGGCGCTGATGAGCGCCAACGCCAACCGGATCGTCGCCAACACGGTCGAGGATCGAACGGCATCTGCGGCCGGCCGAGGACCAGGCCCGTTTCATCGCCGGGCGTATCGCAAGGGGCGACATCGACCCCGGGGACCGTTCGGCGCTCGGTTTCATGCTCACGGGCGCGCTTGCGGGCGTGCCGCAGGTCGGGTCGATGTCGTTCCTCGACCCCGCACTGAAGGCCTTCTTCGCCGCGCGCCGCGAAGGCGGGCGTATCGAGCTGGGCGAGGCGGGCCGCTCGGGAGATCCGGGATTCCACGGATATCCGGCGTCGATGCCGGAAGACCCGCACTGGACGAGTCCGTTCCGGCTCGGGGGGCGCGGGGAAACCTTCGTCAGCCGGGTCCATCCGGTGCGGCGGGACGGCAGGTTTGCCGGGGCCGCCGTCGCGACGGTGTCGGTCCGGGAACTCTCGGCCCATGTCCGCGAGATCGGCAGGCGCGATTCCGGCACGCGGTTCGTTCTCTACGGGCGCGACCGCGTGCTGGCCCATCCGCTCATGGCTGACGGCCATCCCGGGCTTTCGCCCCAAAATCCGCTGCCCCGCCTGACGGGGTTCCGGGACCCCGTCCTGGCGGCGATATGGCGGGAGGACGGGCGGTCCGACCTGGTGGTTTCGCTTGCGCAGGATGCGGACGGACACACGGTGCGGATCGGCGGAGACGAGTATGTCTTCATGTTCCGCCGCCTGCACGGCTTCGGGGCGGAACCGCTAACCGTCGGCGTCTACGGCCGCGTTCGGGATGTCACGACGGCGTTTCGCCGGATAGCGGTCGCCCTGATCGTCGGCGCCGCCGTCCTCCTGCTGTCGATCGGCGCCGCCGTGCTGCTCGGCCGGCGCATCGCCCGCCCCATCGTGCGGTTTTCGGCGGCGGCGGGCCAGGTCCGGGATCTGAATATTGCGGATATCGACAACCTTCCGAGCAGCGTGTTCCGGGAACTCGATCAACAGGCCAGGTCGTTCAACGCCATGTTGAGCGCCCTGCGCTGGTTCGAGCTCTATATTCCGAAGAAGATCGTCGAGCGATTGGTCAAACGGGGCGATATCGACGACACGATCTCGTCGGCGCGCAACATCACGGTCATGTTCACCGATATCGCCGGATTCTCGTCGGTGGCCGAAAACCTGTCGGCCCCGGACGTCGCCGCCCTGGTCAATCGCCATTTCGAAATCGTTGCCGGGTGCATCGAGGCGGAGGAGGGCACGGTCGACAAGTTCATCGGCGATTCGGTGATGGCCTTCTGGGGCGCGCCGGACGCCCAGCCGGACGCTGCCCAGCGCGCCTGCCGCGCCGCCCTGGCGATCGCCAGCGGTATCCGGGCGGAGAATGTCCGGCGGCGGGCGCAGGGCGAGATACCGATCAGGATCCGGATCGGAATCCATACCGGCAGCGCCACGGTTGGCAATATCGGCGCGCCCGGCCGGATCAACTACACGATCATCGGCGATGCGGTGAATGTCGGCCAACGTCTGGAGCAGCTCGGCAAGACGCTGTTTCTGGAAGGCACCGAGGCCGCGATCCTGATCGGCGGCGATACGGCAGCCGGCCTGGGCCCGGACTTCGCACCCGAGCCCGCAGGCAGTCACCGCGTGAAAGGGCGCACCGGCGAGATCGAAGTGTTCAAGCTGGGCGATTGAAGGACGGGGGAATCGTCCCCCGGAGACCACAGGCCGCGGCGGTCCGGACCCTGTCGGCGAAAGGCGGGCCGTCGGGCGCTCTCGTCGCTGCCTGAATCCGGCACGCCGAATGACGCCTTCGCGGCTTCGGTCGGCCATTGCCGGCGACGGCGGCATAGAGTAAGGAGCGCTGCGCCCTGCTGCATGGGGGAACACGGCGATGGCGTTCTCGATCCGCGGCTTTGTCGAGCGATGTGCCACCCGGCGCCTGGCGCTGGCGGCGCTGGCCGGCGTCGTTGCCTGCGCGGGAGGACTCCTGTGGCGCCGGGACCGGCTGGGCGGCCTGCCCCTTCTCGACAGCCGGGGCTGGTACACGCCGGAGGACGCGGCGGCGCTGTTCGAGGCGCTCGACCGTCTCGATGCGAGCGCGCGGGCGGTCTACGCGGCGACCGGGCTCACCGTCGACATGGCGTTTCCCGCGGCCTATGGGCTGTTGTTCGCGATCCTGCTGTTCCGCCTCTTCCGCGCGCCGTTCTTCCTGCTGCCGCTCGCGGTGGCGGTTTTCGACGGGCTTGAGAACCTGACGGTCGCGGCGCTGGCGCTGAGCCATGCCGGCCCGCCCTCTCCGGTCGCGTGGCTGGCCGCCGTCTTCACCCTGCTCAAGACGCTTCTCGGCTACGCTGCGCTGGCGGCAGTCGGCGCCGGCGCGGTCCGCTGGCTCTGGCTTCGGGTGCGGCACTGACCGGTAAGGCGATGCTGTCGGGGCGATCCCGAGCGGACTGGCCAAGGCTGCATCGGGTACGAGCCCGGCCCGCCTGCCAGGGTCGGCGTGTCGGCAGCGTTCGCGCGGGCAACCCTGCCGAGCGGTTGTGCTCCATCCCGCGACGCCATCCGGAGAGCAGCGCGGCGGCTGGTGGCCGCGGCGTTGTCCGCACGTCACTCCTCGATCGGGCGGCGCGGCACGAAGCCTGCGCCAGCCGCCGTCCGCAGGCCGGAACAGGCGTCCGCGATCCGGGGGCGCGATCGTCGGCCCGTGCCATGCCTTACCAGCGGGCGGTGATCTCGAACCCGACCGTATGCTCCGGATCGGCGGTGTCGCTCTCCCGGCGCGTCGCCTTGAGACCGAACGACAGGTCCGGCGCGGTCGCCGCCTCCGGCGCGAGCCGCCAGCCGACGCTGTAGTCGCGCGCAGCCGTCGCGAGCCCCAGCCCCGCATGCGGGCTGCCGGTGAAGCGACCGCCGAAGGCCGGGAA
This sequence comes from Defluviicoccus sp., assembly GCA_022823775.1. Lineage (GTDB taxonomy): Bacteria > Pseudomonadota > Alphaproteobacteria > MPNO01 > MPNO01 > MPNO01. The sequence goes on along the minus strand of JAJEHI010000001.1, from coordinate 457 downwards.
CCCGTACGCCGCCTCCATCGCCCAGCGCGATGTCAACTCGCCGCCGCCCGCGCGCTCGTCGAGCGTCTCCGGTGTGAACAGCGCGTCCAGCCCGCCCTCGGCCCGGCCGCCCCAGTCCTGGCGCAGGTTGAGCGACAGGCCCCGTTTCGTCGCCGGGGTCGGGTCGTAGGCCAGCGATGCCGAGAACCCTCGATCCTTCAGGTCGTCGTTGCCGTGCGCGATCAAGGTGCGCCCCGAGACGTCGAGCGAGAGACCGATCCCCGGATCGACCCACCTGAGGCCGCCGCCGAGCTCCAGACCCGATCCGGTCTCGGCATCGCCGCCGTCATGGCGCGCGCCGATCTCGACCCTGGGCACCAGTTCGCCGCCGCCCTCCGTGGCAATGCGGTAGCTGCCCTCGAGACCGAGCCGCAGCCGGGTCGCGTCGGAGTCGGACTCCGCCAACTGCCGCGTCTTC
>JAJEHI010000049.1 GCA_022823775.1 Defluviicoccus sp. | reverse complement strand
GGCGCAGAACCAGACCCATGGGGACCTTCCAGGACCGAACCTCCATGGACCGCATCCTGTTCGCCGTCTTCACACACGAAAACCAAAGCCAGGGAGTCCCAACCCTCTTCTCCCTGACACACAACTCTTGACGTTACCCGGGCAGACGTCGCGCCAGGCAGACCTGCCGCTTGGAATCAGCGCCACTCGTCGATGGAGACGGTGCCGCCTTCCGAGTGGCGGCCGGCGATCATCTTCCACGCGCCCTGGGTCTCGCCGCCGGCGACGACGATGTTGATGTCGGACGGCTCGAAGATACGAATGACCTCGTCCGGCGCCGCCTTGAGCCGGGTCGCGAAGGGCTCCACGCCGGCGACGGCGAGCGGGTGGACCAGGGTCTTGACCCACTGGTTGTCCCAGTATTCGCGCGCCGGCAGAAGGGCGTTGTCGCTGAGCCAGCCGATCATCTTTTCCTTGGTGTCGAAGCCGAGCTCGACCAGGCCTCGGACGCAGAGCGGGTCCATGACGAAGAGCGGAGGAAAATGGTGCTCGCAACCGGCGAGCGAGCGGCGGAAATTCTCCTGCCAGGTTTCGCGCGGACCGTAGCCGGCATGGGTGTACCAGGCGCCGAAGAAAACGCTCGCCGTGCTCTCTTCCGGCGCGAAGCCGTTCTGGACGTGGAAGGGTTGCCAGGGGCTGCGCTCCTCGGCCTCGGCGAAGGCCGCGGAATAGTTGTACCAGTTGCCGACCGAGCCCATGTAGGTGTCGCCCGGCACCGAACCTCCCTGCAGGTTGATCGAAGCGAGGTTGTAGGCCCGTCCGATCGTCGCGTTTGCATGGTTGTAGGGCCCCATCGCGCCGATCCCGTCGTTCATGCCGATTTCCTTGCGGATCGGCCCGTTGACCACCGAAACGACGGCGAACGAGTTGGTGCTCGAAGAGCGCGCGGTCTGTCCGGTCGCGGCAAGCGCAAGGATCACCGGCAGGTACTCGAGCTTCGCGCCGGCCATGACGGCGTTGACGGCGACCTTTTCGACGGTGAATTCCCAGGACTCCCGATAGGCGGTGGGCCTGAGCGTGCCGACGATTTCATCCGGTCGGCGGCTCGTGCCGCGCAGCATCGCCTCGACCCGCTCCTCCGTCGGGAGGACGACGGGCAAATGGTCGGTCCACCGGTTCTCCTCGAACAGCGCGTGCAGCCTGTCCTCGCTGTCGGGCTCCAGGAGGCGCGGCGTGGTGCGCTCGAACGAGAGCCCGCTCCGGTCCGCGTCGTCGAGCGGCCGCGTCAGACCCTCGACGATCTCGCGCAGGAACGGCCGGCCGGAAACCGGGTCCGTTCCCTCGATATAGCCGCGGAGTTGTCCGGCCGTGCGGTCGACCACCGGCTGGGGAACGTAGGCCTGGCGGGCGGTCGGCATGCCGTTGGCGAGCGCGACAGATTTCGCCAGCCGCTCGAAGACGTGGGTATGCACGGCGACCGCCGGCACCCCGGCGCGCTCCAGGTCGAGTGCGAGCCCGACGACCGTCGGGCTGCAGGTGCTTCACAGACCCACCCCGAGGATCGCCCCGTCGCCGTCGTTCTCGATCCGCTTGCGCATGTCGGGATCGTCGACCCAGCTCTCTCGCGGCTTGACGATGCGGGCCTCGACGGCCGGCAGGTTGTTGCCGAACCAGTCCAGCAGCTCGCCCATGAAGACGTCCGAATTGTCGAACAGGCAATCGACCAGGTAGATCGTCTTGCCGTCGAGGCTCTCGAGCCGGGGGGCCAGCCGCTTGCCGGTGACCCTGGGCGGCGTTCCGCGCGGATCGTGGACAGTAAGGGTCTGGCTCATCGCGGTCCCTCCCGGTTTGCGCCGCCCAGATGGTGCCAGGCGGAAAGCGCCGCGCTCGCGCCCTCGCCCGCCGCGGCCGCCGCCCGGCCGAACGCTCCGGCACGCACAGTACCCGCCGCGAACACCCCGGGCAGGCCGGTCGCGAGCCCGTCCGGGCAGACGACCGCGCCGCGCCGGTCGAGCGCGATCCGGCCGCCGAGAAAGCCGGTGTTCGGGCGCAATCCAATGTAGACGAACACCCCGGACACCTCCAGATCGCCGTCGCCGAGCGAGACGCCGGTCACCCCGTCATCCCCGTGGACCGCGGTCACGACGGCGCCCAGCCTGACGTCGATATTGGCGGCGGCGGCGACGCGGTCGCGGTAGGCGGCCTGGCCGCCGAGGGCGGGGCCGCGGTGAACGATCGTCACCCGTTGGGCGAACTCCGCGAGCGTCAACGCTTCCTGGAGGGCCGAATCGCCGCCGCCGACCACCGCCACCTTCTTGCCGCGCAGCAGAGGCGCGTCGCAACTCGCGCAATGGCTCACGCCGCGCCCGGCGAGGCTCTCCGCGCCCGGCACATCGAGCGTCTCGAAGACCGTTCCCGTCGCGACGATGAGCGCGCGGGCGTTGCGCACGCCTTCGCCGGTTTCGACCGCGATCCCGCCGCCGTCGGGCTCGAATCCGGTCATCGAGGCCGCCTCGATCGCGGCGCCGCTCTCCGCCGCCTCGAGCTGGATGTCGGGACAGAGCCGATAGCCCTCGACACCCTCCGGAAATCCGGGATACGCGTCGACGCGGCCGACGCTGAGCAGATGCCCTCCGGGAACGTCCCCGGTCAGCACCAGGGTGGAGGCCCCGAGCCTCGCCGCGTGCAGCCCCGCCGTCAGCCCAGCGATGCCGCCGCCCGCGACGACGATGTCGAAATCCGCGTCCACGCCGCCACCCCTCCCGCTTCGTCGCGAAAGAGACTATGAACGCACCGGCGAGGCTACAACCGGACGGGGGCGGCGCCCCGGGGCCGGGCAAATCGCTTACACTCGGCGCCCGCAACGGGAGGGGAGAGACCCGACGTGTTCACCGACCGCATCGAGGAGCGCTGGATCGCGGCGTTCGATACCGTCTTCGGCCTGTGCAAGGTCGAGAAGGGCGAGGAAGTCGCGATCCTGTCGGAGACGCAGTCGCGGCGGCTGAACGTGGAGCTCGCCGAGCTCGCGCTGGTTCGCCGCGGCGCGCGGCCATTTCACGTCACCATGGTGTCCCCGCCGCAGACCGCCCCCGTCCCGGTGCGCTCGACCGGAGCGTCGCCGGCTCTGCAGGGGCTCGGCCCGGCGGTCAAGGCGCTGGCGGCGAGCGGCCTCGTCGTGGACCTCACGGTGGAGGGGATGCTGCACGCGCCGGAGCTGCCGGACATCATCGGGGACGGCGCGCGGCTTCTCATGGTGAGCAACGAGCATCCCGATGCGCTCGAACGGCTGATCCCCGACCCGGCGCTTACCGGGCGCGTCAAGGCGGCGGTCAAACGGATCCGCGCGGCGAAGGAGATGCGGGTGACCTCCGATGCCGGGTCCGACCTGACGGTCGCGCTGGAAAACGCCCCGAGCGCGGGCGTCTGGGGCTATTGCGACCGGCCGAAGACGGTCGCCCACTGGCCGGGCGGAATCGTCGTGGCCTTTCCCGCCGCGGGCGCCGTCCGGGGACGGCTGGTGCTCGATACCGGCGACGTCAACCTGACCTTCAAGCGCTATCTGGAGGCGCCGGTCGCGCTCACCATCGAGGACGATTACGTGACCGATATCGAGGGCGAGGGCACCGATGCCGAGCTGTTCCGGCGCTACTGGGCGGCCTGGGGCGACCGCGAGGCCTACGCGACCTCGCATGTCGGCTGGGGGCTGAACGAGGCCGCGCGCTACGAGGCGCTCACCATGTACGACCGGCGCGATTTCAACGGTATCGAGCTCCGCGCGTTTGCCGGAAACTTTCTCTATTCGACCGGCGCCAACGAGTTCGCCGACCGCCACACGCTGGGGCATTTCGACCTGCCGATGCGGAACTGCACGGTGAGCCTCGACGGGGAGAACGTCGTGGAGGCGGGCCGGCTGGTCGACGGCGACGCATGAACGCGCCGGTCCGTCATGTCGAGGCCGGCAGCGGCGATGCGGCGGTCTTCCTGCACGGCGTGGGCGGCGATGCCGCGAGCTGGCAGCCGCAGATCGAGGCGTTTTCGAAAGATTACCGGGCGATAGCCTGGGACATGCCGGGCTATGGCGGCTCCCCGGCGCTGGAACGGATGACGTTCCCGGCGTTGGCCGAGTCCCTCGCCGGGCTGCTCGACCGGCTCGGCCTCGACCGGGTGCACCTGGTGGGGCACTCGATGGGGGGCATGGTCGCGCAGGAGTTCGCCGCAAACCGGCCGGATCGGGTCCGGACCCTGGTGCTCTCGGCCACCAGCCCGGCCTTCGGCCGCCCGGACGGCGATTTCCAGAAGCGCTTCGTCGAAGCGCGGATCGCGCCGCTGGAAAACGGCCAGACGATGGACGACCTCGCCGATGAGATGGTCGAGACCATGCTCGGCCCCTCCGCGGACGCGGACGGCGCGGCGATCGCGCGGCGCTCGATGGCCTCGGTGCCGGAAGCGACTTACCGGGCGGCGATCACGTGTCTGGTGACCTTCGACCGGCGCGATGCGCTCGCGTCCTACGCGATGCCGGTGCTGGTGCTGGCGGGCGAGACCGATACCAACGCGCCGGCGCCGATGATGGAGAAGATGGCGAGCCGGATCCCGGGCGCGGACTATGTCTGCATGGCGGGAACCGGCCATCTCGGCAACCTGGAAAACCCGGCGGCATTCAACGGGGCCGTCGGAAATTTCCTGCGCAAGTGGAGTTCGTGAGACATGGCGACGAAGACCGGCGGGCGCGATGCGCCGATGTTCGACCCGGACTATTACGGGCTCACCGACCGGCAGGCGGCGCTCTGCGCCGAGGCCCGGGAGCTCGGCGAGGACAGGTTCGCGGCGCGCGCCGACGAGTGGGATCGCGACGCGGTCTTCCCGATGGCGAACTACAAGGACCTCCACAAGTCGGGCCTGCTCGCGGTGTGCGTGCCCAAACGGCATGGCGGGCACGGCGCGGACCTCAAGACCTATTCGCTGATGGCGGCGGAGATCGGGCGCTACTGCGGGTCCACGGCGCTCACCTTCAACATGCATGTGAGCTCGTGCCTGTGGACGGGCGCGCTGGCCGACGACCTGCCGATGACCCGCGCCCAGCGGCGCGAGCACAACCGGCGGCGCGCGATCCACTACGCCCGGATCGTCGAGAACGGGGCGATCTACGCCCAGCCGTTCTCGGAGGGCGGCGCGGCGGCGGCCGGGTTCCGGCCGTTCGGCACGCTGGCCGACCGGGTCGAGGACGGATGGGTGATCAACGGCAAGAAGATCTTCGCCTCGCTCGCCGGCTCGGCCGACTATTACGGCGTCCTCTGCACCGAAAAGAAGGAGAACCTGAGCCGCCGCGACACGATGTATTTCGCCGTCCCCGCCGATGCCGAGGGGGTCAGCGTGGTCGGCGACTGGGATCCTCTGGGGATGCGCGGGACGGTCTCGCGCAACCTGCTGTTCGAGGACGTGTTCGTGCCCGACGACGCGGCGCTGATGCCGAAGGGCATCTATTTCGAGGCCGCGACCCGCTGGCCCCACATGTTCACCACGCTGACCCCGAGCTACATGGGCATCGCCCAGGCGGCCTACGACTTCACCGTCCGCTACCTGCGCGGCGAGGCGCCCGGCACGCCCCCGGTCAAGCGCCGCATGTACCCGACCAAACAGCACGCCGTCGCCGAAATGCTGATCGCGCTGGAACAGGCCAAGGCGCTGTGGTTCCAGATGCTTGGCGAAGCGCGCCCCAACCCCTCCAAGGCCTCGATGCTGCGCGCCTACTGCGCCCAGTACACGGTCATGGAGACCGCCAACGATCTCTGCCAGAAGGCGATCCGCACCTGCGGCGGGCAATCGATGCTCAAGAGCCTGCCGCTGGAGCGGCTCTACCGCGACAGCCGCTGCGGCTCGCTGATGCTGCCGTGGACCGCCGAGCTCTGCGTCGACAAGCTGGGCCGCGAGGCGCTCTACGAGCGCGGCGAGGAAGACGAATGACCGACCTGTCGTTCTGGGTCGAAAAGAACGCCGCGTTCGCCCCGTCGAAGACCGCGATCCGGTTCGAGGGCGAGGATATCGACTACGCGCGTTTCGCCGCGACGATCCGGGACTGCGCGCGCGCGCTGAGGCATGTCCACGGGGTCGAACCCGGCGACCGGGTCTCGTTCCTCGGCTTCAACAGCCCCGCGATGCTGGCGCTGTTTTTCGCCTGCGCGCGGATCGGCGCGATGTTCTCTCCGCTGAACTGGCGCCTGGTGGCGCCCGAGCTCGCCTACATCCTGGGCGATTCGGCGCCCCGGCTCCTGATCTCGGATGCTACCCACGTCGACCTCGCGCGCGAGGCGGTAGCCGGCCGCCGGGAGACCGGGCTCGTCTCCATCGACGGAATCGCCCGCGACGCCGAGACGGCGGAGGGCGACGACCGCGATCCGGAGGCCGGGCCGGAAACGCCCTGCCTCCTGGTCTACACCTCGGGCACCACAGGCCACCCCAAGGGGGCGGTGCTCGCCCAGCGGGCGATCCAGGTGACGGCTCACAACTGCATCCACTATTCCGGCCTCACCGATGCCGACCGGGTGCTGACGGTATTGCCGATGTTCCATGTCGGCGGGCTCAACATCCTCACCTCGCCCGCCTTCTATGTCGGGGGGACGGTGATCCTGCACCGCCGCTTCGATGCCGAGGCGACGCTCCGCGCGATCGTCGAGGAGCGCCCGACCCAGCTCGTGCTGGTGCCGGCGACCATCCAGGCGGTAATCGACCTGCCGGGCTGGGAGGCGGCCGACCTGTCCAGTCTGCGGCTCCTCACCACCGGATCCTCGATCGTCCCGCTCCACCTGATCGACGCGGTGCATGCGCGCGGCATCCCGGTGTGCCAGACCTACGGCCTGACCGAGACCTCGCCGGTCTGCATATACCAGAAGCCCGGCGACGGGATGCGGAAGCCGCGCTCGACCGGCAAGTGCGGGCTCCACTGCGAGATCAGGATCGCGGACGACGACGGCAACGAACTCCCGGACGGCGTTTCGGGCGAGATCCTGATCCGCGGCGGCAACCTTCTCGGCGGATACTGGAACAACGAAGACGAGACGAGACGCGCCCTGCGCAACGGCTGGTTCCATACCGGCGACGTCGGCTGGCGCGACGAAGACGGCGACGTGTTCGTCAACGACCGCAAGAAGGACATCGTGATCTCGGGCGGGGAGAACATCTACCCGGCCGAGATCGAGCAGCTGGTCCACCGCATGGACGACATCCAGGACGTGGCGGTCGTGGGGCGCGAGGACGCGCGCTGGGGCGAGGTCCCGGTTGCCGTCGTCGTGCCGGTGCCCGGCGCGGCGATCGAAGCGGCGGACTTCCTCGCCCGCTTCGAAGGCCGGCTCGCCCGCTTCAAGCACCCGAAAGACGTGCTCTTCCTCGACGCCCTCCCCAAGAACGCGATGGGCAAGACGCTGAAGCATGAGTTGAGGGAGAGGGTGAACGGGGGGTGAAGAGGCAGATACGCCCCGCCTGAAGCAGACCTTCGATACGCGTCTTCTCCGCTACTCGGATGAGGGAAACGCCGAATTCTTCCTCATCCGAGTAGCCGCCTCTGGCCGGGCCGCCCCGTGAGACGACCCCCTCACTCCCCCGGCGTCCACACCACGACCCGGATCGGGGTGGGGTTGTAGTCGTTGACCGGGTTGTTGATCTGGGGGCAGTTGGAGAGGACCGCGAGCGTGTCGGTCTCGGCCCTGAGGTCGACGTAATCGCCGGGCTTCGACAGGCTCGGGCCCATGTCCATCTCGCCCTTTTCGCTGACCGGCACATACATGAAGAAATTGACGTTGGCGACGATGGCCTCTTTGCCCATGCCGTGTTTTTCGAGTTCCGATATGAAGTTGTCGCGGCAGTTGGGCTGCCAGGGCGCGTCGTAGCGGAAGGCGTTGATCGGCGCGCTGCAGCATCCGCCGATGGTGTCGTGGAATCCGCAGCTGTCGGCGACGATGGTGAAGAGCGGCGTGATCTCGACGCTGTAGAGCACCGTGCCGGCGGTGAGGAAGATGCCGGACGGGTTGATCTTCATCGTGTCCGCGGCGGCGTAGCGGTCGCCGGGGTCGTGCGCGTTGTAGCAGAGGAAGTCGACCGCCTGGCGGCCTTCGAGATCGACGATGCGGAGCATCTGGCCCCGCTCGACCACCCGGCTCCAGGGCGCGCGGGCGGCGACCACCGTGTCCTCGACGACCGCGCCGTCGATCGCCGGTCCGGGTATGTCGGATGCCGTCAGGGCAGCCCCCTCGGGGTCAGTCGACCAACTCGGAGACCTTGTCGGGGTCCCGGCCCTTGTCTTTCGGCCGCTTGCCCTTGCCGGCGGGAGGCTCGACGAAGTCGAACGCCAGCTTGTCGTCCTTGAGGTCGACCTGGACGGTGCCGCCCTTGGCGAGCCTGCCGAACAGGAGCTCGTCGGCGAGCGGGGTCTTGATGTGCTCCTGAATGCGCCGCGCCAGCGGCCGCGCGCCGTAGGTCGCGTCGTAGCCGGTCCTGACCAACCAGTCGCGCGCCGCCGCGGTGAGCTCGATGGTGACGTTGCGGTCCTCGAGCTGGGCTTCGAGCTGCATGACGAACTTGTCGACCACCAGGGCCACGATCTCGGGCGGCAGCGAGGCGAACTGGATGGTCTTGTCGAGCCGGTTGCGGAACTCCGGCGTGAACATCCGCTTGATCGCCTCCTCGTCCTCGCCCACCCGGGCCTCGCGCTCGAAGCCGATGGCGGGCCGGGCGAGCTCGGCGGCGCCCGCGTTGGTGGTCATGATCAGGATCGCGTTGCGGAAGTCGACGCTCTTGCCGTTGTGATCGGTAAGCTTCCCGTGATCCATGATCTGCAACAGGATGTTGAACAGGTCGGGATGCGCCTTCTCGATCTCGTCGAGAAGCAGCACCGCGTGCGGGTGCTGGTCGATGGCGTCGGTCAGCAGCCCGCCCTGGTCGAAGCCGACATAGCCGGGCGGCGCGCCGATCAGCCGCGAAACCGAGTGGCGCTCCATATATTCCGACATGTCGAAGCGGATCAACTCGATCCCCATGGTGAGCGCGAGCTGGCGCGCGACCTCGGTCTTGCCGACGCCGGTGGGGCCCGAGAACAGGTAGCAGCCGATCGGCTTCTCGGGCTCGCGCAAGCCCGCGCGGGCGAGCTTGATCGCCGACGTCAGGGCCTCGATCGCCTTGTCCTGTCCGAAGACGACCGTCTTCAGGTCGCGTTCGAGGTTCTGCAGCGTCTCCTGGTCGTTGCGCGAGACCGATTTGGGCGGGATGCGGGCGATCTTGGCGACCACCGCCTCCACGTCCTTGACCGTAATCAGCTTCTTGCGCCGGCTCTCCGGCACCAGCTTCTGCGCCGCGCCGACCTCGTCGATCACGTCGATCGCCTTGTCGGGCAGCTTGCGGTCGTTGATGTAGCGCGCGGCGAGCTCGACCGCGGTACGGATCGCCTCGGCGGTGTAGCGCACCCGGTGGTGCTTCTCGTAATACGGCTTGAGACCGCGCAGAATCTTTACCGCGTCGTCGATCGAGGGCTCGATCACGTCGATCTTCTGGAACCGGCGCGCGAGAGCCCGGTCCTTCTCGAAATAGGAGCGGTATTCCTTGTAGGTGGTCGAGCCGATGCACCTGAGCGTGCCCGACTGCAGCGCGGGCTTGAGCAGGTTCGAGGCGTCCATCGAACCGCCGCTGGTGGCGCCAGCCCCGATCACGGTGTGTATCTCGTCGATGAACAGCACCGCGCCCTCGAAGGCCTCGAGCTCGGCGACGACCGCCTTGAGCCGCTCCTCGAAGTCGCCGCGATAGCGCGTGCCGGCGAGCAGCGCGCCCATGTCGAGCGAGAAGATCGTCGCGTCCTGAAGGACGTCCGGCACCTCCGCCTTGACGATGCGGCGCGCGAGCCCTTCGGCGAGGGCGGTCTTGCCGACGCCCGAATCGCCGACATAGAGCGGGTTGTTCTTGGTGCGGCGGCACAGCACCTGGATGGTGCGCTCGATCTCCGCCTCGCGGCCGATCAGCGGATCGATCTTGCCCGAATCCGCCTTCTCGTTGAGGTTCACGCAATAGGTGGCGAGCGCCTCGTTCTGGCGCTTCTCGGGCTTGTCGGGCTTTTCCTGCTCGGCCTGCCGCGTGCCCTGGACGCTCCGGCTCTCGGACCGGCCCGGCACCTTGGCGATCCCATGCGAGATGTAGTTGACCGCGTCGAAACGGGACATGTCCTGCTCTTGCAGGTAGTAGACCGCGTGCGATTCGCGCTCCGAGAACATCGCCACGAGGACGTTCGCTCCGGTCACCTCCTGCCGGCCGGAAGACTGCACGTGGATCGCCGCGCGCTGGACCACGCGCTGGAAGCTCGCCGTGGGCTTGGGGTCCTCGCCGGTCTCGATGACCAGGTTGGAGAGCTCCTTGTCGAGATAGGTCGTAAGGTCCTTGCCCAGGCGGTCGACCTCGACCCCGCAGGCGCGCAGGACGGCAACCGCGTCCTGGTCTTCGGTCAGCGCCATCAGCAGGTGTTCGAGCGTCGCGTATTCGTGGCTTCGCGCGCTCGCCAGCGCGAGGGCTTTGTGGAGGCTCTTCTCAAGATTGCGCGACAACATGGGACCTATGCCTTCTCAAGGGTGCATTGAAGCGGATGCTGGTGCTGGCGCGCAAGGTCCATCACCTGCGTGACTTTGGTTTCGGCGATTTCGTAGGTGTAGACGCCGCAGATGCCGACCCCCTTCTGATGGACGTGCATCATGATGTGGGTCGCCTCGTCGTGCGACTTGTTGAAGTACCGCTCGAGCACCATGACGACGAACTCCATCGGCGTGTAGTCGTCATTGAGCATGATCACCTTGTACATGGAGGGTTTCTTGACCCGGACGGCGGGCTTGACCGCGACCCCGGTGCCCGGGCCCCGGTCGTCTCCGTCGTCGCTCCCGCCATGCCGGGCAAGGCGTGGAACCGCTCCGTTGCCGGGCCACCCCGTCATGCAACGCACCTCCTGCGGGGATGATATGGGAACGCCTGGAAGGGCGCAAAGCGGTTTGGCGTGACGGACGCGCGGCCCTTCCTCCGTCCCGTTGATGTAGACTGGCCGCGCCAGCCGGCCGCAAGGGATTTCGCGATGCTCTACGTTCTGCACATGATCGACAAGCCGGGCGTGCTCGACAAACGCATGGCCGCCCTCCCCGCGCATCGGGACTATCTCGAGAAGGCGCCGATCGAGGTGGTCATGTCGGGCCCGCTCCAGGCGGAGGACGGCGAGACCATCGTCGGCAGCCTCTATCTGGTGGAGGCCGAGAAGCGCGAGGACATCGACGCCTTCCTCGCCGAAGACCCGCTCGCCAACGCGGGCGTCTGGGACCGGGTCGACATCAACCGCTTCTTCCGCCGGGTGGGGTGATCGCCCTTCTATCCGGTCTGTACCTCGCTGGAAGCCCACCCCCAACCCCTCCCGCAAGCGGGAGGGGAGAAGGTAAGCGGGAGGAGTCGGCGAGCGAGTTCCCTCTCCCCAACGGGGAGAGGGTCAGGGTGAGGGGCCTCTCGAGTGTACAGAGCGCCGTGATCCGGCCGTATCGAAGGGCGCCCTACCCCTCCCAGAACGGATAGTCCGTATAGCCCTCGGCCCCGCCGCCATAGAAGGTCTTGCGGACCGGATCGTTGAGCGGCCCGCTGCCGAGCAGGCGTTTCGGCAGATCGGGGTTGGCGAGGAACAGGGCGGCGTAGGAGACGAGGTCGGCCCCACCGGCTTCCAGCACCGCCGCGCCGCGCGGCCCGTCATAGGCGGAGTTGACCATCAGCGCCCCGCGGAAGATCTCGCGGAGCGCCCGGAACAGGGGCGGGCGGGCGGCGACGAAGGTCTTCGGGTCGGTTTCTTCCGCGTCGCGGCCGGGCGCGTCGGATTCGACGACATGCAGCCAGGCGATGCCCACGCCCTGCAGCGCGCCGGCCAATGCCGCGAAGGTCTCTTCGGGCGCGCTGTCCGACATGTCGTTGAAACGCTGATAGGGCGAGATCCGATAGCCCACCCGGTCGGCGCCCCAGATCTCGGCGACCGCCTCGGCGATCTCGACGGGGAGACGCAGCCGGTTCTCGAGCGTGCCGCCATAGGCGTCGGTCCGCGCGTTGGTGCCGTCGCGGACGAACTGGTCGAGCAGATACCCGTTGCCCCCGTGGATTTCGACGGCGTCGAACCCCGCCTCCAGCGCGTTGCGCGCGCCCTGTCGAAACTGGTCGACGATGCCGGGGATCTCGTCGGTCTCCAGCGCGCGCGGCGTCTCGAACGGCTTCATCCCCTCGAAGGTCATCGCCTCGCCGGCGGCCGCGATGGCGGACGGCGCAACCGGGAGCCCGCCGCCCGGCTGGAGCGAGGAATGGGAAATCCGCCCGACATGCCAGAGCTGGAGCGCGATGCGCCCGCCCGCCCGGTGGACCTCGTCCGTGACCAGGCGCCAGCCGGCGACCTGCCCGGGCGAATGAATGCCGGGCGTCAGCGGGTAACCGACGCCCTGCTCGCTCACCTGCGTCGCCTCGGTGACGATCAGCGCCGCCGAAGCGCGCTGCCGGTAATATTCGGCGTTGAGCGCATGGGGCGCGTTGCCGGGACCGGCCCGGTTCCGCGTCATCGGCGCCATCACGACCCGGTGGGGCAGGTCGGCCGGCCCGAGCCGGAACGGCCGCGCGAGCGCCTCGGTCATCGGCGGAGCCCCGCGCTAGAGCAGAAAGTCCCTGAGCGCGGCGGTGTAGCCCTCGGGCTGCTCGATGTTGGAGAGATGCCCGGCGGGGGAGAGCTCGACATATTGCGCGCCCTCGACCAACCGGGCGATCCGGCTCATCGTCGAGGCCGGGGTCGCGCCGTCCTCCTTGCCGGCGATGAACAGCGCGCGGGTCCGGATTTCGCCCAGGCTCTTCTCGAAATCGAGCCCCTGGAGCGCCCGGGCGCAGCCCATGAAGCCCTTGGCCGGGGTCGCCGCGACCATGGCGCGGAGATCGTCGAGCACGGGCGTGCCGGAGTTGAAGAACGCGTCCGACGACCAGCGCTCGACCGTAGGCGCGGCGAGCGCCTGCATCCCCTGCTCCTCGACGATGGCGATGCGCTCGTCCCAGGCGGCCACGAAGGGCGCCGGCGCCTCGGCGATGGCATTGGAGATCACGATGGAGCGCAGCCGGTCGGCGTGATGGATGCCGAGACCCATCGCCGTCATCCCGCCGATGGAGAGACCGACGAAATGGCTCTGCCCGATGCCGAGCGCGTCCCACAGCCCGATCACGTCGCCGACCAGCATCGAGAAGTCGTAGGGGCCGTCCGGCACGTCGCTCCGGCCGTGGCCCCGCTTGTCGTAGCGCAGGATGCGGAAATCGTCGGCGAGCGCGGCGGCCTGCGCGTCCCACATGTGGAGGTTGGTGGCCAGCGAGTTGGAGAAGGTAAGCCAGGGCGCCCCTTCCCTGCCCTCGATCTCGCAGTTCAGCGTCACCCCGTTCGCCGTAACCTTCATCGCCGCTCTCCGCCGCCGTGTTGAAATTCGGGCGCCACAATAGGCGTCGCATCAGGGAGTGTCACGGGCGCGCCCCCTCGATACGGCGCTGACCCGCCTACTCCGCCTGTCGTCGTTGCCCGCTGTCGTCCTCTTCGTCATTTCGACCGGAGCGCCGCAAGCGCGGAGCGGAGAAATCTCCCACGCGCAGGCGGTCCAGCAGCGAAGCGGGAAGATTTCTCCGCTTCGCCGACCCTTCGGGCCGGCTCCGGTCGAAATGACGAGGGGGCGGAGACGGTCTTGCGGATCGGCAGGGAGCCCGCGCGAAAATCCACGGCATTTTCCGACCTGACCGGGTTACGGTGGTCCGTACCGACCGACCCGCCCTCCACCGGCCCCTCCCGCAAGCGGGAGGGGAGAAGGCAAGGCGGAAGCGGCACCGCGTAAATCCCCCTCTCCCCGCCGGGGAGAGGGCCGGGGTGAGGGGCTAAAACCGTCCAGTGCGAACCGGCGCACCTCGGCGACAGGAACGCCGTCCCGCTGTCCGTCATGGTCGACGCAGCGGCCGATGTCAGCCGGCGCCATGTTTGCCGTCGAGGCTCCGCGTCAGATACTGCTTGAAATTGCTGGCCAGGTCTTCGGGACCCTCGGCGCAGCCAACGAAGTCGCTCGACAACAGACCGTCGACCTTCTTTCGCGATCTCTTGACTTGCTGCCGGTGCAGGAGGTCGATGGCGCGACGTACTGTTTCGCTGATGCTAGACTGTGTCGAAATTCGGAGCTGTCTCAGCTTTTCGGCGCGGTGGTCATCCAGCCTGGCGCTGATTCTCATCCGAGGACACCCCGACCGGTACTTACCTCAACCCCGCCTCGACCATCAGCGGGTAGGTCTCGACCGCGAACTCCTCCATCCCCTCCTCGTAGCGCGCCCAGGAGGTGAGCACGCCGTCGATGCCGGTGTCGGCGAGATCGAGATAGGTGTCGACGATCTGCTCCCTGGTGCCGATCACCGGCCAGCCCGCCCAGCCGGCGATGAAGTGCTCCCTGAGGAAGTCGAGCGCCTCCGGCGGCACGGTCTGGGCGTTGATGCCGAGACCCTCGGTGAGGTTGGTCGCGGCCTCCCAGTCGCCATGCTCGTGGACATAGTGGTCGTAGAAGTCGCGCGCGTCCTTCTCGGTGTCGCCCTGGACGATATAGGTGTGGGTCCAGACCGCGACCTCGCGGCCGTATTCCCGGCGCGCGAGGTCCTTGTAGGTGGCGATCTGCGCCTTGAGATCGTCCATGTCGTGGTTGACCACGACGATGAAGGCGACGTCGCAGTATTTCGCCGCGAAATGGCGCCCGCGCTCGGATCCCCCGGCGTTCATGAAGGGCGGGCGGGGCGACTGGATCGGCTTGGGCAGAAGCTGGCCGCCGCCGATCCGGTAGAACTCGCCCTCGTAGTCGAACAGCTCGTGTTCGGTCCACAGCCGGCGGATGATCTCGACCCATTCGACCGCCATGTCGTAGCGCCGGTCGTGGTCGGGCACGTCGATGCCGAACAGGCGGAACTCGGACTCGTTCCAGCCGGTCACCACGTTGAGGACGAAGCGCCCGCCGGAGATGTGGTCGATCGTCGTCGCCTGCTTCGCCGCCATCACGGGGTGCACGGTCGGCACGTGCGAGGTCGCGAATATGGCGGAGCTCTCGTTCGTTCCGGCGATTCCGGCGGCCCAGGAATAGCACTCGAACCCGGCGCCGTTGAAATCGGTCGTCCCGCCGAAGCCGCGCCAGCGCCCGACCGGGACCAGCGCCTCGTACTCCATCCTGTCGGCGAGTCGGGCGAGCGCCACCGTGGCGGGCCAGGTCGCCTCCAGCGTCCCTTCGATCGAGGAGATCGCGCAGCCGTGCTTCAGATTGGAACAGAACGTCCCCATCTTCAGCTTGCGGTCGTTGAAGAGGGGGTTGGACGCCGGCGGATCGGCGAGCAGGCTCGGAACCTCGGGTTTCACTCAGCCGCCTCGTCGACGCCGCCGATGGCTTCGTTCAGCCTCGGCATGACCTCGTTCGCCATCAGCTCCATCGAGCGCTTCGACAGCGCCTTGTCGACCCAGTCGTGCCCGGCATAGACCAGCGTGCCGAAATCCCCGATCCGTTCCCGGAAGGCGAGGATTTGATCGACCACGCTGTCGACGGTGCCGGCGATGACCAGCCGGTCGGTCACGTAGTCGAGCGTTACCGCCTCGTCCGGCATCGACTGGTCGTGCTTGAAGAGGTTCGACCTTCCGGCGCTGATCAGCTTCTGCATCAGCTGCTTGTAGTAGAAGCGGTAGGGGCTGTTATCGTTCTCCAGCGCGTATTCGCGCGCGGTCTTCTCGTCGTCGGCGACGAAGATGCTCTTCGCCACCCGCCAGTCGGCCGGGTCGGCGGCGCGCCCCA
Organism: Defluviicoccus sp.; assembly: GCA_022823775.1. GTDB lineage: Bacteria > Pseudomonadota > Alphaproteobacteria > MPNO01 > MPNO01 > MPNO01. The sequence goes on along the minus strand of JAJEHI010000049.1, from coordinate 12,006 downwards.
CCCGCTCGCACCCCTCGACATATTTGGGCCAGTGGGTCCTGACCCATTCCGGCATCAGAAAGTTGGCGGAGATCGAGGTCCAGCCGCGCGCCGCCGCCTCGGTCAGCCCCCTGGAATAGGGCGCCACCACGGTGACGACGATCGGCGGGTGCGGCTTCTGGTAGGGGCCGACGATGACCCCCTGGCCGATCTCCTCGATCAGCGATTCCTCGGTGGTGACGTTCCAGTATTTGCCCTTGAGCCGGTAGGGCGGGTCGGTCGACCAGATCGCGAGCACGTGGTCGATCGATTCGACGAACATCTCGTTCCGGTCCCGGTGCAGGATACCGAGCGCCTCGGCGTCGGACTTGAGCGCGCCCGGGCTGATCCCGAACAGGAACCGGCCTTCGAGGATGTTGTCGATCATCGCCACCTGGCCCGCGATGATCGCCGGGTGATTGAGCGACATGTTCACCGTGCCGCTGCCCAGCACGATGTTCTTCGTGTCGTGCGCGAGGCTCGCGATGAACATCAGGCAGGAGGTCACGGTCTCGGCCCGGTCGGTGACGTGTTCGCCGATGAACGCCTCGGCGAAGCCGAGCCGGTCGGCGAGCAGGATCGCCTCGCGGTCCTCCTTCAGCGTCTCCGCGTAGTTCCGCGACGGCGGATGCAGCGGCATGGTGAAAAAGCTGAGCTTCATCCGCTCTCCTTTACGCGGGTCCGGCGTCTTCGCCTATTGCGAAGCGTGGGCGACGAATTTCTCGGGGATGGGCTCGCCCCACTGCGAGTTCAGCCCGTCCTCGAACGCGATCAGATTAGCCGGCGTGTCGCTGTTGAGGCGGTCGGAATCGGTCCAGTGCTCGTGCACCCGCCCCCACGGGTCGGCCCAGTAATCGTACACTTGGCTGCCCAGCACGTGGCGGCCGAGCCCCCAGAAGTGCTCGTACTTGTCGAGGCCCCGCATGTGCTCGTGGCCCATGATCACGTCGTCGATGTCCTGCACCTCGAACGCCATGTGGTTGAGCCCGGCCTTCGGCCCGTCGATATAGAGGAACACGTGGTGGTCGACATATTCCTCGCCCTTGTCGACCCGGTTGAAGGACAGGATGATGTTGTCCTTCTCGCCGGCATAGACGTCGTCCGAGCAGACCAGCCCGAGCGTCTTCCGCACCCAGGCGATCGAAGTCTTGAGGTCGGGCGTCATCATCACCGCGTGGCCGATCCGCTTGACGTGCGACGGGCCGCGGTCGATCCGCGTGAGCTCGCCCTTTCGCGCCAGCCTTTCGGGGCCCATGTTGAGCGCGAAGCGCGGGATCTCGATCGGCTCCAACATCCCGATGCCGTGCACGATCTCGATGGTGTAGCCGTTGGGCTCGGTCAGCCGCACGCGCTTGCCGCCGCCCGGCTCGTCCATCTCCTCGACCGGCGAGGCGCCCTCGATCCGGGCGGCCTTCTCCAGCTCCTCCTCGCTGTCGACATTGAAGGCGAGCGAGACGAAGCCGGGGTCGCCGAGCTCGGTGATGTGGATGTGGTGCTCGGGATCGGTGCCCCGCATGTAGAGAGCCGTCTTGGTCCTCTCCGCCCGCACCATGCCGAATTCGGTCAGGAACTCTTCCTGCGCGTCGAGGTCCGGCGAACGGATCCGACCGTAGGCGACATCGCTCACCTTGATCATCGCTGCTCTCCCAATCGTCGATATCAGGTTGCGCCGATTTTAGGAGCAGGCGCCTTGTACCGAAAGGTCTATTGGGCTCCTTCGTCATATCGACCGGAGCAACCGCCCTCCCCCGGCCCCTCCCGCGAGCGGGAGGGGGGAAGGTGAGGCGGAGGCGGCGCCGCGGATCCCCCTCTCCCCCGCGGGGAGAGGGTCGGGATGAGGGGCGACAGGGGTGTTGCCCGACCGTCTCGGCGTGTAGGAATGGCGCGCGATATTCGGCAAGGAGGACGACATGGATCTGGGTCTCGGGGGACGGAAGGCGGCGATTTCGGGCGCGAGCGACGGGCTGGGCTATGCGGCGGCGCTCGCGCTCGCCGACGAGGGCTGCGACGTGGCGATCTCGGCGCGCGGGCAGGAGCAGCTCGACAAGGCGGTGGCGGAGATGGAGGCCAAGGGGGTCCGGGCCGTCGGCATCGCCTGCGACATGTCGAACGAGGACGGCTGCGCGGCGTTCGTCGACAAGGCGGCGGAAGGTCTCGGCGGAATCGACATTCTGATCAACTGCGTCGGCGGCATGACCCCGGGCAACCTCGATTCGCTGACCGCCGACAACTGGGACGAGATCGTCAACCGCAACCTGATGGCCTATGTCCGCACCACCAAGGCGGCGGTGCCCTATCTGGAGAAGTCGGACGCGGCGCGCGTGCTCAACGTCTCGGGCATTTCGGGCAAGCAGCTGATGCCGGGCTCGTTCTCGACCGCAATTCCCAACGCGGGCATCAACGCGTTCACCAAGCTGATGGCGGGCGAGCTCGCCGGAAAGGGCATCCTGGTCAACAATCTCTGCCCCGGTATCGTCGACACGCCCCGCTGGACGCCGCGCCGGGAGGCGATGGGAAAGGTCCGGGGCGTCTCCGCCGAGGAGGTCGAGAAGCAGTTCGCGGCCAATGCGATGCTCGGCCGCTGGGGCCGGCCGGAGGAGATCGGCGACGTCGCGGCCTTCATGGTCTCGCCCCGCAACAGCTACATGACCGGGTCGACGGTTGAAGTTTGCGGCGGCTGGGGCAAGTATTTCTGAACGCTAACGGATGGAGGCGACGATGGCGGAACAAGCCGAAATGCCCGCGGTGGAGACCGCGGCCGAACCTTCGCTCAAGCTCAACTTCCTGTCGCACGGCACGCTGGAATCGAAAAACCTGGACCGGGCGCGCGAGTTCTACACCGAGTTCCTCGGGCTCCAGGTGGTCCGCACCAGCCCGATCTCGCTCCTGATCCGGCTCGGCGGACCCAACACCATCGCCGTGGTCGAACAGAAGAACCGCAGCGAAGAGATGCCGATGCTCAACCACAACGGGCTCGACGTAGAGACCCAGGGCGAGGTCGACTCGGCGCACGAGACCGTGGTGGCGGAGGCCGAGAAATGGGGCCTCCACAGAATCTCGAAGCCCAAGCTGCAGCACGGCACCTACAGCTTCTTCTTCTGGGACATGGACAACAATTGCTGGGAGATCCTGACCAACCCGCGGGGCGGCTACAGCTGGCTGTTCGAGAAGGGCGACCTCTCGGGCAAGGGCCATCTCGACAGGAATTTCGAACGTCCCGGCATGCGGGAGTAGCGGCGTAGCGCGGGATCCGTCCCGGTCAGGAGGCAACATGGCTACAGGCGCGCGCGAAGGCGCGAAACGGTATTCCATGCGCGTCGATTCGGGCGTCTATGCCACGATGCGCGACGGCACGCGGATCGCGCTCCGCATCTACCGGCCCGACGGGAAAGGCGAATATCCGGCGCTGTTCGCCGCCTCGCCCTACATGTACGCGACCGACGACATCCCTCATTCGCGGCTTTTCCTGTGGCGCGAGGTCGGGCCGGTCCAGTGGTACGTCGAGGAGCACGGCTACGCCTATGTCCACGCCGACGTGCGCGGGTCGGGCGACTCCGAGGGCGTCTACAACTTCCTCGACAGGGAAGAGCAGCAGGACTATTACGAGCTCGTCGAGTGGATCGCGCGCCAGGGCTGGTGCGACGGCAACGTGGGCGGCATCGGCCAGTCCTACTATGCCTGGTCGCAATGGTTCATGGGCATCGTCAACCCGCCGAGCCTCAAATGCATCGCGCCCTACGACGGCGCCGTCGATCCCTATCGCGGGACCGCCTATCACGGCGGCATCTACTGCGAGTTCATGACCTGGTGGTACAACCTGGTGCGGGTCAACAACCTGCACCGCGCGGCGAACGACCCGTCGGGCAAGGCGATGCCGCTCGACATCGGCTGGGAGCTCCAGCGCCGCCAGACCTACGACGACTGGTGGCGCGAGCGCACGCCGTGGGAGCGGCTGGGCGAGATCGAGGTGCCGGTGCTCTCGATCGGCCACTGGGGCAAGATGGGCCTCCACCTGCGCGGCAACATCCTGGGCTACGAGGAGATCGAGGCGCCGAAACGGCTGGTCGTCACCGGCGCGCGCGACGTGTTCGAGGCGCACGACTATTTCGACCGGATCGACTACCACGAGGCCGAGCTGCTGCCGTTCTACGACCGCTACCTGAAGGGCGAGGAGAACGGGTACGAGGACCGGGCGCCGGTCAAGCTCTACGTCCGGGGCGCCGAGACCTACCGGGAAGAGCCGGAATGGCCGCTGCCCCGCGCGGAAATGACGCCCTTCCACCTCGCCGCGGGACCGTCGGGGAGCCTGACCTCGCTCAACGACGGACGGCTTACGGCGGACGCGCCGGCGGCCGACGGCGGAGACACGGGCTACGCCTATCCCGACCATGACTGGAAGCTCGGCGTCGTCGCGATGGGACCGCAAGGCCCCGATCCGATCCGCCGGGTGCTCACCTTCGTCACCGACCCGATGGAAGAGGACATGGAGGTGACGGGGCCCGCGATCCTCGAGCTCTACGCCTCCTCTACCGCGACCGACACCGACTTCGTGGTCAAGATCGCCGACCAGTACCCGCAGTCCGACGAGGACCGCGAGGCCGGCCTCCAGCCGATGTCGGTCAATGTGTCGAAGGGGTGGCTGAGAGCGTCGCACCGCGAGAAGGACGAGGCGCGCAGCACGCCGCACCGGCCGATCTACACCCACGCCGACCCGCAGCCGATCGAGCCCGGACGGATCTACCGCTACGAGATCGAGGTGATGCCGTTCTCCAACCTGTTCCGCAAGGGCCATCGAGTCCGGCTGGAGATCGTCAACGGCGATTCGCCGCTGACCGACTCGATCTTCACCCACCAGTATCTCTGGTACAAGGTCGGCACCGACACGTTCCACCACGACGCCGAACGCCCCTCGCGGCTGTGGCTGCCGGTGGTGCCGGCGGCGGAGGGTTAGGCCGTAGGAGGCCCCGGGCGCCATGATCGTGCTCTACCACAACAACATGTCGACCTGCGCGCAGAAGGTCCGCTACGTCCTGGCCGAGAAGGGGCTCGACTGGGAGAGCGTCGAGCTCAACCTGAGGAAGGGCGACCAGCACACCGAGCGTTACCTGAAGCTGAACCCGGCCGGCGTCGTGCCGACCCTGGTCGACGGGGACGCGACGATCGTCGAATCCGGCGTCATCTGCGAGTACCTGGAAGACCTGTTCCCGGCCCCGCGGATGCGGCCGGAGACGGCCGGGCGGATCGCCGGAATGAGGCTCTGGATCAAGTACATCGACGAAACGATCCATGCCCAGGCGGGCGTGATCAGCACGGCGATCGCGTTCCGGTTCCAGCATCTGGCGAACGGAGAGGACGCGGTGCGGGCGAGGATCGAGGCGGTCCCGGACGAGCGCAAGAGAACCAGGATGCGGTCGCTGATCTTCGAGGGCATCGACTCGCCGCTCTTTCCCGGCGGCGTCCGGGCGTTTGCGGACATGCTGCGCCGGATGGAAGAGGCTCTCGAAGGAGACGCTTTCCTCGTAGCGGAACGCCGGACGATCGCCGACGCCGTGTGCCTGCCCTATGTCGTGCGTCTTGAGCATCTCCAGCTGGCGTGGCTGTGGGACGCTCTGCCGAGGGTCGCGGGCTGGTACGAGCGCATGAGGCAAACGCCCTCCTTCGCCGCCGCCTTCACGGACTGGGAAGACCCGGACTATCTGACTCTCATGGAGGCCAGGGGCACCGAGTACCGCCCCAGGGCCGAGGCGGCGCTGGCCGGGTAGGGCATTCTTCGACCGGGCCCGGTCACGGCCCGCCGGCACCGGAGAGACTCCCCCCTCACCCCGGCCCTCTCCCCGATGGGGAGAGGGGGAGTTGCGGCGCCGGCTCCTCCTTCCCTCTCCCCTCACGCTTGCGGGAGGGGCCGGGGGAGGGCCTCTCGCCGCCCCCTACCCCGCCCGCCATACCACCGGGAACAGATCGTCGTCGGCGGGGAGGACGCCGACTTCCAGGTCCGCGTCCTCGGCGCCGGGGATGTTGAACTGCGTGCGGGGGCCGTACCAGGCGATGTCGCCGCCGAAGAAGCGGCACGACAGCGCCACCCTGCGGACCGCCTCGGACGGGTTGCCGCCCGCGCCGTGCACCGCCAGCGGGTGGTGAACGATGCAGTCGCCCGCCTCCATGTCCCAGGAGAGGAACCGGTAGGCGGGGTTGTCGAACTCCCTGTGGAACGGCGGGCAGTCGGGAAAGCCATCGGCCTCGGGGAGCGCGAAGCCCTCGCGCGGCACGGCCGGGACCGGGCGGTACATCGTGTCCCATCGGTGCGAGCCCGCGACATAGACCAGGCCGCTCGTCTCCCGCGTCACCGGGGTCAGCGCGAGCCACACCGAGGCCACGTGGTTGCCGGCCAGCGGCCAGAACGGCAGGTCGTGATGCCACGCCGTCGGCATCCGCGTGCCGGGCTCCTTGACGAAGAGCTGGTCGTAGAAGAACCGGACCTCGTCGAGTCCCATCAGCCGCGCCGCGATCTCGCGGGCCGGCGAGTGCCTGACGAAGTCCATGAACGCCTCGCTGCTCCGCGCCATGTGCGAATTGGCGATGACCTTGCCGGGTTCGTCGGCGCCGGACTCCAGCACCCTGCCGGCGGGGTTTTCCAGGTTGGCCTCGACGACGGCCAGCATGTGCTCGATCCACTCCCGGTCGAACTGGCCGCGGACGCAGACCGCGCCGTCTTCGGCGTAGGCGCGGATCTCGTCGTCCGCGATCGGCTTCCGCAGGTGCCGGTTCATCGCGCCCTCCCGGTGCGGCGGCGGAGCGCCAGCATAGCACCCGGGCTGGCCAAGCGGGCGGAACCGGCTTATGTCTCTTGCCGCGCGCGGTCCCCGGGGACGGCGGGCGCGAGAAACCGGACGGGGTCGCCGACATGCAGGTTACGCAATACAGCGATTATGCGCTCAGGACCCTGATCTATCTGGGGCTGAACGGCGACCGGCGATGCACCGCGCGCGAGATCGCGGACGCCTACGGCATCTCGGAGAACCACCTGACGAAGGTGATCCACCGGCTCGGCCGCGAAGGCTTCGTCGCGACGATCCGGGGCCGGAACGGCGGGCTCGAGCTCGCGATGCCCCCGGGCGAGATCGGCCTCGGCGACGTGTTCCGCGCGACCGAGGGGAGCTTCGAGCTGGTCGAGTGCTTCGCCGACGGGGAAAGGAACGGCTGCCCGATTTCGGGCCCGTGCGTGCTCACCCATGTCCTCGAGGCGGCGCTCGACGCCTTTCTCGGCGTGCTGGACCGTCACACGCTGGAGGACCTGCTGCGGCCCCGGGACGCGCTCAAGCTCATATTCGCCGCGCGCGCGGCGCGGGCGGGTACGCCGCCGGAGTAGCGCGGCGGCGTCAGGCTTCGCGGCGGCCCTCGACGAACATCACCAGCGCCGGCAGGACGAACAGGGTGAACGCGCCCGCGGCGATCAGACCGCCCAGCATGCTGACCACGAAGGGAACGAGGAAGAGGAGCTCGTCGCTCCGCTCGTAGAGCAGCGGCGAGAGACCCAGCACGGTGGTGAGCGAGGTGAGGAAGACGGCACGGAAGCGGTCGCGAGTCGCGGCCGACGCCGCGGCGATCGCCGGGATCGCGTCGTTCTCGCGACGAATCACGTTGTAGCGGTCGAGCAGGACCAGCGCGTCGTTCACGATGACCCCCGCCACGCCGATCATGCCGAACAGCGATATGGCGGTCAGATCCCAGCCCAGCGCCCAATGCCCGAAGACCCCTCCGGCGAAAGCCATCGGGACTCCGATCACCGCCACCAGCGGCTTCCAGTAGCTGCGCAGGAAGGCGGCCATCAGCCCGTACATCAGAAGCAACACGATCGGGACCAGCACCCCCAGGGTCTCGAGCAGCACCCTTTCGTCCCGGGCTCCGGCGTCGCGCGCCACCGAGAGGCCGGGATATTTCGCGAGCAGGCCGGGAAGGAAGTCTTTCGCGACCGTCCGCCTCGCCTGGATCGCGGTGATCTTGCTGAAATCGACATGCGCGTTGACGAGGGCCGCCTGCTCTCCGTCGATGCGCGTAAGGGTCGAGAGTTCCCGCTTCTCCACGATGCGGGCCACGATGGAAAGGGGAACTTCCTGGCCGCCGGGCCGCACGATGCGCTCGCTGGCGAGCTCCCGCAGGCTGCGCCGCCGCTCGGCGGGATAGCGAACGACCACGTCGATCTCGTCTCGTCCGCGCTGAACCCGCTGGACCGTCATCCCGTGGAAATTGGCCCGCAGCTGCTTGCCGATCATCGCGGGCGTCAACCCGGCCGCCACCCCCGCCGGGGTCAGTCGAATCTCGAAATGCCGCTTGCCCGGCGACAGGCTGTCCGACTGCGCGTAGAGGCCCGGAACCGTGCGCAGATAGGCGCCGAGTTCCCGCGCGGCGTCCCGGAGCGTCTTGGGATCGTCGTGCAGCAGCGCGTAGGCGACGCCCGGCCTGAATCGGACCCGTGTGGTCTGAATGGATACTTTCTCCAATGCCGCAACGTCGCCGACATTCTGGCGCCAAAGCCGTTCGATGATCTCGGGAGACACCTGGCGCAGCGGCCGCTTGTGCAGGTGAAGCCTCACCGAGGCGAGATGGCTCCTGTTCGCTTCGTCCTGGCCGGTTTGCGACCCCACGGCACCGGCGAGATTGCCGACGATCAGGCTGATCGACTCGATCGAGGTGCCATCGAGCTGGTCGTTGATCGCGCGCGCGGCCCGGACGAAACGCTGCCCCGCGGCCGCGCTCGCCTCGAACGGCGCGCCCGCCGGCAATTCCAGATCGGCCTGGATCGTGTCGCCGACATTGGCCGCGCTGTCCAGCACGACCACCCGGACGACCTCCGCGCGCAGCAACCAGAGAGCGGCGACCACGAACACCACGCCGAAGAGAAACGTCAGGTAGATATGGCGGACCGACCAGGAAACCGCCGGCACGACGACGGCATCGCGCAGGCCGTCCAGCCCGTCGCGCACCGCCGTCTGGATGTCGCTGAGCGGCGACAGACTCCAGCGCCCCGCGTGAGAGAGGTGCGACGGGAGGACGCAGAACGCTTCCACGAGCGAGACCAGGAGGACGAAGAAAGCGACCAGGGGAAAGACCTTTACCAACTGGTAGTTCCCGGTCGTCACGAACAGCAGCGGCACGAATGCCAGCACGGTCGTCAGCACGCCGACCGTGATCGGGCCGGCAACGGCACGCGCTCCCGAAATCGCCGCGTCGAGCGCGCTTTTTCCCCGCTCCCTTTCGGCCGCGATGCTTTCGCCCACCACCACGGCGTCGTCGACCACGATGCCGATCAGCAGGAAGAAGGCGAACAGCGTTCCCATGTTCAACGTCAGGTCCGAGACGTCGAAGAACAACAACGAGCCGATGAAGGAAATCGGGATTCCCACCGCGATCCACGTCGCGACGCGAAGGTCGAACACCAGAACGAGACAAACGAAAACCAGGATCATGCCGATCACGGCGTTCAGCAGGATCCCGGAGAACCTGTCCAGGATCCCGTCGACGCTGTTGCTCCAGACCTCGACCTCGACGCCCGGGGGAGGCTTGTAGGTCCGGAGCCGGTCTTCGACGGCGTTGGAGATGCCGAAGACCGAGTGTTCCTCGCCCGCCTCGACCCGGACGAAGATCGCCGGCTTTCCATCGACCTCGGACCGAACGTCCTCGTCGACGAAGCCGTCGCGAATCCTCGCCACGTCGCCCAGCTTCACGACGGATCCGTCGAGCCGGGTGATCAGCGGAATGTCCGCGAATTCCTCGCCGCGCTTTCTCTTTCCGATCACGTTGAGGACCACGCCGCCGGCGTCCGTGCGCAGTTCGCCGAATGTCAGGTTGAGCGAGGCCCGCCGCACCTTGCGCACCACCTCGGAGATCGTCAGGTCGTTCCGGCGCAGCTCCTCTTCGTTCATCTCGATGGAGATTTCCCGGTCGCGGGTGCCCTTGAGTCGGACGACCGACACGGAGGGCAGAGCCAGCAGATCGTCGCGAAGAGACTCGGCCGCCAGCCGCAACGCGTCTTCCGAAAGGGTGGATGAGGAAACCGCGAGCGTCAGCACTTCCACGGACAGTCTCTTGTGCTCGATCCTCGGAGGCCTCGCGCTTGCGGGCGGAAAGTTCTCGATGCTGTCGACCGCGTTCTTGACGTCGGCAAGGACCGCATCGGCGTCGGCGAAGGTCTCGATTTCGACCTCGACCCGGGCGAACCCTTCCGACGCGACGCTCACCACCCGGTCCACCCCCTCGAGTCCCAGCACGCCTTCTTCGATGCGACGATTGATGTCTTCCTCGATTTCCCTGGGCGAAGAGCCCGGCGAGGCCAGCGTGATGACGATCGTGCGGAAGTCCAGGTCCGGGATTTGCCGGACATGTGTGTTGAGGCCCGCGAGAATGCCGCCCAGGATCAGGAAAACCATCAGGAGCTTGGCGGCGACGGGATTCCCGACGAAATATGCGATCAGTCCGTTCTTCACGATTGTCCCCCGCTCCGACGCGCGCTCCGCGTTTACGGCTTCAAGCTTCAGACCGGTCTATTTCGGGGACGGCGCCGAAGCGGTCGTGACCTTCAGCCCTTCCCTGCCGCCGGATAGCGTTCCCACGACCACGCCCTCGCCCGCGTCGAACGCCTCGACGACCCAACCCGCGTCGCCGCGTCCGACCGTGACGGGCGTCAGCGACGCCAGGGCGCCGTTTCGCACCACCCAGATCTTGTCGTCTTCCCGCGTAGCGGACTCGGGCAGCACGTAGACATTGCCGCGGTTGGGCCCTTCGACTTCGACCCGCGCGAACGTCCCCGGGCGCGGCAGGGAGTCGGGCGGCGCGTTTTCCGGAAACTTGAGAAACAGCCCCGCCAGCCGCGTGCGCGGGGCGACCACCGCCGAGACCCGGACCACCCTGGCCTCGTACATGCCCTTGCGGGTGCTGACCCGGGCGGAGCGGCCCACCGCCGGGGAGAGAGCGGCCAGATCTTCCTGCGGGATGGGCACACGGACCTGCAAGGCCCCCGGCCGGTAGACGACCCCCAGTTTCGCTTGCCGCCCGACATCGTCGGCCGGCCCGACGAGGTCGCCGACCCCGAGATCGGACGAGATCACCCGGCTCGCGTAGGGGAGGGAGATCGCGGTTCGCGCCAGCCGCAGCTCGGCGAGCGCGAGCTCGGCCCGCGCACGCCCCAGCTTGGCCTCCAGCATGGCGCGCGTGCCGGTGACGGCGGTTGCCATGCCCGGGACCGATTCCATTTCCCGCACCGCCATCCTCGCCGCCTCGACCTCGAGCTCGTACCTGCTCGGATCGACCCTGACGAAGACCTCGTCCGCGGCGAGCGAGCCGCCGTTGCTGAAATTCGGCGACACCCAGACGACGCGACCGACGACCTCGGACACCACCGTGGTCTTTCTCTCGAGCGTGACCGTTCCGGTCAGCTTGAGCGTCAGCGAATGCTCCGTCGCGGCCGGTTTGACGACGCTCACCGCCGGCGTGGCCTGCGCGGCGCCCGATATCGGCCCGCGTTCCACCCGGTCGGGCGCCCGGGCGAAGTAGAGCGCGACGGCGATCGCGGCGACGATCGCCGCGAGCTGGACGACGCCCAGCCAGCGCGGCCTCGGGGAGGGGCTGTCGGGGTTCGTGGAGTCCTGTGACATCGTTCCTCCCGCCTACCTGTTTCCGGCGCCGCGCCATCCCCCGCGGCCCGCCGCGACCGACAGCCTAGCGGATCGAAATCGGTAATTCCAAACTATCGATCCGTCGGCCGATAGTATTCGCCGATGGCCGGGCCGGGGGCGCAAAAGAAAACCGGCGCGGAGCGAGGAAAGGAGCGGGTGTCGACAGCGTGGCGGTGACCTGTCGCCCGTCTATCCGGTCCGTATCCGGTCCTCCGCCCTCCCCCGGCCCCTCCCGCAAGCGGGAGGGGAGAAAGTCGAGGAAGAGGAGGAAGCGCGTGAATCCCCCTCTCCCCCCACGGGGAAAGGGCCGGGGTGAGGG
>JAJEHI010000095.1 GCA_022823775.1 Defluviicoccus sp. | reverse complement strand
GTGGAGACCCCGCCCGCGCTCTGGGTGCAGGGCAAGCCGGACGAGGTGCACGACTACCGCGACCTCGACAGCGATGTCGACGTGAACGAGCCGGAACGCTTCGCGCGAAACTACCGCGCGGCGGGCGGCGAGATCGAAGTGCTCTATATCGACCAGGCGACGCGGTCCTCGCCGACATCCTTCGATCCGCTGGCCCGGTTCTTCAACCGCCACCTGGCGTAGCCGGGCCCGGGTCGCTACCGCTGGGCGCGCATCGCCGTCCGGTAGCGGGTCCAGGCCACGTCGAGGGCGGCGAGGCAGTCCGGATCGAAATCGGCCCGGGGCTCGGGGTCGGGCAGCCAGTTGCCGTCCGGGTCGGCGCCCCTCAGCAGGATCGCGGTCGCGCCGTCGAACTGCACCTGGCGCACATGGGTCGCCGCGAAATGGACGGCGAAACCGATGCGCGGCCAGTCGGCCCGGTTGGGCTCCGAGGAATGGACAGTCTTGTTGTGGTGGATCGACATCTGCCCCGCGGCGAGCGGCATCTCGACCGCCAGGTTCTCGTCGACCTCGCGCACCGTCTGGCCGCGCACCAGCATGTTGTCGGGATCGGGGATCTCGTCGTGCGCCAGGATCTCCGGGCCGAGATGGGAGCCCGCGACGATCTTCATGCAACCGGCTTCGCTGGTCGCGTCGGTGAAGGCGATCCAGGCGGTCACCGATTCCGGCGGTTGCAGACCGTAATAGGTCGAATCCTGGTGCCATGAGATGAAGCTCGGGTCATGCGCCTTCTTGGCGAAGAAGGACGAGCCCCAGCAGACGAAGTCGGGCCCCAGCAGATCCTCGATCGCGTCGATCAGGCGCGGCCGCCGGATCACGTCCCAGAGCCAGGGGAAGGGAAGATGCGCCTTGATCCGGTAGCGCGATTGCGCGCCGCCGTCGGTGGTCTCGTCGAGCGTCTCGTAGCGCGCCCGGAGACCGTCTGCCTCCGCGGGCGTCAGCAGATCGACCGGCCAGACCGCGCCCGTGCCGCGCCATTGCTCAAGCTGGGATTCGTCGAGAACCTTGGCCATCGGATCGGCCCTCCGCGCGGGCGTAACGGCTCTCGGGCCGCTTCAGCCCCAGATTCTCCCGCAGCGTAGCCCCTTCGTACTCGGTGCGGAACAGCCCGCGCCGCTGCAGGATGGGCACCACGCGGTCGACGAAGTCGTCGAGCCCTTCCGGCAGATAGGGGAACATCAGGTTGAACCCGTCGCTGCCCCGCGTCTCGAGCCATTCCTCCATCTCGTCGGCGATCCGCTCGGGCGTGCCGAGGATGCAGAGCCCGGAATAGCCGCCGAGCCGCTGGGCGAGCTGGCGCACCGTCAGGTTCTCGCGCTTCGCCAGCGCGATCGCCCGATCGCGCCCCGACTTGGACGCGTTGCTTTCCGGGATCTCGGGCAGCGGCCCGTCGGGGTCGAATTTCGAGGCGTCGTGGCCGAGCGAGATCGACAGCGAGGCGATCGCGCTGTCGAAATGGACCTTGCTGTCGAGCAGGGCGCGTTTCTCCCTCGCCTCGTCGAGCGTGTCGCCGATCACCACCATGCAGCCCGGCAGGATCTTCATCTGGTCCGGATCGCGCCCGGCCTTCTCCATCCGCCCCTTGACGTCGGCGTAGAACGCGCGGCCCGCTTCGAGGTCGCGCGCCGGGGCGAACACCGCTTCAGCGGTCTCGGCGGCGAGCTGGCGGCCCGCCTCGGAGGCGCCGGCCTGGACGATGACCGGCCAGCCCTGGATCGGCCGGGCGATATTGAGCGGCCCGCGCACGTCGAAATACTTGCCCTTGTGTCCCAGCACGTGGAGTTTGTCCGGATCGAAGAAGATGCCGCTCTCCTGGTCGCGCAGGAACGCATCGTCCTCCCAGCTGTCCCACAACCCGGTCACCACGTCGAAGAACTCGCGCGCCCGCTTGTAGCGCAGCGCGTGCTCGAGATGCTCCTCGCGGCCGAAATTGCGCGAGGCGTCCGGGTTGGAGGTGGTGACCACGTTCCAGCCCGCGCGTCCGCCGCTGATATGGTCGAGCGAGGCGAAGCGCCGGGCGACGTGATAGGGCTCGTCATAGGTGGTCGAGCCGGTGGCGATCAGGCCGAGACGCTCCGTCGCCATGGCGAGCGCCGGCAGGAGCGTCATCGGCTCGAACGACGTGACGGTGGCGCTCCGCTTGAGCGCATCCATCGGCATGTTGAGGACGGAGAGGTGGTCGGCCATGAAGAAGGCGTCGAACCGCCCGCGCTCGAGCGTCTGCGCGAAGCGCTTGATGTGCTTGAAGTTGAAATTGGCGTCCGGGTAGGCGCCGGGATAACGCCACGACCCGGTGTGGATTGTCACCGGCCGCATGAAGGCGCCGAAGCGCAACATTCTCTTTTCCGCCATGAGATCGCCGCCCGCCCGTTCGAAGCCCGGTCCCGCCGGAGCCGATGATAGGGGGGTACGGGTCGGCGTCAACGCGGCGTTTCGTCCAGAAGCTCCCGGTAGACGGCAAGCGTCTCCCGCCGCATCGTCTCAAGGGTGAACCGGTCGCGCACGTGGCGCATCGCGGCCCGGGCCCTCTGCGCGCGCCGGTCGGGCGGCAGATCGAGAGCCTCCGAGATCGCGCGGGCGAGCGCCCCGGCATCGCCCGGCGGCACCAGCCGTCCGGTCTCGCCGTCGATCACGGTCTCGCGCGTGCTTCCGTGTTCCGCCGCGACCAGGGGCCGGCCCATCGCCTGCGCCTCGACGGCGACGCGACCGAAGGATTCGGGTTCGGTGGACGCGACCAGGACGACGTCGGCGAGGAGATATGCGGCCGGCATGTCGTCGCAGACGCCGGCGAACCGCACGCGCCCGGCGAGCCCGGCCTCGTCGATCGCCTTCCGGGCGTCCGCGCCATAACCGCCCTCTACCCCGTCCGCGCCGACGAACAGGCAGCTTGCATCGGGTCGGCCCAGCCGCGCCATCGCCTCCACCGCCGTTTCGTGCCCCTTCCAGCGGGAGAGGCGCCCGGGGAGTATGACCACCGGCCCGTCATGGTCCTTGAGCCACGCCTCGCGCAGCCGCTCCACGCGCCCGGCCGATACGCGCGCCGGATCGAAGACCTCCGGGTCGATGCCGCGGGGAATGGTCCTGAGGCGGGATCTCGGAACGCCGTAGACCCCGGCGACGTGGTCGGCGATGAAGGCGGATACCGCGATCACACGCTCGCCCCGCGTCATGACGGCGTTGTAGCGGCGTTTGAGACCCGTGCGGGCCGAGTAGAAGCCGTGAAACGTGGTGACGAAACGCGCACCGGTCTGCCGGGCCGCATACCATGCGCTCCACGCCGGCGCGCGGCTGCGCGCATGAATGATCGAGATGTCCCGGTCGCGGATCAGCCGCCGGAGGCGATCGACGTTCCTCCGCATGGTGAGGGGGTTTTTGCTGTCGAGGGGGAGAGCGACATGCTCGCCGCCGGCCCGCTCGACGTCGGAGGCCAGAGGCCCGCCGGACGACGCGACGACCGCGCGCCAGCCGGCGCCGGCGATGGCTTCGGCGATCTCGACGGTGCCGCGCTCGACACCGCCCAGGTTCAGGGCCGGCAGCACCTGCAGGATGGCCGGCGCGGGACCGGGCTCGCCAGTCGGGTTGCGGCCGGTCATCGGCGGCGAAACTGCCATAGCCGGCCGCGCCCCGCCACCGCCATCCGCCGCCCGGGTTCGAAACGGGGGCTCGTTCACGTTATGTGCCAAGCTGCTATGATCCTGTTTCGTTCCAGGTTCGACGGGACCGATGCCCGACGCCGCAATCGCTCCGAACGCCCGGGGAGGCGACGCCGAGGAAGCCCGTATCCGACGCGGCGTCGCCCGGCTTCTGACCGACCTCGGCTACGCGGTGCTGTACGAATTCCGCCTGACCAGCGGGCGCAGGGTCGACGTGATCGGACTCAACGACGCGGCGGAGTTCGTCGTCGTCGAGGTCAAGTCGTCGGTCGCGGATTTCCGCGGCGACCGCAAATGGCGCGAGTACCTGCCGTTCTGCGACCGCTTCTATTTCGGGGTGTCCGAGCGGTTTCCCGACCGTCTCCTGCCCGGCGATTGCGGCGTCATCGTCGCCGATGCCTATGGCGGCGCGATCCGCCGGGAGGCGGCGCCGGTGGCGATCGACGGCACCCGCAAGCGGCGCCAGATCGTCCGCTTCGCGCTGGCCGCCGCCGGACGGCTTCAACGCAGGATCGACCCCGGAAGCCGGTAAAGCACGCGGGACGCCGCGCGGTTGTGCGGCGGGAGATAATCGTTAGATTCGGGCACTTGGGAGGCTCGGGCGGGAACTCCGGTCCGGCCGGACAAGAACGGGAGCAAGTGGCACCATGAAATTCCGTACCGCTATCGCGGCCGCCGCAATCGTGGCCGTCGCGCCTACGCTGGCATCGGCGGAGAAGATCAAGCTCAAATATCTGACCGCCTGGGACGATCGCGTCCAGGGCACGATCCTGATCGCCTACGCGTACGGGAAGAAGGTCAAGGAAGCGACCGACGGCCGCATCACCATGACGTTCTCGGGTCCCGAGGTGATCAAGTCCCGCCAGCAGTTCCAGCCCGTTTCGCGCGGCATCTTCGATCTGAACCTGTCGGTCGGACCCTATTATATCGGCTCGACCGGCGTTCCGATGGCTGCTTTTGCCCTCCACGCCGATACCGAGGATTGGCGGAAAAAGGGTTACTGGCAGTATTTCGACGAGGAGATGCAGCGCTTCAACCAGAAGATGATCGTGCACGCGGTCGGCGGGACCGGAGCGGACGTCTTCCACGTCATGCTGAAGAGGCCGCTTGACCCGAAGAGCCTGCAGCCGCTCAAGGGCCGCAAGATCCGCGCCAACGGGTTCTACACGCCGATCGTCGTTCCGCTCGGCGGGTCGATGGTGAACCTCAACGGCGGCGAGATCTATTCGGCGCTCCAGAAGGGCGTCGTCGAAGGCGCGGCATGGCCGGTCCAGGGCGCCGTTCAGTTCAAATGGTACGAGGTCGCCAAATACATGATGCGGCCGCGCTTCGGCGTCTCGCCCTACACCGTGACGATGAACATGGACCGCTTCAAGAAGCTGTCCAAGGCCGACCGGGAGCTCCTGCTCAAGCTCGGGCATGAGCTGGAGAAAGAGGTCCCGGCCCGGTTCGACAAGGGCACGGCGGAAGAACTCGCGGTCATGAAGGAGAAGGGCGTCAAGGAAACCCACCTCAATCCCGAGGTCGCGGCCAAGATGAAGGCGGGCTTCGTCAAGGGCGTGTGGAACTTCGCGATCGGCTTCAACAAGAAGACCTCCGCCCGCACGCGCAAGCTCTACGAGATGGCGCGCGACAATGGCGATGCGCCGAAGAGCCTGAAGTAATCGACGGCGGCCAGCGCCGCATCGAAAGCGAAGGTCCGCGGCCGGTGCCGCGGACCTTTTCTTTACGGCCGCAACCGGAGTCTCAGCCGGCGGTCTCTCTCGGCGCCCGTTTGGCGAGAATGCGCTGCAGCGTGCGCCGGTGCATGTTGAGGCGCCGCGCGGTCTCGGACACGTTCCGGTCGCATTGCTCGTAGACCCGCTGGATATGTTCCCAGCGGACCCGGTCGGCGGACATCGGATGCTCCGGCGGCGGCGGCATGCCGCCTTCCCGGGCGAGCAGGGCGGCCTCGATGGCATCGGCATCGGTCGGCTTCGCCAGATAGTCCACCGCGCCCGCCTTCACCGCCGCGACCGCGGTGGCGATGTTGCCATAGCCGGTCAGCATCACCACCCGCGTGTCGGGCCGCACCTCGCGCAGCGCCTCGACGACCTCAAGCCCGCTGCCGTCGTCCAGCCTGAGGTCGAGCACCGCGTAGGAGGGCGGGCGTTCGCTGGCCGCGACCAGCCCCTCGGCCACCGACCCGGCGAGCTCGCAGCGGAAGCCGCGCGCTTCCATCGCCCGCGCGAGACGGTTGCGGAACGGCGCGTCGTCGTCGACGATCAGCAGCGTTTTGTCGCGCCCGTCGGCGCCGGAGAGAAGGCGACCTTCGCTCATGCGATCGCTTCCCGTCCGGTGACCATCGCCGTCTGCACCGTCCACGGTACCGGCGGCCAGGTCACCGTCGCCACCGCGCCGCGCGGCTGCCGGTTGGAAAACGTCAGCTGCGCCCCCGTCAACTCCAGCAGGGTGCGCGCGATGAATACGCCGAGCCCCATATGGCCCCCCTCCGCGTCGCGCGACGAGACATAGGGCTCGCCCAGCCGCTCAAGCAATCGCGGCGCGATCCCCGGACCGTCGTCGGTTACTGTAACGCGCCAGAAATCGCCGCTCCACCGCGTGGCGACGACAACCTCGCCGTCCGCGAACTGGATCGCGTTTTCGACCAGATTGCCGATCCCGTGAACCACCTCGGGAAGGTTCGGGACAAGGGGCGGCGGCATGTTCGGGCAGGATTCGTCGGGCGCCGCGTCGAAGCGGAGCCGGATGCGCGACGTGGCGTGGCGCAGCGCGGCGGTCTCGACCAGGGTGTCGAGCCCGAGCTCGACCAGAGACTGGGAGGAGGCCGCCTCGGCCGGGCCGCGCCCGAGATCGGCGAGAATATGCCGGCAACGCTCAGCCTGTTCGATCAGGAGCTCTATGTCTTCGTTCAGCGGGCTGTCGTCCGGGACTTCGCGGGCAAGCTCCCGGCTGACCACCGCGATGGTGCCGAGCGGAGTGCCGAGCTCGTGGGCGGCGGCGGCGGCCAGCCCGCCAAGCGCGGTCAACTGCTGTTCCCGGGCCAGCGCGAGCTGCGAGGCGGAAAGCGCGTAGGACAATCGCCGCGCCTCCATGGCGACCCGCCATGTCAGGCCGGCGAAGAACGGGATGCCGACGGCGAGCGCGACCCAACTGCCGAGGATGTAGACCGGCGGCAGGGTAAGTCCGGCGCCCTCCCAGGGGAGCGGCATATGCCAGAAAGAGAGCAGGGTGACCGCGGCCAGCGCGACTCCGCACAGGATGGCGATGCGGCGCCGGTTCAGCATCACCGCCGATACCGTCACCGGAGCGAGGAGCAGGAACGCGAAGGGATTGCCGAGACCGCCGGTCAGGTAGAGGAGAAGAGCGAGCTGGACCAGGTCGAAGGCGAGCAGCCAGGGAACAGCGCCCTGCCGCAAGCGCTCCTGCACGGAACGAACCGTCATCAGTACGATGTTGAGGAGGACCGACGCGCCCACCGCCGCGAAGGCCTCCGGCAGCGGCACCGGATAGCCGAATCCGAAATGCACCACCAGCAGGGCCGCCGCCTGTCCCCCGATGGCGCCCCAGCGCATCAGGGTCAGGGTGGCGAGCCGCGGCCGCCTGCGGATGGACCGGGCGTCGAGATCGATCCCGTTCGCGTTGTCGTTCATTCCGCGCTCCTCCGGCCGCCCGGGGCGGGCGGCGCGCGATTCTTGCAAACCGGCGAATATCGTCCATCTTATCCGAACAGGGTGCCGGGCCCGTGAACGCGTTTCGGTCGGAGACTTCGATGCCTCGACGCAAGATGCCCAGAATCGCCGCTGCGGCGATGGCGGCGGCCGCGCTGCTGATCGCCGGGGCGGTTTCGGCGCGGGCGGATTCGAACCCGCAGTCCGTGGTGGACAACGCGCGCTACACGCTCGAGAAAATGGTGCGCAATCCCGAGCTCAAGCCGCTTCCGTACCTGCTCGGGAAGGCCCAGGCAGTGCTGATCGTGCCGAGTCTCCTGAAAGCGGGCTTTTTCGTCGGCGGAGAGGGCGGCAGCGGCGTTCTGCTGGCGCGCGGCAGGGGAGGCGAATGGAGCAACCCGGCGTTCTTCAGCATCGGTTCGGGCAGCTTCGGACTGCAGATCGGATTCCAGGATTCGCAGGTGATCCTCCTGATCATGTCGCGCAGGACCCTGGAATCGATGCTGGAGGCGAAGGTTAAGCTGGGCGCCGACGCCTCCGTCTCAGCCGGCCCCGTCGGCATCGGCTACGAGGGATCGACGGCGATCAACCTCCGCGCCGACATCTATTCCTACGCGCTCTCGCGCGGCGCGTTCCTGGGCGCTTCGTTCGAGGGCTCGGTGACCGTCGAGGACAAGGACCGCAACAGGGCCTATTACGGCCCGGGCGCCACCGCGCAGTCGATCCTGGTACAGCAGCGCCATTCCAACCCGGGGGCGGCGGACCTGATCCGCGTGCTCAGCGCGTATTAGGTTCCGGCCCGCGAGCGGGGCAGGCCGGATCGCCGACGCGGGCGGAGCCGCGGCGCTCTCTCAGAAACGCATGTTGAGCGTGAGGAAGAAGGTGCGCCCCCAACCGGCCGCCGTGGGCCCGTCGGTGGCGGAAGGATTGGAGGTGTCCGTCGTGAGCCCGGCGTCGGTGAGATTGAACACGCCGGCCGTGACCCGCGCGCCCTCCAGCCCCAGCGGATCGGCCCAATCCACTGACAAATCGTGGCCGGCCCAGGACTTGAACTCCCCCCTGCCGGTCCGGTTCTTGAAGGCGGAGCGATAGCTGGAGGTCCAGACGGCGTCCACATTGCCGCGCCGTACCAGGAACCCGACGCGGACGGCGTTCCGGGCGATGGCGATGCGGTCCTTCACGCCCGCGACACGTGCGTCGGTGCTGAGGACATGCCGCCAGGCGCCGCGCATGCCGACAACGCCCCAGCTCGTCCTCATGCCCCCGCCGACCCGGGTATTGATCCCCGAGATCTCGCTCTCGGCGAGATTATCGAAGCCCCGGTGGATGGTGATATCGCCGCCGTTACGCTCGATACAGTTCTCCCTGGCGCCGCCTTCCGCGCATACGGGCAGGTTGAGCATGGCCCAGGTGGCGGTGTTCAGCCCCACCCCCTTGGAGGAAGAAACGCGGTACCATTCCGAAGCCAGGAAAAACGGCCCCCGGCGCGCCTCGGCGCCGATGGTGAGCCTCTCTCCCTCGACGGGTTCGAGCTTGGGATTGCCCGCGATCTCCTCCGTCACCTGCCGGGGGTTCGGCGCCGCGCATGTGCGGGGAGGGGGGCCGGCGCCCGGATCGCACAGAACATAGGGATGGCCCTGCACCTCGGTGGCATAGAGATGTAACATCGAGGGCGAGCTTTGGGCCGCGCCCCATGAACCGCGCAGGGTGACGATGCCCGTCGGGCGGTATTCGGCCCCGAGTCGCCAGGACCGCAGCCCACCCACATCGTCGAGTTCGACGTGGCGACCCGCCGCCCTGAGGTCGAGCCTGTCGGCCACCGGCAGAGACACTTCCGCGAAAGCAGCGGTGATTTCGCGCTTGCCGGCAAAGCTGATCCCGCCCGCTCCAAGCACGTCGGCCACCTTATGGGTCATCCCGTCATCGCTGCGAAAGCGCAGGAGTTGATGTGCTTCGAACCGCCCCAGTTCGACGCCCGCCGTCCATGCCGCATCGCGGCCGCCGATCGCGAAGCCGGACCCTTCCAGCGCCAGCCGCGTCGAAAAGCTCTCCGAGCCGGCATCGTCTTCCTGCCGCAACCTGCTGTACTCTATGGCATCCAGATGCGCCTGCTCCCGGGAAAACGGGTCCACGACGTTGTAGCTCCCGTCTCTGATTCTCTCCCGTATCCTGCCGGCATGCACCAGGTTGACACCCGATTCGAAACTGTCCCACCGATAGGCGCGGATGCGCGCATCGTAGCCGAGACCCTCTGTCAG
>JAJEHI010000192.1 GCA_022823775.1 Defluviicoccus sp. | reverse complement strand
TCGCGTGGTTGGTCAACGCCGGCATGAACTACCTCTATTCCGGCGATCTAGGGCGGCTCGGCAACGCCCATCCCAACATCGTGCCCTACCAGGTGTTCGCGACCGCCGACGGCTACATCGTGGTCGCGATCGGCAATGACGGACAGTTTCGCCGATTCTGCGAGATGGTCGGACGGGTCGACCTTGCCGACGACCAGCGTTTCGCGACCAATGACGGGCGTGTGCGCAACCGCGATGCCTGCATTGGCGAGCTGCGGCCGCTCTTTGCCGCGCGTTCCAGCGCGGAGTGGCTGTCGTCTCTGGAGGCCGAGGGGATCGGCTGCGGGCCGATCAACCGCCTCGACAGGGTGTTCGACGACCCGCACGTCAAGGCGCGCGGCATGGTGGCCGAGGTGCCGCATCCGGCGGTCGACGGCGCGCCGGCGAAGCTTATTTCCACCCCGCTCAGGCTGTCCGAGACGCCGGCCGGAATCCGCTTGCCGCCGCCGGTCCTCGGCGAGCACACCGAACAGGTGCTGCGCGAAGTGCTCGGCTGCGACGATGGCGAGATCGACCGGCTGCGCGCCGCCGGTGTGGTGGGGTAGCGCTTGCCACGCGTCCTTCGATACGCCCGCCTCCGGCGGGCTACTCAGGATGAGGAGAGGGTTTCGGGTTGCGCACCACCCACCCTCATCCCGGGTAGCGGCGCAGCCGCGTATCGAAGGACGGCGCCATCGGCTAGCGCCGGGCCGGGCTTTGCGCGATAGTCGCGCGGTTATCCGAAGAGAGGGACAGATGACCGAGATCGGGCATATCAGCTACGACGAAATCGAGGTCGACAAGAGCGCGACCTATCACAGCCTCAAGGACCGCGTGGTGATCGTCACAGGCGGCGGTCAGGGCATCGGGCGCGGCTATGCGCATTACTTCGCGGCCCAGGGCGCGATACCGGTAATCGCCGAGCTGAACGGCGAGGCGGGCGAGCGGGTGGCCGAGGAGGTGCGCGCCAAGCAGGGCAGGGCGCTCGCCGTCCAGACCGATGTCGCCGATCTCGATTCCGCGACGAACATGGCCGAGAAGACGCTCGCCGAATTCGGCCGCATCGACTGCCTGATCAACAATGCCGCCGTGTTCTCGCGGATCACCATGGCGCCCTTCTGGGAGTTGCCGGTCGACGAGTGGAAGAGTGCGGTCGACGTCAATATCACCGGCTCGTTCTACTGCGCGCGCGCCGTGGTGCCGGCCATGCAGGAGGCCAAATGGGGCCGCATCGTCAACGTGTCGTCGGCGACCTTCGTGATGGGGCTGCCCAACTACCTCCACTACATCACCACCAAGTCGGCGATGGTGGGCATGACCCGCTCGATGGCGCGCGAGCTGGGGCCCTGGAACATCACCGTCAACACCTTCTGGCCGGGCGTCATGCAGACCGAGGTTGAGCGTCCGTCGGTCCCGCGCGAGCGGTTCAAGGAATACACCGAGCGGCAGTCGATCAAGCGCCAGGGCACCATCCACGATCTCGCCAAGGCGATGCTGTTCCTGTGCTCCGAGGAGGCGAGCTACATCTCGGGCCAGAACCTGCAGCCCGACGGCGGGCTCACCTTCCTCTGAAGTCTCGGGAACGGAGTCCGACATGGCGGGGACGACGCCCAGAATCGCCGAGAAGAAGAAGGTCCCGGTCTACTGCTACCAGTGCGTCGCCGGTCCGGACCTGCTCAAGGTCGAGGTCGAGGACGGGATCGCGACGCGGATCGAGTCGAACTACGACATCGCCGACCGGCACCCCGGCGGCGGGCGGGTCTGCGTCAAGGCCTACGGGCTGATCCAGAAGACCTACAACCCGAACCGCGTTTCCCGGCCGATGAAGCGGACCAACCCGAAGAAGGGAAGGGACGAGGACCCCGGCTTCGTGCCGATCTCCTGGGACGAGGCGCTCGACATCGTGGCCGCGAAGATGCGCGAGATCCGCGAGCAGGGCGTGCTCGACGAGCAGGGACTGCCCCGGCTTGCCACCAGCTTCGGCGGCGGCGGCACGCCGACCCAGTACATGGGGACCTTCCCTGCCTTCATGTCGGCCTGGGGGCCGATCGACCAGGGATTCGGCGGCGGGCAGGGGGTTAAGTGCTATCACTCGGAGCATCTCTACGGCGAGCTCTGGCACCGAGCCTTCATCGTCTCGCCCGATACGCCCTATACCAACTACGTCATCAACTGCGGCAACAATGTCGAGGCCTCGGGAGGCGTCGCCGGGGTGTGGCGCCAGGCGGATGCCCGGGTGCGGGGCCTGAAACGGGTCCAGGTCGAGCCGCATCTTTCGATCACCGGCGCGCTGTCGGCGGAGTGGCTGCCGATCAAGCCGAAGACCGACGCGGCCTTCCTGTTCGCCCTGATCCACCGCATTCTGATCGAGCGAGACTGGCGCGAAGTGTGCGACGTAAGCTTCATCTCGAACGACACGACGTCGCCGTATCTCGTTGGACCGAACGGATACTATCTGCGCGATCCGGAGACCGAAAAACCGCTGATCCTCGATCTTTCCGACGGTAGGGCCAAGCCGTTCGACGCCGATATCGCCGAGCCCGCGCTGGAGGGAACGCACCGCGCCTCAGGCATCGAGATGGGTCCGGACGGCGCGGTCTGGACGCACGAAGAGGCCGAGGCGCGGCCCGCCTTCCAGCTCCTCCTCGATCATGTGAGCGACTTCACGCCGGAATGGGCGGAAGCCCAGTGCGACGTTCCGGCCGAGCGCATCCGCCGCGTCGCCGACGAGTACCTGGCCCACGCGATGGTCGGCGAGACCATCGAGATCGAAGGGAAGACGCTCCCGTTCCGCCCGGTCGCGGTGATGCTGGGCAAGGGGGTCAACAACGGCTGGGGCGGCTACCAGACCTGCTGGGCGCGCACCCTGCTCGCGGCGCTGGTCGGCGCGCTCGAGGTGCCCGGCGGAACGCTCGGGACAGCGGTCAAGCTCAACCGGCCGGCCTATGACCGTCACCTCACCGTCCGGTCGAAGGGCGACGGGATCATGGACTACCCGTTCAACCCGACGACGCGGGACGAGTGGACGGCCAAGCCGCATATCCGCAACGCGTACAAGACCCTGGTGCCGCTCGCCGCCGACTCGGCCTGGTCGCCCGCGCTTGGGCCGGCGCACCTGCCCTGGCTGTTCCAGAAGAAGCCGCCGGAAAGCTGGCCCGAGCAGGCCAAGCCCGCGATGTGGATCAACTACCGCACCAATCCGGCGATCTCTTCGTGGAACGCGCCCGAGGTCGCCGAACGCATCGCGGAGTTCCCGTTCACCGTCTCCTTCGCCT
Source organism: Defluviicoccus sp. (assembly GCA_022823775.1). Classification (GTDB taxonomy): domain Bacteria; phylum Pseudomonadota; class Alphaproteobacteria; order MPNO01; family MPNO01; genus MPNO01. The sequence goes on along the minus strand of JAJEHI010000192.1, from coordinate 13,936 downwards.
ACACGCGGGACGAGACCAACCACATGGCCGACATCCTGCTGCCCGAGGCGACCGACCTGGAGAGCCTGCAGCTGATCCAGATCGGCTCGACCAAGTTCACCGAGCAGTTCTGGAAGCATCAGGGCTGGGCGGTACGCCAGCCGGTCGCCGACCCGGTGGTCGATTGCAGGGACATCACCGAGATCGCCACCGAACTCGCCCGGCGGGTCGGCATCCTCGAAGCCTACAACGCGGCGATCAACCGGGGCGCCGCCGGCGCTAGGCTCGCCGACGACAAGGCGGGTTACGATTTCAGCCTCGACGCGACGCGGCCTCATACGGTGGAAGAGGTCTGGGACGCGGTCGCGAAGGCCGCGAGCCACACGCTCACGGACGGCGCCGAGGTGCACGGCATCGACTGGTTCCGGGAGAACGGCTTCATGCTGCGGCCGTTCCCGCAGCTCGACTGGTATCTCTACCCGACGCTGAAGGAGCAGGGTCTCCGCTTCGAGATGCCCTACCAGGAACGCCTCATGCGCCACGGGGCGGAGCTCGCCGAGCGGTTGCACGAGATCGGCATCGACTGGTGGGACCGCCAGCTCGAGGAGTACGAACCGCTGCCCGGCTACAAGCCCTTCCCCGACATATGGGCGAATTACGCCAGCGAGGTAGGCAAGGACCCCGACGCCTACCCGCTCTGGGCGCTCACCGCGCGGTCGATGCAGTATTCCTGGGGCGCCAATGTCGGCATCCCGCTGATCAACGAGGTCGCCAACAACATCTCCGGCCACAAGGGCGTGATCGTCAACCGGGCCACCGGGCGCAAGCTCGGCATCGGCGACGGCGACCCGGTGGTTATCGAATCGCCCACCGGCGTCACCCGGGGCCGCGCGGTTCTGCGCGAAGGCATCCGCCCCGATACCGTGCTGATGATCGGCCAGTTCGACCACTGGGCGACGCCGTTCGCCAAGGACCTCGGGCTCGCGAGCCTGAATTCCGTTACCTCGCTCTCGCTCAGCTTGACCGACGCGACCGGAAGCGGCGCCGATCTCGCCCGGGTTCGGCTGAGCCGCGATACCGGCCGGCGGTGACGCGATGAGCGAAGCCCAGCCGCGCTACGGCATGGTGGTCGACCTCAATCGCTGCGTCGGCTGCCAGACCTGCGCCATCGCCTGCAAGCACGCCAACGACACCCCGCCCGGGATGCAGTGGCGGCGCGTGCTGGATGTCGAACGCGGCACCTATCCGGATGTCGAGCGGCTGTTCCTGGTCACCGGCTGTCAGCACTGCGCGGAGCCGCCCTGCGTCCCGGTGTGTCCGACCGGCGCGACCCGCCAGCGCGCCGACGGGCTGGTCACGATGGACTACGACACCTGCATCGGCTGCGGCTATTGCGCCGTCGCCTGCCCCTATCAGGCGCGGACCATCGCGCATGACACGAGTTGGTATTACGGCGAACCGACGGCCCAGGAGGCGCATGTCGCGCATGGCGAGCGGGACGGCGTCGCCAACAAATGCACGTTCTGCGTCGAGCGGGTGGACGAGGCGGCGGCGCTCGGCAGGATCCCGGGCGTCGATCTCGAATACACCCCGGCCTGCGCCGCCTCCTGCATCGCCCAGGCGCTCCATTTCGGCGATTTCGCCGATCCGGAGAGCAACGTCTCGCGGCTGGCGCGCGACAATGCGAGCTTCCAGATGCATGCCGAGCTCGGCACCGATCCGCAGATCCGCTACTTGTACGACGTGCCCAACGCGACTCCCGGCCGCGAGGCGGAGGCCGCGGATACGGGCGATGCCGCGATGGCCAACCCGGAAAACCCGCTGGTGGGCGAACGCCAGGCCTTCTGGGACGCCCGCGCGGCGATGAACTTCACGCTCGGCGGGCTGTCGGGCGGGCTGATGGCGATCGCGGGGCTCGCCGCGGCATTCGGTATGCTGGGCGCTGACGCGCTGGTCGATGCCTACCTCGTCGCTGCCGCGCTGATGGCGCTCGGGCTCTTCTTCGTCTTCCTCGAAATCGGCCGCAAGCTGCGCTTCCTCTACGTCCTGCTGCGCCCTCAGACCTCCTGGATGACGCGCGAGACCTATGCGGTCGCCGCGATCTATCCGGCGCTCGCCCTCGATGTCGTCTGGCCGCACCCCGTGCTTCACGCGATCGTGGCGCTCGCGGGCGCGGCCTTCCTCTATTGCCAGGCGCAAATCCTGTTCGCCGGCAAGGGGATTCCGGCCTGGCGGGCGCCGTCGATCCCGTGGCTGATCGGTGCGACCGGCCTGCTCGAAGGGGCCGGTCTGCTCGCTTTCCTGATGAAGGTCATGGATACGGGGGAGGCGCGGGGCGCGGCCTGGGCGATCATCGTGCTTTCCGTCGTCTCTGGCGTCCTCTGGCACCGCTATCGCAGGACCGCCGCCGATCGAGGCATAGGCCCTCTCGCCCGCGCGGAGCTCGATGCGGTCGCGCCTGTCGTGACGATATTCGGCCACGCCGCGCCGGCTCTCCTTTGCCTGATCGGGATCGCGATCTCAGGGCCGATGTCGTCCTGGGCCATCGGCCTCGGCGGAATCCTCGCGATCGCGGGCGGCGCGCTCTGGAAGTTCACAGTGATTACCCGCGCCTGCCACCAGCAGGGCTTCGCCATCCCCATGATGCCGACACGAGGGTCCGGCACCCGCGCCGCGCCGGCGCGTCTGGAGCCGATTTAGGCCCGATTCCGGGTAGGGTTGCGGCGGCAGGCCATGAACCCCCGGCGACGCGCAAGGAGCAGTTCCGGACATGATCGGCCAGTTCGCCGTCGGATCGGCCCTGATCCTGCTCAGTATCGCGATCCATGCCGGGTTCATGGCGCTCGCCTCCCGGGCGGCGCGCCGCCGCGAGCCCTGGCTGCGCCGGCCGCCGATGCTGCCCAAGCTGGCCGGAGCGCTCGCCGCGGTGTCGCTCTGGCTGATGGCGAGCATGAGCGCGACGGTCTGGATCTGGGCGTTCTATTTCCTGTGGTCCGGCGCTCTGGGCGATCTGGAGACCGCGGTCTATTTCTCGCTGGTGTCGTTCACCACACTGGGGTTCGGAGACATCGTGCTTGGCCCGCCGCATCGCCTGCTGTCGGGATTGCTGGCGGCCAACGGGCTCGTTCTGTTCGGCCTGACCACGGCGGTCCTGATCGACCTGATCCGCAGCCTGCACACGACGCAATCCGGGTCCTCGGGTACGGAAGAATGACGGGCCGCCGGCGGCCGCGCCGACGGCGGGCCCGTTACCGCGCACGAGGACGTTCGTCATCCTCCGCGGCGCGCGGGGCCTATTGGACGAGCGGCGATTCCACCGCGGCGATGTCGAACCCGGAAATACGGGCGTCGCCGGCGAGCAGCTGGACGTATTGCCGGAAGGCCCGCCGCCAGGACGCGTCCTTCAGGTAGTCCGCGACCCTGCCGGCCACCGCCTCGTAGGGCAGCGGCCGTCCCGGCATGCGTTTGTCGACGCGCACGACATGGACGCCGTAGCGCGTCTTCACCGGCACCGGCGAGAGCTGCCCGTCCTCCAGGTTGAACAGGAAGGTCTCCATCTCGGGCACCGTATCGCCGCGCGCGAGCTGTCCCAGCCGGCCGTCATTGTGTCTCGAGTCGCAGGCCGAATGCGCCCGCGCCAGCTCGCCGAAGCGATCCGGCGTCCGGGTCAGGATGTCGATCAGTTCCCCGGCCCGCGCTTCGGCCCCGGCGCGCCCGGGCTCGTCGTCGGGCGCCGCGGGCAGCAGGATGTGCGCGGCCTCCACCAGGTCCGGGCTGGCGAACCGCGCCTTGTTGTTATCGTAGTAGCGTCGGCATTCCGCCTCGTCGGGCGCGGGAATATCCACCTCGCGCTCGATAACCGCCTGGACGGCGGCCTCTTCGTCCGCATCGTCGATCCCGAGGGCGCAGGCGCGATCCACAAGCAGGGCGCGAATCACCAGCCATTGCGCGGCGGCGTGACGCGCGGTGTCGACGTCGCCGGCCGGGTGGTACTGCATCTCGCGAAGGATCTCGTCTTCCTCGATGCAGCGGTCGTTGATGCGGATCACGACCGCCTCACGCGACGCGGCGCCCCTCGCGGGTGCGCACCACCTGGTAGCCCCGCCTGCCCAGATAGCCGACCGGCGCGCTCCAGATATGGACCAGGCGGCTGAACGGGAAGATCAGGAAGATGGTGACCCCGAGAAAGATATGCGCCTTGTAGACCCAGCTGACATCGGCGACGTGGAGCGCCGCGTCGGCCTGGAAGGTGACGATCTTCTGCGCCCAGAGCGACAGCGTGACCATGACCTCGCCGTGCTCCCGATGCGCCCAGGACAGCGGCAGGGTCGCCAGTCCGAGCACGAGCTGTACCCACAGAATGGCGAGGATCGCGATGTCCATCGCGCTCGACGTCCGTCGGATGCGCGGGTCGAACAGCCGCCGGTGCAGGAGCATGGTGAGACCCACGAAACAGACGACGCCGAACAGCCCGCCCGCCAGGATCGCCAGCACCTGCTTGGCGCCGGAGGAGAGGCCGAACGCGTGGTAGATCTCCTTCGGCGTCAACAGGCCGACGAAATGTCCGAGGAACAGGAGCAGGATGCCGACGTGGAACAGCACGCTGCCCCAAAACAGCTGGCGGCGCCGCAACAGCTGACTCGAACCGCTGCGCCAGGTGTATTGCTCGCGGTCGAAGCGGATCAGGCTGCCGGCCAGGAACACCGTCGCCGCGAAATAGGGGTAGTAGCCGAAGACGAGGATGTGGAACCAATCGGCCATGGTCATGCTCCCTCCTGTCCGTCGGGCCGTGGGCCGGCCGCGAGCTCGGCCATGCGGTTGAGGGTATCGCGCGCGGCCGGGCAATCGCCGTCTCCGGCGCCGGCGAAGGCCGGTGCCTCTTCCCACTCCTTGTCGAGGTCGGCGGCTTCCGCCTCCGGCGATTTGTCCCGCTCGAGCAGGCCGGCCACCGCCGCGCGGTCGGGCTTTCTGGCGGCCAGCTCCTCCAGGGCTCCGAACAGACCGGCATAGTCGCTCCCCCGCCGTTCCAGCCGGATCCGGATCGCGGCCAGGATGTGGACGACGTCCGACAGGAGCTCCGCCGCCTCCCGGGGGTCGACCAGCGACAGGAACTCGAGGAAAAGCGGCAGGTAGTCCGGCAGTTCGTTGCCGTCGATGGCGTAACCGTGGGATTCGTAGTGTGCCGCGAGGTTGACCATCGCCTGTCCGCGGTCGCGGGACTCGCCGTGGATATGCTCGAACAAATGGAGCGACAGGCCGCGCGAACGGTCGAACAGGCCGACATAGGTTTCCTGCGCGGTCAGCAGGTCGCCGACGGAGAGCCGCGCCGCCACGCGTTCGATCGCCTGGAGAGTGGCCCGGGACAGAAGCGCCTCGTCCCTTATGACGGCGGCAATCTCGCCGGCCGCCCCGGCCAGCTCGGCGCCGGGATATTGCAACAGCGCGGCGATGGCGCGGTAGGTCTTCATCGCGCCGCGCCCGTTTCGCCCGCCCGCCCGCCGGCGCTGGGACCGACCCGGACTTCGTGGCTGAACAGGTCGATCTTGCCGCCGCCGCCGCTGCACCCGTCGCCGAAGCTGAAACCGCACTCGCCGCGCAGGTCGAACGCCTCTTCCGCGTATTCGCGGTGGGTGGTGGGGATCACGAACCGGTCTTCGTAGTTGGCGATCGCCATCGTCCGGTACATGTCCTCGATATCGGCCTCCGTCAGGCCGACCCGTTCCAGGACCGCAAGCTCGCTGCGCCCGTCGACATGCCTCGCGCGCATGAAGGCCCGCATCGCGAGCATCCGTTCCAGCGCCAGCTTGACCGGCGCCTCGTCGCCGGCCGTGAGCATGTTGGCGAGGTATCTGAGCGGGATCCTGAGCTGGGAGACGTCCGGGATCAGCCCTTCCGTGCCGAGCGCCCCGGCCTCGGCCGCCGACTGGATCGGCGACAGCGGTGGCACGTACCACACCATCGGCAGGGTGCGGTATTCCGGATGCAGCGGGAAGGCGACTTTCCAGTCCATCGCCATGCGCCAGACGGGGGAACGCCGCGCCGCGTCGATCCACGCCTGCGGCACCCCATCGGCGAGGGCCTGGCGTTGCACTTCGGGATCGGACGGGTCGAGAAAAATGTCGAGCTGCGCCTGGTACAGGTCCTGCGGGTCTTCCGCCGCTGCCGCCTCCTCGATCCGGTCGGCATCGTACAGCAGCACGCCGAGATAGCGGATCCGCCCGACGCAGGTCTCCGAACAGACCGTCGGTTGCCCCGCCTCGATGCGCGGGTAGCAGAAGATGCACTTCTCCGACTTCCCGGACCGCCAGTTGTAATAGATCTTCTTGTAGGGACAGGCCGAGACGCACATGCGCCAGCCGCGGCACTTGTCCTGGTCGATCAGGACGATGCCGTCCTCCTCCCGCTTGTAGATCGCCCCGGACGGGCAGGCGGCGACGCAGCTCGGGTTGAGGCAATGCTCGCAGAGCCTCGGCAGGTACATCATGAAGGTATTCTCGAACTGGCCGTAGATGTCCTTCTCGACCGCCTCGAAATTCACGTCCTTGCTGCGCTTGGCGAACTCGCCGCCGAGGATCTCCTCCCAGTTCGGACCCCACTCCACCTTCTCCATGCGCTCACCGCTGATCAGCGAGCGTGGCCGCGCCGTCGGCGGGGTCTGCGACTCCGGCGCGTTGTGCAGATGCTCGTAGTCGAAGGTGAAGGGTTCGTAATAGTCGTCGATCTGCGGCATGTCGGGGTTGGCGAAGATCTTCGCCAGGATGCGCAGTTTGCCGCCCATCTTCGGCGCGATGCGGCCGTTCCGCTTGCGCACCCAGCCGCCGTTCCAAACCTCCTGATTCTCCCACTCCTTGGGATAGCCGACGCCGGGTTTGGTCTCGACGTTGTTGAACCAGGCGTATTCCATGCCCTCGCGGCTGGTCCAGACGTTCTTGCAGGTCACCGAGCAGGTATGGCACCCGATGCACTTGTCGAGGTTCAGGACCTTGCCGATCTGTGCGCGGATTTTCATTGCGCCGCCTCCATCGGGGAGGCCCGGTGGGGGCCTTCCATCCAGTCGACCGTCCGCATCTTTCGCACGATCACGAACTCGTCGCGGTTCGAGCCGACGGTACCGTAGTAATTGAAGCCGTAGGATTGCTGGGCGTAGCCGCCGATCATGTGTGTCGGCTTGACCGTCGCGCGGGTCACCGAGTTATGGATTCCGCCGCGCGAACCGGTTACTTCGCTGCCCGGCACGTTCACGATCTTCTCCTGGGCGTGATACATCAGAGTCATGCCCTCGGGCACGCGCTGGCTGACCACGGCGCGCGCGACCAGCGCGCCATTGGCGTTGTAGGCCTCGATCCAGTCATTGTCCTCGATGTCCGCCTTGCGGGCGTCGATTTCGCTGATCCAGACGATCGGCCCGCCCCGCGACAGGGTCAGCATCAGCAGGTTGTCGGTGTAGGTTGAGTGGATGCCCCATTTCTGGTGCGGCGTGATGAAGTTCAGCACCACCTGCGGGCTGCCGTTGTCCTTGTCGTCGATCAGCGGCGTGACCGTCTTGGTGTCGATCGGCGGCTTGTAAACGCAGAGCTGCTCGCCGAAGGCGCGCATCCAAAGATGATCCTGGTAGAGCTGCTGGCGGCCCGAGAGGGTACGCCATGGGATCAGCTCGTGGACGTTGGTGTAGCCGGCGGTGTAGGTGACGTGCTCCGCCTCGACCCCGGACCAGGTGGGGGACGAGATGATCTTGCGCGGCTGCGCCTGCAGGTCGTGGAAGCGGAGCTTGTCCTCCTCGCGCGTAGCCGCCAGGTGCTCGTGCTCGCGTCCGGTCGCCTTGCCGAGCGCGGCCCATGCCTTGACCGCGACGTTCCCGTTGGTCTCGGGCGCGAGCGACAGGACGACCTCGGTCGCGTCGATATCGGTCTCGATCCGCGCCAGGCCCTTCGAGACGCCGTCCTCGCGCACCTCGCCGTTCAACCGTTTGAGGAAGGCGACTTCGTCCTCGGTATTCCAGCTGATGCCCTTGCCGCCGTTGCCGGCTTTCGTCATCAGCGGGCCGAGAGCGGTGAACTTCTTGTACGTGCTGGGATAGTCGCGCTCGACCACCGCCATGTTGGGCATGGTCTTGCCCGGCACGGGCTCGCACTCGCCCTTCTTCCAGTCCTTGACGCCGGTTGCCTGGGCGAGCTCCATCGGCGTGTCGTGCAGGGTGGGCACCAGCACGAGGTCGCGCTCGACGCCGAGCTCGCCTTCCGCGACCTCGGAGAACTTCTTCGCGATCCCCTTGAAAATCTCCCAGTCGCTGCGGGTCTCCCACACCGGGTCGACGGCGGCCGAGAGCGGGTGGATGAAGGGGTGCATGTCGGACGTGTTGAGGTCGTTCTTCTCGTACCAGGTCGCCGTCGGCAGCACGATGTCCGAGTAAAGGCAGGTGGTCGACATGCGGAAATCGAGTGTCACCAGGAGGTCGAGCTTGCCTTCCGGCGCGGCGTCGTGCCACGCGACCTCGACCGGCTTTCGCTCGCCCGCCGCGCCGAGCTCCTTGCCCTGCACGCCGTGCTGGGTGCCGAGCAGATGCTTGAGGAAATATTCGTGCCCCTTGCCGCTCGAGCCCAGCAGGTTCGAGCGCCAGACGAACAGGTTGCGCGGCCAGTTGGCCGGGTCGTCCGGATCCTCGGCCGACATCCGCAGGCTGCCGTCCCGGAGCCCGGCGACCGCCGCCTCGACGGGATCCCCGTCGCCGGCGTTCCGGGTCACCTCCAGCGGGTTGGTCGCGAGTTGCGGCGCCGAGGGCAGCCAGCCCATGCGCTCCGACCGCACGTTGAAATCGATCAGGCTCAACCTGTCCCACTCGCCCTCCGGAGCGAGCGGCGAGACGATCTCGTCGACCGCGAGCTTCTCGTAGCGCCACTGGTCGGTGTGGGCGTACCAGAACGAGGTGCTGTTCATGTGCCGCGGCGGGCGGTTCCAGTCGAGCGCGAAGGCGAGCGGCAGCCAGCCGGTCTGCGGCCTGAGCTTTTCCTGGCCGACATAGTGCGACCAGCCGCCGCCGGATTTCCCGACGCACCCGCACATCACCAGCATGTTGATGATGCCGCGGTAGATCATGTCCATGTGGTACCAGTGGTTGAGGGCGGCGCCGACGATCACCATCGACCGCCCCTCGGTCTTGTGCGCGTTCTCGGCGAATTGCCGCGCCACCGCGATCACCTTGTCGCGTGGGACCCCGGTGATCCGCTCCTGCCAGGCCGGGGTATAGGGCACGTCGTCGTCGAAATCCGCGGCCACGTTCGCCCCGCCGAGGCCGCGATCCAGGCCGTAATTCGCGACGAACAGGTCGTAGACCGTGGCGACCGGCACCTCGCCTTCTCGCGTCGCGATCGTTTTCACCGGCACGTTCCGCCACAGCACCTCGTCATGGTCGGTGCCGGTGAAACGGTCGTGGCTGGTGTTGCCGAAATAGGGGAACCCGACCGGGGCGACGTCGTCGCGGACGTCGATCAGGCTGAGCCGCAGCCGGGTGGGATCGCCGTCCCCGCCGTCCTTCTCCTCGATGTTCCACTTGCCGGTCTCGCCCCAGCGGAAACCGATCGAGCCGACGGGACAGACCAAGGCGTCACCCCGGGATTCGTCGATGGCCACGGTCTTCCATTCGGGGTTGTTGGATTGCCCGAGCGAATCCGGCAGATCGGCGGCGCGCAGCATGCGGTCGGGGACGTAGCCGCCATCCGTTTCGCGCAACGTCACCAGCAGCGGCATGTCGGTGTAGCGCCGGCAATAATCCTCGAAATAGGCGCTCCTCCCCTCCAGATGCCACTCCCTGAGGATCGTGTGACCCATCGCCAGCGCGAGCGCGGCGTCGGTGCCCTGCTTAGGGTTGAGCCAGATATCGGCGAATTTCGACGCCTCGCTGTAATCCGGCGTCACCGTCACCGTGGTGGCGCCCTTGTAGCGCACCTCGGTCATGAAATGGGCGTCGGGCGTCCGCGTCTGCGGCACGTTCGAGCCCCACATCATCAGGAAGGTCGAGTTGTACCAGTCGGCGCTCTCCGGCACGTCCGTCTGCTCGCCCCAGGTCTGCGGGCTCGACGGCGGCAGGTCGCAATACCAGTCGTAGAAGCTCATGCAGACGCCGCCGATCAGCGACAGATAGCGCGATCCCGCCGCGTACGAGACCATCGACATGGCGGGGATCGGCGAAAACCCGATGACGCGGTCCGGCCCGTGGGTCCTGACGGTGTAGACATTGGCCGCCGCGACGATCTCGTTGACCTCGTCCCAGTCGGAGCGGACGAATCCGCCGAGCCCGCGCACGCGCTGGTAGTCGCGGCGCTTGTCGGCATCCTCGACGATCGACGCCCAGGCGGCGACCGGCGCGAGCGTCTTGCGCGCCTCGCGCCAATGCCGCACCAGCCGGCTCCGCACCAGCGGATATTTCAGCCGGTTGGCGCTGTAGATGTACCAGGAGTAGCTCGCGCCCCGGGAGCAGCCGCGCGGCTCGTGGTTGGGCAGGTCCGGCCTGGTCCGGGGGTAGTCGGTCTGTTGCGTCTCCCAGGTGATGATCCCGCCCTTGACGTAAATCTTCCAGCTGCACGAGCCGGTGCAGTTCACCCCGTGGGTCGAGCGCACGATCTTGTCGTGCTGCCAGCGCGCCCGGTATGAATCCTCCCAGTCGCGATCCTCATTGGTGACGATGCCGTGTCCGTCGGCGAAGGTGCCGACGGTCTTGCGGAAGAATGTCAGCCGATCGAGGAAGTGGCTCATCGATCCCGCCTCCTTACGGATTCTTCACGTAGGCGTCCTTGCGCAGATAGAACCACCAGTTGATCACGATACAGATCGCATAAAACGCCGCGAATCCGTATAGCGCGTATTCCGGCGTGGTCGCCTTGATCTGCTCGCCGAACACCTTCGGGATGATGAACGCGCCGTAGGCGGCGACCGCCGAGGTCCAGCCAAGGACCGGACCGGCCTGCTCCCTGTCGAAGACGATGGCGATGGTGCGGAAGGTCGAACCGTTGCCGATGCCGGTCGCGGCGAACAGGACCAGGAACAGGATCAGGAACGGTACGAAATAGTCTTCCGGCGTCGGCGAGGCGTAGGCGAGCGACAGGAAATACGCCACGCCGAGCGCGCAGACCACCATGACGACGGAGACGATCTGCGTGACCAGCGCTCCGCCGAGCCGGTCGGAGATCATGCCGCCGATGGGGCGGATCAGGGCGCCGATGAAGGGACCCGTCCAGGCATACATCAGCGCGCTCGGCCCGTTCGGGTTCACCGTGGTGTGGGTCATCGCCCCGTCGACCTCGATGTGCTGGAAGCCGAACACCACCTTGATCGCCAGCCCGAACGCGGCGGCGTAGCCGATGAACGAGCCGAAGGTCATCGTGTAGATGACCGTCATCGCCCAGGTGTGCTTGTTCTTGAATATCGCGTATTGCTGGTCGAGGCTCTGGCGAATCGTGCCGGGGATCAATCTCAGCGCGAAGACCGTCGCGGCGATCACCAGGGGCAGCACCAGCCACTTGCTCAGCTCCAGCCCGGAACCGCCGGTCTTGGCCGGCAGCAACAGCCACAGCCCGACCGCCGCGGTGACCAGCCCGATCGCCAGCATGCCGAGGATCTTGCCGAACGCGGCCGAGGTGGAGCTGAGGCCGGGCGAGACGTGCGACGCGGTGATGTTGTTCATGCCGAACCAGGCGGCGATCACCAGCGGTATCAAAATGGCGACCCAGATGTAGCCCGCGTTGTGGATATAGGTCTCGGTCCCGGCCGGAATTTTGCCTACCAGGGTGCCCGAAGAGTTGGCGAGGACCAGCGCGGAGCCGCCGAAAATGCCTACCGTCATCACCAGCGGCACCAGAATCTGCATCGTGGTGACGCCGAAATTGCCGAGTCCGGCGTTCATGCCGAGCGACAGGCCCTGCACCTTCTTCGGATAGAAGAAGGAAATGTTCGACATCGAGGAGGCGAAATTGCCCCCGCCGAAGCCCGACAGGAGGGCCATGATCTGGAATTGCCAGAGAGGCGTGTCCGGATTCTGCAGGAGGTAGCCGGTCCCCGCCGCCGGGACGATCAACAGCGCGGTGGTCAGGAAGATCGTATTGCGGCCGCCCGCGATGCGGATGAAGAACGAGGACGGGATGCGCAGCGTCGCCCCGCTCAACCCCGCGATCGCGGCGAGAGTGAACAATTCCGCCTGGGAGAACGGAAACTTCAGATTGATCATCTGAACCGTGATGATCCCCCAGTACAGCCACACCGCGAAGCCGCACAGCAGGCAGGGGATGGAGATCCACAGATTGCGGGTGGCGATACGCTTGCCGTCGGCCTCCCAGAACGCCTCGTCTTCCGGATCCCAGGTCGCCAGGTTCTTGGCCATGTCTTTCCGCTCCCCGGTCTAACGCGCCGACGCCGGCGGCGCCTGCGGGGTGTCCGGCACGTCGCTGAGATAACGCTCGTCGGCGAGGCCCGGATGGCGGCGGCGTTCCATCAGGCGGATCGCCACATGCATCCAGACGGTGCTCACCAGAACGATCGCGAACATCAGCATGAACGAGCTGGTCCAGACCCCGAACCAGTCGTTGAGGATGCCGAACGTGATCGGCAGGACGAATCCTCCCAGCCCGCCGATCATGCCGACCAGCCCGCCCACCGAGCCGACATGATGCGGGTAGTAGACCGGGATGTGCTTGTAGACCGCGGCCTTGCCCAGCGACATCACGAAGCCGAGCAGCACGGTCAGTATGACGAAGGACGTGAGGTCCACGCCGAAGGTGAACCGGATCGGCTCGTCGATCCCCTGAACGACGTATTCGGTGCGCGGGTAGCTCATTACGAACAGGCAGACCAGCGACACGATGAAGGTCGCGTACATCACGGCGCGCGCGCCCCACTTGTCGGACATCCAGCCGCCGAGCGCGCGGAACACCGAACCGGGCATGGAATAGGCCGCCGCGAGCATGCCGGCGGTGGCGAGCTCGAGCCCGTAGGCGCCGACGTAGAAGCGCGGCAGGTAGGAGGCGAGGGCGACGAAGCCTCCGAACACGAAGAAATAGTATGTCGCGAAGCGCCAGACCTGGATGTTCTTGAGCGGCGCGAGCTGCTCGCCCGTGGAGACCGGCTTTCGGCCCTCGCGCTTGCGCGCGACCTCCGAGGGATCGGGCCGGGCCAGCAGGTAGAAGGCGACGGCGGTCAACGCCAGCGCGACCGCGTAGATCTGCGCCGCCTGCTCCCAGCCGAACGCCACCACCAGGAACGGTGCGCCGAAATTGGTCACCGCCGCGCCGACATTGCCGACCCCGAAGATGCCGAGCGCGGTGCCCTGACGGTCCTTTTCGAACCATTGGGACGTATATGCGACGCCCACGATGAACGACCCGCCGGCCAGCCCGACGCCCAGCGCGGCGATCAGGAACACCTCGTATGTCCGGACCTCCGACAGCAGCCAGCAGGCCACCGCGGTCGCCAGCATCTGGATCGTGAACACCAGGCGGCCGCCATACTGTTCCGTCCAGACGCCGAGAAAAATGCGGCTGATCGACCCGGTCAGGACCGGTGTGGCGACCAGGATCCCGAATTCGGTCTCCGACAGGCCCAAATCCTGTTTGATCTTGACGCCGATGATCGAAAAGATCGTCCAGACGGCGAAGCACACCGTGAACGAGAAGGTGCTCAAACCGAGCGCCCTATACTGGTCGCCTCTCGAAACGTCCGTCAGGTCCTGCATGCCGCGAAATCTCCGTCGAACTTGCGCCGGTTTCTCCCGCCGGCCTCAGGCTACGTCCGGTTTGACCCTCGATCTGAGCGCGCGGTGGTCGGCGATGTCCTTGACGCCGTCGATTTCCTCGGCGAGCACCCTGGTGGCGGCGCGCTCGGAGTCCGAGCCGACCACCCCCCAGAACTCGACCCGGCCGTCCTTCACCGTCACGCTGGTGGTGCCGTAGCTCGCCCAGGGCTGCTCCGACAG
>JAJEHI010000096.1 GCA_022823775.1 Defluviicoccus sp. | reverse complement strand
TGGCCCGAGCGGCATCCGGGCCTGGGTTCCGGTTCGGTGCCGGCGAAGCGGCCGGGCGCGCGGGCGTCGAGGATTTGCAACCTGGCTCCGCCGAGGCTTGCCACGATGGTATCGAGGTCCGAAATGCGTTCCGCGCGAGGTTTGGCGGCGAAGGCATCCGTGGCCGCGCGCGCCGCCACCGGTCCGATTTCCGTCGATCTGCCCTCGGCGCTCCACTTGTCGAACCCGCCATCGAGGATCGAGACGGAATCGTGGCCGAAATAGCGCAGCATCCACCACGCCCGGCCGACGGTCATCATCCCCACCCGGTCGTAGACGACGACGCGGGTCGACTCGCCGATGCCGAGCTCTCCCATCTGCGCGGCGAATTGGGCGGGCGGCGGCGCCATGTGGGGTCTCGGGTCGTCGGGATCGGCGATGCCGTCGATGTCCCAGTACGCGGCGCCCCGGATATGCCCGCTCTCGTATTCGGCGCGCCCCGACCGGCCGTCGGTCGGCAGGTACCATGTCGTCTCGACGACGCGAACCGCCGGGTCGTCGAGATGCGCTTCCAGCCAATCGGTAGTTACGAGGGAACCCGCTTCCGACACCGTTCGATCTCCCGTTCCGTTTCCGAGGCCGGATTCTAGAGCTTAGCCCACCGTAGTTGTACCCGCTCCGCCGCCGCCTTCTCCCGCCATGCTCGGCCTTCGCCGAGCATGACGGGGTGGGGTGTCCAACCAATTGCGGGAAATCGGCTCCCGCTCAATCCGGTTGTCCGGCGCGGCCGGTGCGGACATATTCTCCGCATGGCGGACTATCTGGTCAGGCCGGATCCTTCCGACGCGCGGCTTACCGAACGCGTGCCCGGAGTCGATCAGGACGGCAAGGCGATCGAGACCTCGGTCACGGTCGAGCGCCCGCTGACGCTGTTCCTCAACAGCCAGGAAATCGTTACCCTGATGACGATCGGCGACTATGTCGACTGCCTGGCGGTCGGCTACCTGATCAACCAGAACATGCTCAAGGGCGACGACGAGGTGACCGGCGTCGACTACGACGAGGAGATCGAGACCGTCGTCGTCCGCACCGCGCACGAGACCGATTTCGAGGAACGGATGAAGAAGCGCACCCGGACCTCGGGCTGCGCGCTCGGCACCGTGTTCGGCGACGTGATGGAGACCTTCGAGGAGGTCACCCTCGATCCCGACGCGGAGATCCGCACCTCGTGGCTCTACGCCCTGGCCAAATCGATCAACACGACGCCCAGCCTCTACCTGGAGGCGGGGGCGATCCACGGCTGCGTGCTGTGCGAACGAGACCGGCCGCTGATCTACATGGAGGACGTCGGCCGGCACAACGCGGTCGACAAGATCGCGGGATACATGCACCTCAACCGGATCGCGCCCGAAGGCAAGATGTTCTACACCACCGGCCGCCTCACCAGCGAAATGGTGATCAAGACGGTCCAGATGCGGATCCCGATCCTGGTCTCGCGCTCGGGCTTCACCGCGTGGGGCGTGGACCTCGCGCGCCAGGCGAACCTGACGCTGATCGGGCGCGCCAGGGGACGGCGCTTCATCGCGCTCGCCGGGGAGAGCCGGATCGTCTACGACGCCGATCCCAAGGCGATAGGCGAGGAACCGGCGACGGCGCAGCGCAAGGGCGCCCGCGCCGGGTGAGGGCGGTTTGGAGCTGATCCTCGCCTGGCAGGGTCCCGTGGGTGCCGGGCTTTTCCCGGACGACGAAGCCGCGCTGGAAGCCCTGCGCGGGCCGGGCGTCTATATCCGAATGAAGCGCTACGCGGGGGACCGGACGGTGAGCTATGTCGGCCAGAGCCGGTCCGTGCTGACGCGGATCGATCAGCATCTGACGGCGATGCTGGCTCTTCAGACGCCGCTTCGCGACGAACGCGGGCGCACGGTCTTCGCCGGCGATGCTGGGGCCCGCCTCGGCGCCTATAACGACCTCGAGGCGGCGTCCGGCGCGGCGGCCGCTGAGGTCCTGCGGACCCGCTTCTACGTCGCTCTTTGCGGCGAAGATTTTTCCGACGAACTCCTCGACCTGGCGGAAGGGGCGCTGAAGGCGCGGATGGAAGAGCGGGTCGCCTCCGGGACCGGTCTGTCGGCCTGCGAGAATATCCAGGGCATTCCGAAAGACCCGTTCGCCGACATCGTCCGGATCGTCCTCGATACATCGGCGTTCATGCCGGAGGATGCAGAGCCGGTGGAACGCGCACTCGGGACCGAGCCCATCCGGGTCGACGCCGCGCCGGTCGGGACGGGTCCGTGAAGCCGCGCATCGCGGGAATCGTGCTGGCCGGAGGGCTGTCGCGCCGCATGGGCGGCGGCGACAAGGCGCTGAGAAGCCTGGGCGGGCGCAGTATTCTGGACCGGGTGATCGCCCGCGCCGCACCTCAGGTGGACATCCTCGGGCTGAACGCCAACGGCGATCCGGCACGCTTCGCCGAAACCGGACTGCCCGTGGTCCCCGATTCGATCGAGGGTTTTCCCGGACCGCTCGCCGGCGTGCTCGCCGGGCTCGAATGGGCGCGTGACCGCGATCCGGGGTGCACGCATGTTGCGAGCTTTGCCTGCGATGCTCCGTTCCTGCCCGAAGATCTGGTGGACCGGCTGTGGCGGGCCGTCGAAGAGAACGATGCCGAGATCGCCTCGGCCCGGTCCGGCGGACGGGAACACCCGGTCTTCGCTCTCTGGCCGGTCTCGCTAGCGGACGCGCTTCGCGCCGCCGTGGCGGATGAGGAGATTCGAAAGGTCGATGTCTGGACGGCGCGTTATCGCCTGGCTCACGCCGAGTTTGCGGCCGCACCGGTCGATCCGTTCTTCAACGTGAACCGGCCGGAGTATATCGCCGAGGCCGAGGCGGCCCTTATTGCGCAAGCTGGGCGATGACGATGGACCCCAGGATGAGCCACGCCGCCAGCCGGTTCGAACGGAACTTGGCGAGACAGTCCCCGGGTGAGTCGAGGTCCACATCGGCCACCTG
>JAJEHI010000006.1 GCA_022823775.1 Defluviicoccus sp. | reverse complement strand
CCCGCGCCGCGCGTCCTGGCGTAGGTGTCGATCAGGTCTTCGCCATCGACCCGCCGCCCGTAACGCACCCCGTCGTAGCGCGCGAGATTCGACGATGCCTCGGCCGGCGCGATCAGGTGATAGGCCGGCAGGGCGTAAGCGGTGTGCGGAAGGCTGACCTCGACGGGCTCGGCGCCAGCGTCCCGGAGCCAGGCGATCCCCTCGTCCCACAGGGCACGAATGTCGTCGGGGGTCTCGTCGAGCGAATATTCGGCCGGGATTCCTACCTTCAGCCCGGCCACCCCGTCCTCCAGGGTGGCCTCGAAATCGGGCACCGCGATATCCACGGAGGTCGAATCCTTCGGGTCGAACCCCGACATCGCGCCCAGCATGATCGCCGTGTCGCGGACCGTCCGGGCGATCGGGCCGGCCTGGTCGAGCGAAGACGCGAACGCCACGATCCCCCAGCGCGAACAGCGCCCGTAGGTCGGCTTGGCGCCGACCACGCCGCAGAACGCGGCGGGCTGCCGGATCGATCCGCCGGTGTCGGTCCCGGTCGCGCCGAGACAGAGCCTCGCGGCCACCGCCGCGCCGGATCCGCCGGAGGACCCGCCGGGGACCAGAGGCCGGTTGTCGTCCTGCCGCCGCCACGGGTTCTCGACGGGCCCGAAATGGCTGGTCTCGTTGGACGAGCCCATGGCGAACTCGTCGAGGTTGAGCTTGCCGAGCATGACCGCGCCGGCCTGGAAGAGCTTCGCGCTGACCGTCGATTCGTAGGTCGGCACGAACCCCTCGAGTATTCGGGAAGCGGCGGTCGACATCACGCCCTCGGTGCAGAACAGGTCCTTGATCCCGACGGGGATTCCTTCGAGCGCCCCCGACTCGCCGCGACGGCGCCTTGCATCCGAGGCCTCGGCGCCGGCGATCGCACGTTCGGGCGTCTCCGTCACGAACGCGTTGAGAGCCCGCGCGCCCTCGATCGCCTCGATATGGGCGTCGGCAAGCTCGCGGGCGGAGATTTCGCCGCCGTCGAGCCTGTCGCGCGCCTCCGCGATGGTGAGCTCGGTAAGCGCCGGGTCGGCCATCACTCGATCACCTTGGGAACGGTGAAGAACGCGCCCGCCGCCTCCGGCGCGTTGGCGACGAGGTCGTCCGCGATCCCGCCCTCCGTCACCGCGTCGGGGCGCTGGCGAAGCGGCATCGGCTCGACCGCCGTCATCGGCGCGACGCCGTCGGTGTCCGCTCCGTTCAGCAGGTCCATCCAGTCGAGGATCTTGTTCAGCTCGCCGGCGAGATCGTCGAGCTCGTCCTCGGGCACGTTCAGCCGCGCGAGCATCGCGATGCGGCGCACGGTGTCGGTATCGACGGCCATGTCTCGCTCTCCGGGCGGCGGGTTTGCTGAGGTCGCGGGAACCTACATCCGACCATCCGGCCCGGCAAGCTGGTACCCGGGCCCGGGCCCGTATATGACAGCCGCGCCACCGGACTGAACGGGGGGACGCGTGCCGGTCGTCGATCTTGAGGCGCTTGCCGCGAAATCGCGGCTGATGGCGCTCGACGTGGGAGACAAGACCGTCGGGCTCGCCGTCGGCACGACCGCGCTTGGCGTCGCCTCGCCGCTCGAGACGGTCCGGCGGACGAAATTCACCGCGGACGCGGACCGGATTTTCGCGCTGGCCGACGAGCACGAGGCGGACGCCCTCGTGATCGGCTTGCCGGTCAACATGGACGGAAGCGAGGGACGGCGCTGCCAGTCGGTGCGGCAGTTCGCGGCCAACCTTCTCGCCCGCCGGGACATCCCGGCGGCCTTCTGGGACGAGCGCCTGTCGACCGCCGCGGTGACGCGGACGATGATCGAGGCCGACCTGTCGCGCCGCAAGCGGGCGGCGGCGGTCGACCGGCTCGCCGCGGCCTACATCCTCCAGGGCGCGCTGGAGCGGCTTCGCAATCTATCGGAAACGACTGAAAGGAGATCGAGATGGCACGGGACATCAGGCGCATCGTGACCGGCCACGACGAGAACGGGAAGGCCATCGTCATCGCCGACGGAACGACGCCCAACGTGTTCACGCCCGAGCACCGGCCGGGCGTCCGGATCAACAATATCTGGCGGGTCAGCGAATCGCCGGCCCACCTGATGAGCCAGGAAGAGACGATGGAGGGCCGCATCGGGCTGGAGCCGCCGCCCAACGGGTCGGTCTGCCGGGTGATCGAGTTCCCGCCGGAGAAGGACTACATCGACACGATCGACCGGGACGCGGCCCATGCGAGCTTCAGCCAGTTCGGCGCGGCCCATGCCGCGGACAGTTCGGAGAACCCGCCCCATCCGCTGATGCACCGGACCGAGACGATCGACTATGCGATCTGCCTCGAAGGCGAGATCTGGCTCGTCCTCGACGATTCGGAGGTGCTGATGAAGGCGGGCGACGTCTGCGTGCAGCGCGGCACCAACCACGCCTGGTCGAACCGCTCGGACGCCCCCTGCTTCATGTGCTTCGTGCTGATCGACGGCACGTTCGGGGCGTAGGGCGCCCCTCGATACGCGGCTTCGCCGCTACTCAGGATGAGAGTCTTGTGTGTGAACTACCCGCCCTCCCCCGGCCCCTCCCGCAA
Source organism: Defluviicoccus sp. (assembly GCA_022823775.1). Taxonomy (GTDB): domain Bacteria; phylum Pseudomonadota; class Alphaproteobacteria; order MPNO01; family MPNO01; genus MPNO01. The sequence goes on along the minus strand of JAJEHI010000006.1, from coordinate 2,325 downwards.
GCGGGAGGGGGGAAGGTAAAGAGGCGGCGCCACATCCCCTCTCCCCCGCGGGGGAGAGGGTCAGGGTGAGGGGGGACCGGATGAAAGACGGGCCGCCACCGCTCAGTGCACGGCCACCTCGCGCTTGACGTGGGGAAGCACCTCTTCGGCGATCTTGCGCATCATGCCGAGCTGGTCGGGGGAGGCGATCACGAGCTGGAAGACCGTGACGCCGAGATCGATGTAGCTGTTGATCTTCTCGGCCATCTCCTCGCCGGTGCCGGACAGCGCCCAGCGGTCGACGAGGTCGGGCGAAGCCTTGTCCTTGCCGGGCGGCGGACCGTGGAAATCGGTGAGCTGGTTCTGGACGCCCTCCCACGCCTTGCGGGGGTCGTCGTCGCAATTGGCGAACCAGTTCATGCCCTTCACGGTCGGGCCTCCGTAGGCCGCGCCCGAGCCCGGCCCCTTCCCAGCGTCGTCCGCGATCCGCCCGATATCGGCCCAGATGTCGCGGTATTCCTCGGGCACCGGGTGCACGGCGAGCCAGCCCTCGCCCTGCTCCGCGATCACGCGGCGGATCTTCGGGCCCATCATCAGCGTGCCCGCGACCTTCTCGTTCCAGGTGTAGTGATGGGCGCCGACGCCGTCGATCGGGATATAGATGCCGCCGCCGACCAGGATCGGCGGCTTCTCGGCCGGCCGCGCGATGCCGAGCGTCATCTCGCCGAAGGAGAAGAACTCGCCGTCATAGGCGAACTTGTCCTCGGTCCAGAGCCGGTTCATCACGTCGAGGCATTCGGCGAAGAGCGCGGTGCGGCGGGCGAAGAACCGGCCCGGTTGCAGCGCGTCCTTGTTCGGGCCGCGCACCGCGACCAGCGCGTCGAACTGGCGCTTGAAGATCGTCGACTTGCCCGCCCCGGTGCCGGCGCCGAGGACCGCGCGGCCCTCCGAGACTTCCCACAGCGTCGCCCATTGCTGGGCGACGTGGACCGGGTTGCGGATCTGCGGAATCAGGATGCCGGTGCAGAGCTTGATCCGGTCGGTCTGCGCGGCGGCGGCGGTCAGCGCCCCGATGGGACAATAGGCCGCCGTCGTCCGGCGTCCGCCGAGCGCGTCGTGCACCCAGACCGCGTCGAATCCCATCGCCTCGGCCTCGTGCGCGGCGTGCAGCAACTGCAAGAGATCGTAGGACTTGCCGGTGATCCCCATGGTGTTGTTGATCGACGTGCCGACGACGATCTCGTTGCCCAGTGCCATGAATGCGTCCCCTCCCCGGACCCGGTCTCGCGGCCCGGACCATAGACGCCCCGCCCGGCGCTTTCCAATCCGCGCGCGAGGACCGATAATCGCGCCCGCGCATCAACCGGCGAGGAAGCATGTATTACGAACCCCGGAACAACGACCACGGCCTTCCCTTCAACCCCCTGAAGGCGTGCGTCGTGCCCCGGCCGATCGGCTGGATCTCGACCGTGGATTCCGGCGGCGCGGTCAATCTCGCGCCGTTCAGCTTCTTCAACATGCTGAGCTACAACCCGCCCTACGTGCTGTTTTCCTCCGGGATGCATCCCGATTCGGCGCACAAGGACACCGTCCTCAACGTCGAGCAGACCGGTGAGTTCGTCTACAACATGGCGACCTGGGATCAGCGCGAGGCGATGAACCTGTCCGCCCTGATCGTCGAGCGCGGCGTGGACGAGCTGGCGGCCGCGGGCCTGGAGCCGCTGCCCTCGAGCCTCGTCCGGCCGCCCAGGGTCAAGGGCGCGCCGGTGCATTTCGAATGCCGTCACTACCGAACCCTCGACCTTCCCGGCAGGACGCCGCGGGCGGCGCACAAGGTCGTCCTGGGCGAGGTCGTCGGCGTCCATATCGACGACGCGGCGCTGACCGCCGAAGGGCTGCTGGACGTGGCGAGGATCCGCCCGATCGGACGGCTCGGCTACAAGGATTACGTGAGCGTCGAGAAGCTGTTCTCGATGGAAAAGGCCACGCCCGAAGAACGGATCGGGCAGGCCGCCGAGTAGCGGGGACGCCGTGGTCGGACGATCCATCGGCGCGGCGTCCCGGCTAGGTGACAACAATGTCGGGATCAGGATCGACCGTTACGAGTTCATGTCCCACACTTTGCCCCACGGGAGCATTTCTCGACCGGACACGATCGCGGCCAACTGCCGCACGACTGAGCAACCGGATAGAAGGGTGACACTCCGGACCGGTTACAAGGGTAACAGTGTTCCGGGTTTGTTTGGCCTTCGCGCGGCCCGGCCGGGCCGCGCGAAGGCGCTGGAGTTTTTTGCTCCCGCGGTCGATGATGCCGAGGTCGATGTCGGCGAAGCGGACGATCCAGTG
>JAJEHI010000058.1 GCA_022823775.1 Defluviicoccus sp. | reverse complement strand
CTGACATGGCGATTGGCGCCGGCGAACAGCAACTTCGCCAGCGCCAGACGCTGACGCGTCGGGCGCATGCCGTGGCGCTTGAGTATCTCGGTCAGCGGAGCGTCGGATCGTTGCATCGCGGAAATTGGCAAACGGGGCGCGCCGGTGCGCTCCTTTTACAATAGTAAGAGGCATAGTTTGGAACAAGTCCAAATTGGCATAGGGCGCGATTTCGACGCTCAATCCCCCGTCTGGAGGCGTTCGACGAGTTGCCGCACGGTGGGGACGAAGCCGTTGGAATAGAACGGATCGTCGCGGAATCGGTAGGCGTTGTGTCCGGCGAACATGAGCTGCTCGTCGACCTGGCCGCCATGGACGATGTCCTGCAGCGTCTTCTGGATGCAGTAGGACCTGGGATCGGCCTTGCGCCCGGTGGAGCCGGCCTCGTTCTGCGACCAGTTGGAGAAGAAGCAGGCCGACAGGCAGCCCATGCAGTTGGCCTGATCGGTTCTGATCTCGCGCGCCTTTTCCGGCGTGGTGAAGACGATCGTCGAATCCGGCGTCCGGAGCCCTTCGGTAAAGCCGCCCCTCATCCACGTCTCGGCGCGGGTCTTGTCTTCCCCGGTGACGAAGATGCGCCGCGCGCGGGGGCCGACGAGAAGCTCGGTGTCCAGCGCGCCCAGCGGCTCGGTCGCGAAGGTGATCTGGCGCTCCGAGCGTTCCTTGAGCTCGTCGAGGAAGGAGTTGAACACGGCGGAGGAGTAAAACCCGGTCGGGCTGTACTTGTTGAGCGAAACGTCGCCCTCGTTGAGCTCGAGCAGGCGGCGCTTCCATTGCGGCGAGATCGGGCTCTCCTGGGTGAGCAGGGGTCGGGTGCCGAACTGGAAGGCGATCGGCCCGACATCCGGGTTGTCGAACCACTCGTCCCACTCGCGCAGATACCAGACCCCGCCGGCCATGAAGATCGGGGTCTCGTCGAGCCCCATCTGGGACATGGTCTTGCGCAGCTCGCTGACCCGGGGCAGCGGCTCCTGCGGTTCGTTCGGGTCCTCGCTGTTCGACAGCCCGTTATGCCCGCCGGCGCGCCACGGGTCCTCGTAGACCACGCCGCCCAGCCACTCGGAGAACTTGTGGTAGGCCCGCTTCCAGAGCGCGCGGAAAGCCCGCGCGGAGGAGACGATGGGGTAGTAATGCACCCTGTGCTCGGCGGCGATCTGGGCGATGCGGTAGGGCATTCCTGCGCCGCAGGTCACGCCGTGGATCAGCCCCTTCGCCCCGGTGAGCACGCCGCGCAGAACCCGCTCCGCGCCGGCCATTTCCCACAACACGTTCATGTGGATGCGGCCCTCGCCGCCGGCCAGCTCGTGCGCGATACGCGCCTGGCTGATGCCGCCCTGGATCGCGTAGGCGAGGAGTTCCTCGTGACGCTCGCGCCGTGTCCTGCCGCCGTAGCGCACCGGGATCAGATCGCCCCCGGCATCGTAGGCGTCGGCATTCACCCCGGAGAACGTGCCGACCCCGCCCGCCGATGCCCAGGCGCCGCAGCTCTCTCCGTTGGAGACGGCGATGCCCTTGCCGCCCTCGACGAGAGGCGGGACCTCCTTGCCGGAGATCACAACGGGTCTAAGGTCTCTCAGCTCCGGTCTCCTTGAGGCCGGGGAGCGCGGGGTCGATGTCGCGCAGCCCGCCCGGCAGGCGGCGCAACGACCGATTTAAGCCTATATATGAACCGAATCCCAGACGGCCAGCGCAAACCGCCCGGCCGGAATGCCCGGCCGGGCGCGTTTTCGGCATCGGGCCGTGTCGGACAGCCGGCTCAGACCCCGCCGGGCACCGCCTCCCTGGGGGCCGTCCGCTTGTCGGAAATGTCCTCGCCGGACTGCTGGTCGACGACCTTCATCGACAGGCGCACCTTGCCCCGGTCGTCGATGCCGAGCACCTTGACCTTCACCTCGTCGCCCTCGTTGACCACATCGGTCACCTTGCCGACGCGGCGCGGCGCGAGTTCGCTGATATGCACCAGCCCGTCGCGCGCCCCGAGGAAGTTCACGAAGGCGCCGAAGTCGACCACCTTGACCACTTTGCCGCTGTAGATCACACCGACCTCGGGCTCGGCCACGATGCCGCGGATCCACTCGATAGCCTTGTCCGCGGCCCCGGAATCCACGGCGGCGACCTTGATCGTGCCGTCGTCCTCGATGTCGATCTTGGCGCCGGTGACCTCGCAGATCTCGCGGATCACCTTGCCGCCGGTGCCGATGACCTCGCGGATCTTGTCGCGCGGGATGGAGAAGGCGGTGATCCTGGGCGCGTGCTCGCTGATCCCCTCGCGCGCGCTCGACAATGCGCTGTCCATGTTGTCGAGGATGTGGAGCCGCCCGTCGCGCGCCTGCTCCAGCGCCGTCCGCATGATTTCCTCGGTAATCCCGGTGATCTTGATGTCCATCTGCAGCGCGGTCACGCCGTCGCGCGTGCCGGCGACCTTGAAGTCCATGTCGCCGAGATGGTCCTCGTCGCCGAGAATGTCGGAAAGGACGGCGAAGCGGTCGCCTTCCTTGATCAGCCCCATGGCGATGCCGGCGACCGGTGCCTCGATCGGCACGCCCGCATCCATCATCGCGAGCGAGGCGCCGCATACCGTGGCCATCGAGGACGAGCCGTTCGACTCGGTGATCTCGGATACCACGCGGACCGTGTAGGGGAAGTCCTCCTTCGACGGCATCATGGCGTGCACCGCGCGCCAGGCGAGCTTGCCGTGGCCGATCTCGCGCCGCCCCGGCGACCGCAGGAAGCTCGCCTCGCCGACCGAATAGGGCGGGAAGTTGTAGTGCAGCATGAAATGCTCGCGATACTCGCCCTCGAGCGCGTCGACGATCTGTTCGTCCTGTCCGGTGCCCAGCGTCGCCACCACGAGAGCCTGGGTCTCGCCGCGGGTGAACAGGGCGCTGCCGTGCAGGCGCGGCAGGATCCCGACCTCGGCCCGGATCGGGCGTACGGTCCGGGTGTCGCGGCCGTCGATGCGTTCGCCGGTGTCGAGAATGGCGTTGCGGACGATGTCCTTCTCGACCGTCTTGAGGGCTCCGGCAACGGCATCGGCGGGGAAGGAATCGGCGAGCGCCTCCTGTGCGCCGGCCTTCGCCTGGGCGACCTTCTCCACACGCGCCTGCTTGACCTGCTCCGTATAGGCGTCGCGCAGCGCCGGCTCCGAAATTTCGCGCACTCTCTCCTCCAGCTCGGCCCGGGCCGGATCGGGAGGATCGAGCGCCCAAGGTTCCTTGGCGCATTCCTCGGCAAGCGAGATGATCGCATCGATCAGCGGCCGGCTCTCGCTCTGCGCGAACATCACCGCGCCCAGCATCTCCTCCTCGGACAGCGACCGGGCCTCGGATTCGACCATCAGCACCGCGTCGGCGGTGCCCGCCACGACCATATCGAGCGTCGAGTTCTCAAGCTCGTCGATGCGCGGGTTCAGCACATACTCTCCCGCGACGTAGCCGACCCGGGCCCCGAAGATGGGCCCGAGGAAGGGAATTCCGGAGATGGTGAGCGCGGCGGAGGCGCCGACCAGAGACGGAATGTCGGGGTCGTTTTCCAGGTCGTGGCTCAGCACCGTGCAGATGACCTGGGTTTCGTTGCGAAACCCGCTCGCGAAGAGCGGCCGGATCGGCCGGTCGATGAGCCGCGATGTCAGCGTTTCCTTTTCCGACGGGCGGCCCTCGCGCTTGAAGAATCCGCCCGGGATGCGTCCGGCCGCGAAGGCCTTTTCCTGGTAGTTGACGGTGAGCGGAAAGAAATCCACCCCGGCTCTGGGCTCCTTCTGCGCGACCGCGGTGCAGAGCACGGTGGTCTCGCCGTAGGTCACGAGCACCGCGCCGTCCGCCTGTCGGGCGAGCCGTCCCGTCTCGATGACCAGCGGGCGGCCGCCCCAGGTCAGTTCTTTCCGGTGAATCGAAAACATTCTTCCATCCTTCCAAACGGCGCGCCGCCCCGTGCGACGCGCCTTGCATGCGTGGTTATTTCGGTATCGATCGGCATGCCGGCGCAAGCGCCGGCGGCTTCGGTCCCGGAGCCGCGGTCGTCACGGGCTCTTGCCCTCCGACCGGCTCCGGAGTTTCAGCGCCTCAGCCCCAGACGCCCGATAAGCGTGCTGTAGCGGGACTGGTCCTTGCGCTTGAGATAGTCGAGCAGCCGTCGCCGCTGCCCCACCATCACCAGCAGGCCGCGGCGCGAGTGGTAGTCCTTCTTGTGTTCCTTCAGATGCTCGGTGAGGTTCAGGATGCGTTCCGAGAGGATCGCGACCTGGACCTCGGGCGACCCGGTATCGGTCGGGGCGGTGGCGTATTCGTTGATGAGCTCGGCCTTGCGAGCGGACGTGATCGACATCGTGGACTCCGGGTTACGGGTTGATGACGCGCGTCGGGCGGATCGTTCCGTCCTCGAAGCGCGCGAGCGCGACCAGCATGCCGTCCGCCATCGCAAGCACCGTGTCGCCCTCGGCGACGCGTTCGACCGCGGTGGCGCCCCGCTCGCGAGCGGAAATGCGGACAGGTTGGCCGTGTCTCAGCAAGGAAGCCTGCAAATCCGACACGGGCACGGCCGGGATGTCGTCCAGCGCGGCCTCGATCGGCAGCAGGTAGTCTTGCGCGGGCGCACTATGCACCAGCGTCTCGAGGATATCTAGCGGAATCGTGTCCGCCTCGGTGAACGGTCCGACGGCGGTGCGCCGGATCTCGTCGGCATGACCGACGGTGCCGAGCGCCGCGGCAAGGTCTCGCGCGAGGCTGCGCACGTAGGTTCCCTTGCCGCAGCGCATCTCGAACAGCGCGCGGTCGGTATCGGGCATGTCGAGAAGAACGAGCGTCTGGACCGCGACGACTCGTTCCGGGACCTCGAAATCGACCGCGGCGCGAGCAAGATCGTAGGAGCGCCGCCCGTCCAGCTTGACCGCCGAATAGCGGGGCGGCCGCTGGACGATGTCGCCGGTGAAGCGGTCGATGACCGAGAGAACCGCGGCCTCGGACGGACGCACGTCGCTGGTCTCGATTACCGCCCCTTCCCCGTCGTCGGTATCGCGCCGTTCGCCCCAGCGCAGCGTGAACCGATAAATCTTGTCGCCGGCCATCGCCCACGACGCGGTCTTGGTGGCCTCCCCGAGCGCGACCGGCAGGACCCCTGTCGCCAGCGGATCCAGCGTACCGCCGTGACCCGCCTTGGCGGCGCCGACGATCCGGCGGACGCGCGCCACGGCCCGGGCGGACGACATGCCCTTCGGCTTGTCGACCGCGATCCAGCCGTGGACCGGCCTGCCCTTGCGCCTACGCGCCATCGCCGCCGTTCCCGGTCGAGCCGGCGCGCGCCTCGTGCAAAAGCGCCTCGATACGCTCCGCCCGCTCGAAGCGCGTATCGGCCGCGAACCGCAATTCGGGCAGGAACCTGAGCGCCACCATCGGCCCCAGCATGCGCCGGAGCGCGGGTCCGACCCGGTTGAGCGCCTCGACGATGGGATCGCGATCCGCTTCGTCGGCGCCCAGCGGAAGCACGTAGACCGTGGCGACCTTCAGGTCCGGGCTCATCGTCACCTCGGCGACGGTGATCGGCACGCCCGCCAGCTCGGGGTCCCTTACGACGTCGCGCTCGAACAGGCGGCTGAGCGCGTGGCGCACCGCCTCGCCCACCCTGAGTTGCCGTTGCGAAGGCCCTCGGGCCGAATGCCGCCGCCGTGCCATGGGTTCCGTCCGCTGCCGGCGGGCGCCGGGCTAGAGCGTCCGGGCGACCTCTTCCACGTCGAAGCACTCGATGACGTCGCTTTCCTTCAGGTCCTGATAGTTCTCGAACGCCATGCCGCATTCGAACCCTTCGCGGACCTCGCGCACCTCGTCCTTGAAGCGCCGCAGGCTGGAGAGCGTGCCCTCGTGGATCACCACGTTGTCGCGCAGCAGCCGCACCCTCGACCCCCGGCGCACCAGCCCTTCCGAAACCCGGCAGCCCGCGACGCGCCCGAGCCTGGAGATGTTGAACACCTGCAGGATCTCGGCATTGCCGAGGAAGTGCTCTCGCGCGATCGGCGCGAGCATGCCGGAGAGCACCGCCTTGATGTCGTCGAGCACGTCGTAGATCACCGAGTAGTACCGGATCTCGACGCCGCCTTGCGCGGCGAGCTCGCGCGCCTGCGGACCCGCGCGGACATTGAAGCCGACGATGACCGCTCCCGACGCCGAAGCCAGGGTCACGTCGGATTCGTTGATCCCTCCGACCCCGGCATGGAGCACGCGAACCCCGACCTCGTCGGTGGAAAAGCTCTCCGCGTTGGCCTGAATGGCCTCGACCGAGCCCTGGACATCGGCCTTGATGACCAGCGCGAACTCCTTCTTCTCCTCGCGGCCGATATTGGAGAACATCTGCTCCACGCTTCCGCGCGTGGCCCTGGCGGCCCGCGCGTCGCGCTCGCGGCGAACGCGGAACTCGGTGATCTCGCGGGCGCGCGTTTCGTTCTCGACCACGCTGAACTCATCGCCCGCGGCGGGCGTTCCGTTGAGGCCGAGGATTTCCACCGGCACCGAGGGGCCGGCCGAACGGACCTGCGCGCCGCCATCGTCGACGATCGCCCGCACCCGTCCCCATTCGCTGCCGGCGACCACGATATCGCCGGTCTTGAGCGTCCCCCGCTGGATCAGCAGCGTCGCCACCGAGCCCCGGCCGCGCTCCAGCTTGGATTCGATCACCACGCCGTCGGCGGCGCGTTCCGGGTTGGCCCGCAGCTCGAGAATTTCGGCCTGGAGGACGACGGTCTCGAGCAGCTTGTCGAGATTGGTGCCCTCGACCGCGGAAACGTCGATGGACAGCACGTCCCCGCCGAACTCCTCGACCACCAGCTCGTGCTGCAGCAACTCGTTGCGCACGCGGGAGGGGTCGGCGTTGGGCCGGTCGATCTTGTTCACCGCGACGATGATCGGCACTTCGGCGGCGCGCGCATGGTCGATGGCCTCGACGGTCTGCGGCATCACCCCGTCGTCGGCGGCGACCACCAGGATCACGATATCGGTGACGTTGGCGCCGCGGGCGCGCATCGCGGTGAACGCGGCATGGCCCGGGGTGTCGATGAAGGTGATCTTCTGGTTCCCACCCGGGAGGGTCACTTGATAGGCGCCTATGTGCTGCGTGATCCCGCCGGCCTCGCCGGCGACCACGTTGGATTTGCGCAGCGCATCGAGCAGCGACGTCTTGCCGTGGTCGACATGCCCCATGACCGTGACCACGGGCGGGCGCAGCTGAAGCTCCGCGTCGGTGTCCTCCTCGCCCCTGATCCCGATCTCGACATCGGCATCGCTGACGCGCTTGACGTTGTGGCCGTATTCGGCGACCACCAGTTCCGCCGTATCGGCGTCGAGCGACTGGTTGATGGTCGCCATGATGCCCATGCCCATCAGGGTCTTGATGACATCGGGGCCTCGCTGCGCCATCCGGCCCGCGAGTTCCTGTACGGTGATGGTCTCGGGAATCACGACATCGCGCACGACCTTGGCGATGGGTTCGTCGGAACGCCGCTGGGCCCGTTTCTCACGCTCTCGGAGTCGCCTGAGCGAAGCGAGGCTGCGCTGGCGTTCCTCGTCGTCCAGCGCCTGCGCGATGGTCAGGCGACCGGAACGCCGCCGCTGTTCGCCGCGCTTGGGCGCGAGCCGGCGGGGCTCCGGCCGGCCGGATCGGCGTCCGCGCGGCCGTTCGGCCTCGCCCTCTTCCGTCTGGGCGGCGGCCTCTCTCGCCGGGGCGCGGACGGCGGGCTTCTGGGCAGGCTTGGCCTCGGCGGCGTCGCTTGCCGGCGCGGGCTGTTCCGCGGTCGCCTCTACCGCGCGCTCTTCCTCCAGGGCGCGGGCCTCGGCCTCGGCGCGTTCCCGCTCGGCCCGTTCCTCTTCCCTGCGGCGCCGTTCTTCCTCGGCGGCCTTCTCGAGCGCCCTGCGCGCCTCGTCGGCCGCGCGCTGCTCGGCCTCGGTCTGCTTCAGCCCCACCAGGGCGCGGGCGCGGGCGGCTCTTTCCTGCTCGGTCAGCTCGCGCGGCTGGGTTCGCTGCCCTTCCTCGGCGGAAACGGCCTCGGAGACGGGCGCGACCGCCTCCGGGACGGCATCCGCCGTCACCGCCTCGACTTCGGCGGGAACGGGTTTGACTTCGGTCATGTCGCCGTCGGCGGACTGGGCGAAAGTCCGCTTGCGGCGCACCTCGACCGCGACCGCCTTGGTCCGGCCGTGCGAGAAGCTCTGCCGCACCTGTCCGGCGTCGACGGTCTTCTTGAGTTCCAGCCGGCCCGGCCGCGACAGGCTGAGCTTCTTCTTCGCGGGCTTTTGTTCGTTCTGCTCAGTCATATCGTCCAACTCTCTTGCGCCGTCCGAAATCCTGCCAGACGCGCGGCTTCGGTCCACACCCGTCCCTCAAGGCCGCCGGGGCTCAACGCCGCATAGGTCACCGCGTCCCGACCGAACGCGCCGCCGAGCTCGGTGGAGACCAGCACGTCCACGATGCGGTCACGCACCCGCGTCAACGGCAGGCGATCGCGCTGCCGCACCGATCCGTCGGCGGCGACCAACAGAAGCGCCGCTCCGCCGCGCTGCAATACCCGCCGCACCGCCTCGAAGCCCGCGAGCGCGTCGCCCGCGCGTCGCGCGAACCCGATGAGGTCGACGCAGCGCCCGGCGAGCAGACGCTCGACCTGGTCGGCGAGCCCGTCGGGCACCGTCACGTCGCGGCGGGCGGCCTTCGCGAAGGCATTCGTCGCCACGGCGCGCTCAACTATATCCCGGCGCGATTGGAGCCACAATCCGCGTCCCGGCAGACGGCCGGCGACGTCGGGCACGATTTCCCGGTCCGGCCCGACCGCGAACCGAACCAAGCGCTCGCGTGGCAGGGTTTCGCGGCTTACCAGGCAACGCCTCGCGTTGCCGGTCGTTTCCTGCGCTTTCCGGTGGACCGACACGGTGCCATCTCCGGAACCGGACGGTCAGGACATCGGATCGGGCGCCGCGGCAGCTTCCGCCTCGACGCCGTCCGCGGCTGCATCGTCCGTCTCGCCTTTCGGTTCCTCGTCGTCGAACCAGTGCGCCCGGGCCGCCATTATCAGCCGATCGGCCTCTTCCTCGGCAAGATCGTATTCGCGCAGCACGCCTTCTTCCCGGTCGATCACCTCGTCGGTCGAGAGATCGCCGAAATCGTCGAGCGACCGGATGTCGGCCTCGCCCAGGGTGACCGCCATCGCGGGTGTCAGCCCGGGAATCGCGGCGAGTTCGTCGGAAACCCCCAGCTCGCGGCGCCGGGCGGTCGACCGCGCCTCTTCCTCCGCCAGGTGAGCCCTCGCGCGGTCGCGCAACTCGTCGGCGAGATCCTGGTCGAAACCCTCGATCGAGAGGAGGTCGGTCATCGGCACGAACGCCACCTCCTCGACCGAGGAGAAGCCCTCGGCGACGATCAGGTGGGCGAGCACGTCATCGACATCGAGGGCGTCGATGAACATCTGCGAGCGGGTCCGGAACTCTTCCTGGCGGCGCTCCGACTCCTCGTCCTCGGTGAGGATCGCGATCTCCCATTGGGTGAGATGGGACGCCAGCCGGACATTCTGTCCCCGGCGGCCGATCGCGAGGCTGAGCTGGTCGTCGGGAACCACGACCTCGATCCGGCGCTGGTCCTCGTCGAGCACCACCTTGGCGACCTCCGCCGGCGCCAGCGCGTTGACGATAAAGGTCGCGGGATCGGGATTCCACTGGATGATGTCGATCTTCTCGCCCTGGAGCTCGCCGACCACGGCCTGGACGCGGCTGCCCCGCATGCCGACGCAGGCGCCGACCGGATCGATGCTGGAATCGTTGGACAGCACCGCTATCTTGGCGCGGCTGCCGGGATCGCGGGCGACCGCCCGGATCTCGATGATCTTGTCGTAGACCTCCGGCACTTCCTGGGCGAACAGCTTGGCCATGAACTCGGGCCGGGTCCGGGTCAGGAAGATCTGCGGGCCGCGCGGCTCGGACCGGACATCGTAGATATAGGCGCGCACCCGGTCGCCGGCGCGGAAGGATTCGCGGGGGATCATCTCGTCGCGCCGAAGCACCGCCTCGGCGCGCCCCAGGTCAACCGTGAGGTTGCCGAACTCCACGCGCTTGACGATTCCGTTGACCACCTCGCTGGCGCGGTCCTTGTATTCCTCGTATTGCTGCTGGCGTTCGGCGTCGCGCACCCGCTGGACGATTACCTGCTTGGCCGTCTGCGCCGCGATGCGGCTGAAATCGATCGGAGGCAGGGGATCGATCAGGAAATCGCCGACCGCGGCGTCCGGTTTCCTGCGCCGCGCCTGTTCGAGCGTAAGCTGGGTGATCTCGTTCTCGACCTCCTCGACCACCTCGAGAATGCGGGCCAGCTTGATGTCGCCGCTCTTGCGGTCGATATAGGCACGGACGTCGTGCTCCTGCCCGTACTTGGATCTGGCGGCCTTCTGGATCGCCTGCTCCATCGCCTCCAGCACCTCGTCGCGCTCGATCGACTTCTCGCGCGCGACGGTATCGGCGACCTGAAGAAGCTCCAGCCGGTCCATCCCGGCGGCCGGTATGGCATCCATGTCCATGGCGACTACCTACCCCGTCCTTTCATTGCATCCGCGATCAGCGCATCCGTCAGCATAAGCTTGCCCCGCAGCACCTCGTCGAAAGGGATCGCGTGCTCGACATCCCCGATGGCGACCACCACGTCCTCCCCCCGACGGCCGACGAGGCGGCCCCGGAACCGCTTGCGCCCGGCGATCGGCCTGCGGGTCTCCACCCGGACCTCGCAACCGGCGAAGCGCTCGTAGTCGCCGGCCCGGACCAGCGGACGGTCGAGGCCGGGCGAGGACACTTCGAGCGTGTAGGACCCGGGGATGGGATCCTCGACGTCCAGCACCGCCGAAACCAGACGCGAGATCTCGGCGCAATCGTCGACGCTCATCTCGCGGCGGTCCTTGCGCTCCGCCATGACCTGCAGCGTCGGCACGCCTCCGCCGGTCAGACGAACCCGCACGAGTTCGTATCCGAGCCCCTCGATGGACGGACCTACCAGCCGTTCGACCTCGCCGATCGCCTGCAATCCGTTGCGATCCTCTCACACGGCGGCGCGGACAAAAAAAAGCGGGCGGCGTGCCCACTTTCTTCTTGTGCGACGCAAATTTCGGTTCGCACGCAAGATAGGGCCTCGCCCCCCGTCTTTCAAGCGCCTTGTCGGTCGCGCGGGAGTCGCCGATAGCGGAGATAGGCGCACCGCCTGCCTTCCTCTATCGCCTTGAGCTCGTAGCGTGTGGCGGGCCAATCGGAGGGGCGGGAGCGCCAGTCGGACGCCGTCCTGGCCGTCCAGCGGAACGACCCGGACCTCCGGAGACGGTCGAGGATCCAGACCAGGTAGCCGCTGTCGTCGGTGGCGATCCTGAGTTCCGCGTCGTCGCGCATGACGGCGGCGAGACGTTCCACCACCGGCCGCGAGAGGAAGCGCCGCTTGTGGTGGCGGGTCTTGGGCCAGGGATCGGGAAACAGCACGAAGACCCTGGAAAGGGAGGCTTCCGCGAGGCCGTCGATCAGGAGCCGGGCGTCGTCGCGCCAGAGCCTGACATTGTCGAGCCGGGCGTCGACCAGTCCCCGGACCATGCGGACCACGCCGGTCACGTAGGGCTCGCAGCCGATCAATCCCACGTCGCGGTTGGCCGCGGCCTGGGTCAGCAGGTGCTCGCCCGCGCCGAAGCCGACCTCGAGCCAGACCTCGCGTACCGGGCGGTCGAACAGGGTCTCCGGCGCGACGGGGCGCGCCGCCTCGTCGAGCGCGATATCCAGCCCGGGCACGACATCGTCGAGCAGTTCCCGCTGGCCGCCGCGAAGCTTTCGCCCGCGCCGCCGCCCGTAGAGGATGCGTTTCGCCTCTTCCACCGGTAGGGGTGCGCGCCCGTCCCTAGGTCAGCGCGCTCCTGAGGTCCTCCACAAGGTCCAGCTTCTCCCAGGAAAAGCCGCCATCGGGTTCGGGGTCGCGGCCGAAATGGCCGTAGGCCGCGGTGCGGGCGTAGATCGGCTGCAGGAGACGAAGCCGTTCCCGGATCCCGCGCGGCGACAGATCCATGACCTCCTGGACCGCTCCGGCGATCTTCTCCTCGTCGATCGTGGAGGTTCCTTCCGTGTGAATATAGACCGAGAGCGGCTTGGCGACGCCGATGGCGTAGGAGACCTGGATGGTGCAGCGCGAGGCGAGCCCCGCGGCCACCACGTTCTTCGCCACGTATCGCGCCGCGTATGCCGCCGAGCGGTCGACCTTGCTGGCATCCTTGCCGGAGAACGCGCCGCCGCCGTGCGGCGCGGCGCCGCCATAGGTGTCGACGACGATCTTGCGCCCCGTGAGGCCGCAGTCGCCGTCCGGACCGCCGATCACGAACCGGCCGGTCGGGTTGACGTAGAACTCGTCTTCCGGACACATCCAGCCGTCGGGCAGGATCGACAGAACGTGCGGTCGGACCAGCTCCTTCACCGCGTCCTGATCGAGCCCTTCATGGTGCTGGGTCGAGACCACCACCGAGGTCGCCCCGACGGGCCGCCCGTCCCGGTAGAGCAACGAGATCTGGCTCTTGGAATCCGGACCGAAGCCGTCGACCTCGCCGTTTCGTCTCGCCTCCGCGATCGACCGAAGGATCGCGTGCGCGTAATGAATCGGGGCGGGCATGAGCGACGGCGTCTCGTCGCAGGCGAAGCCGAACATGATGCCCTGGTCGCCGGCGCCCAGGTCCTTGTTCCCCGAGGCGTCCACACCCTGGGCGATGTCCGTCGACTGGGCGTGGAGATAGACTGCCACCTCCGCGTTCTCCCAGTGGAACCCGTCCTGCTCGTAGCCGATGTCCCTCACCGCGTCGCGGGCGACGGCTTCCATGTCCTGCGGGTCGACCGGTCCGCGCACCTCGCCCGCGATCACGATCCGGTTGGTCGTCGTGAGCGTCTCGCAGGCGACGCGGGAGTCGGCGTCGGCGGAGAGATACGCATCCACCACGGCATCGGAAATGCGATCGCTGACCTTGTCGGGATGCCCCTCCGACACGGACTCGCTGGTGAATACGAAATCCCGTTTCAGCACGCTCTCGCCCCTCCCACGATTTCATCGCTCCACACGCGACGTTGTCGCAGGGGCACCCCGGTTCCGTCAACCGGACTGGACGAACGGCTAGACGTCGAGCGCGGGATCCCCGTCGGTCTCGGCCCGGGCTATCGCCTTGATGAGGTCGAACGCCCGCTTGCGGACCCGCGGATCGGCGATGCGATAATAGGCGCGGACGAGTTCCAGCGTCTCCCGTTTGACGAGCGGGTCGTGCTCGAAACGGTCCTGGCTTTCGGCCAGACCCGGCATCACGGGCTGGGGAGCCTCGCGGGCAACCTCGTCGGGCATCTCCTCGTAGAAGAAGGAGACCGGGACATCCAGCACGCGCCCGATCTGGAACAGGCGGCTTGCGCTGATCCGGTTGGCGCCGCGTTCGTATTTCTGCACCTGCTGAAAGGTAAGGCCCAGCGCCTCGCCAAGCTTTTCCTGACTCAATCCGAGCAGGGTTCGGCGCATCCGCACCCTGCCGCCCACGTGGACGTCGATCGAATTCGAACGGCCGCGCCGCCCGCGTGTCTGGGGAGCCGAAGGGCTTGTTGGATAATCCGCCATATTAAAATCCAATTCTTCTTTTTGCGGTTCGCCGCAACGCGAACGTACCCGACGAGATCATATTCGCGACAATGTCTGGAAAACTACGTTCAACGGTCACTTGGTTACGATAAAGCTTCCCTTGCCGTCAAACGACCGATGTGATGAAGATGGGACTCTATACTAAATTATCAGTCACGAGTCCATGTCGAGAACCGAACGTGCCGGCGCACGCCCCGCTAGGCCGGAGGCTTGTACCGCCGAACCGCGGCAAGACCGGCGGCCGCGAGGGCCAGAAAGACCGACAACGGCAGGTGGCCGAACCGGGCGAACGCCGTGGGTTCGGATAGGGAAACCGGGAGCGCGGCCTCCAGCACCCCGGCGCGCCCGAGCCCGAGTCGCGCGACCACCCGGCCAAACGGATCGATCACCGCCGAGATCCCGGAATTCGCCGCCCTGACGACAGGCAGGCCTTCCTCGACCGCCCGCACGCGCGCGGCCGCGAAATGCTGATAAGGGCCGGCGCTGTCGCCGAACCATCCGTCGTTGGTCACGTTGAGAAGCCATAGCGGCCGCCGGCCGGATCCGACCACGCGACCGGGGAAAATTATTTCGTAGCAGATCAACGGGCTGAAAGGCGGCAATCCGTCCACGCTCAACGTCCTGGGACCGGGGCCGCGGCTGAAATCGAAACGTCCCCCGGTCACCTGGGTAAAGGCGAGAATGGAGCGCAGCGGGACGTATTCGCCGAACGGTACGAGGCGCGCCTTGTCGTAGGCCGCGACGCTTCGCCCATCGCCATCGACGGCGACCAGGCTGTTCCAGATGCGCGCCGGCCGTTGTCCGGGCGGGCCGGCCCGGAGCGCGCCGGCGATCACGAGCCCGCCCTCCGGTACGGTCCGCGCCACCGCCCGGGCGGCGCCGGGCGTCCGGGAGAAAGCGAATCCGATCGCGGTCTCGGGCCAGACGAAGTGGGTTATGCCGGTTCCGGCGGCGGCCTCCGTCATCGCGAGGTGCTTGGCGAAGTGGCGCGCCCTGAACCGCGCCCGGACCTTCTCGTGCTGCGGAATGTTGGGCTGGACGATACCCAGCCGGATCCCGGGATGGGCCGCCGTTGCCGCTTGCGGCAGACGCAGCGTGCCGCCTCCCCAAAGAGCCGCCAGCGCGAGCGGAACCGCCACCGCGACCGCAACCCCGGCGCGTCCGCCCCACGCGAGCAGCGCTGGCGCCGCGGCCAGCGCGACCGTCAGCAGGCCGAGACCGTGGACACCGACGGCCGCGGCCGGCTGGAGCATCGCCGGAACATCGCTCCAGACGGAGCCGATGGGATTCCACGGAAAGCCGGTGAAGGCGATCCCTCGTACCATCTCGAGAACGGTCCAGCCGACGGCGAGGGCCGCGACGCGCGTCCACCCGGGACCCACCCACCGCGCAAAGACGCCGGCCAGCGCCGGATAAATCGCAAGATACGCCGACACGCCGAGCAGCGTCGGCGGAACGAGCCAGGCGTAGCGGTCGGCCTCGACCAGGAGCGCGTTCGAGATCCAGTAGGTGCCGGCCATGAAGTGCCCGAGGCCGAACCACCAGCCGACGGCGAAGGCCGCACGCCTGGTGGCGGCCCCGTCGATCAGCCAGACCAGCGCGGGAAGCGCGACGAAGAGCGCCGGGACAAATCCGACCGGGGGCAGGGCCAGCACCGATCCGAGCCCGAGGAGCCAGGCGACCAGCCAGCAGCGCCACCCGCTCAGCGCCGCCAGCGCTGCCGCCAGGCGGGCCAGATGCGAAGGTCGTCGGGAGCCCGTCCCGGTCAGCCGTTCGGCGCCGGGGGTCGGCATACCCTGAGCCGCTTGATGCGCCGCGGGTCGGCATCGAGAACCTCGAACTCCGCGCCGGAGGGGTGCCGGATTATCTCGCCGCGAGAAGGCACGCGCCCGGCGAGCGTAAAGACCAGGCCGCCGAGGGTGTCGATATCGGCCTGCCGTTCGGCGGGCGTCAGCAACGCGCCGATCCTGGTTTCGAAGTCCGCGATGGCGACGCGCGCGTCTGCCTCGATCGAGCCGTCGGGCCGGTCGGCCATCATCGGTTCCACGTCGGGGTCGTGTTCGTCCTGGATTTCGCCCACGATTTCCTCGACAAGGTCCTCGATCGTGACCAGCCCGTCCGTGCCGCCGAACTCGTCGACCACGAGCGCCATGTGGATACGGCTGACCCGCATCTGAAGCAGCAGCTCCAGGATCGGCATCGAGGGCGCGACGAACAGGATGCGCCGCAGGATCTCGCCGATCGTGAAGGCTTCGTCCGAACCCCGCCAGGCCACCACATCCTTTATGTGGACCATACCGACGGCGTCGTCGAGGGTCTCCCGGTAGACCGGCATCCGGGAATGGGCCGAGCCGCTCATCAACGAAGTCAATTCGTCGAGCGGGGTGTCGATCTCGACGCTGACGATATCGGCACGCGGCACCATCACGTCGCTGGCCGCGAGGTCGCGCAGCCGCAGCACGTTTCGCAGGAAGACGATTTCCTCGCCCGCCTCGCTGTTCGCGGTGTCTTCCTGCTCGATCAGCTCTTCGATCGTGTCACGCAGGGATTCGCCGCCATTCCGCTGGCCGAACAGGCGTTTGAGCCAGGGCCGAAGCCCTCGCGCGGGCGGCGAGCGTTCCGGGTTGGCCCCGTTGCCACGGGGCTTTCCAGGGTCGGAGTGATCGTTCATCGTCTCAACGGGCGGCCGCGACGGCATCGCCGTAGGGATCGGCGATCCCGAGCCGCTTCAAGATCTCCACTTCCATCGTTTCCATGCAGCTTGCGTCGCGTTCCGTTTCGTGATCATAGCCCAGGAGGTGCAGCAATCCGTGCACCACGAGATGCTGCAGATGGTGATCGAGACGCTTGCCGGCGCGCGCGGCGTCGCGGGCGCTGGTCTCGAAGGCAATCACGATGTCGCCCAGCATCGCGGGCGGTTCCTCCGCCCGCCCTGGTCCGCCGACGGGTTCTCCGCTCGCGAAGGACAGCACGTCAGTGGGCCGTTCGATGCCGCGATAGCGTCCGTTGAGCCGCGCCGTCTCGGCGTCGTCGGCAAGCGCGATTCCGATTTCCACGGTCCGGCCGTCGGCGTCCCCGGCGGCGATCCGGCAAGCGGCGTCGACCGCGCGGCGGCACAGAAGCGGCGCGTCGTCCAGCGCCTCGGTCCAGCTCCGGCATCGGACCTGAATGCCCGTTTCCGCGTTCAATGCGCCCTATTCATCCTTCGTCTTCGTCGACGCTGATCCACCCTGGGGATCGTCATAGGCCTGGACGATCCGGACCACCAGATCGTGACGGACCACGTCGGAATCGTCGAAGGCGACGATCCGGACGCCCTCGACCCGCCTGACCGTATCGACGGCATGGGCAAGCCCGGACGTCATCCCGGGCGGGAGGTCGATTTGGCTGAGATCGCCGGTCACCACCATGCGGGCGTTGTCGCCCAGCCGGGTGAGAAACATCTTCATCTGCACATGGGTAGTGTTCTGCGCCTCATCGAGAATGACGAAGGCGTTCGACAGGGTGCGCCCGCGCATGAAGGCGAGCGGCGCGATCTCGATCTGGCCGGCGTCGAGCCGTTTGGTCACCTGATCGAAATGCATCATGTCGTAGAGCGCGTCGTAGAGCGGCCGCAGATAGGGGTCGATCTTCTCGCGCATGTCGCCGGGCAGAAAGCCGAGCCGCTCCCCGGCCTCGACCGCCGGGCGCGACAGGATGATCCGGTCGACCGCCCCGCTGTTCAGCATCGCGACCGCCTCGGCCACCGCGAGATAGGTCTTCCCGGTGCCGGCGGGCCCGATGCCGAAGACCAGCTCGGCCTCGCGGAGCGCGGTCATGTAGCGCGCCTGTCCGGACGAGCGCGGCGTGACATGCCGGCGCGGGGTGAGGATGACCGGCGTGTCCGCGGCCTCGCCGGCGCCGTTGGCGGCGCCTTCCGCCAGACGGATCGCCGCGTCGACCTCGGCCCGGTCGACGCCGAGCCCCCGCTCCAGCCGGCTGTAGAGCGCGGCCAGCGCGTCGCGCGCGATGCGGGCCTGTCCGGCGGGCCCGCTGATCGCGACGGTGTTGCCGCGGGAGGACAGCGAAACCGCGAGCTGCTGCTCCATCCGGGCGAGATTGCGGTCGAACTCGCCATAGAGGAGCGGAAGCAACGCGTTGTCGTCGAAGCTGATGCGCATGTGCTCGGGCTGCGCCGCGAGGCGGATATCGGGACGGTCGACGGTCAAGCGATCGCCCGCCCCGTTTCGGGGTTTCGCGAGGCACCGGCGAACGGCGACCGCGCGTCCGCCAGTTCTCCCGCCAGGGAATTCGCGTGCGCCTCCGTCACGATCACGTCGCGGATTTCGCCCATGAGCGACTCCGGATCCTCGCAGGTTGTGTGAACGGCCTGCATCGCGGGCGTCCGCCCGGCCAGCTGATGCGGTCTGCGCCCGCGCCTGTCGAACAGGACCGGCACCGTGCGTCCCACCGTCCGCCGGTTGAATTCCCGCTGCTGGGCGTTGAGGAGATCCTGCAGCCGGGCCAGCCTGTCCGCCTTCACCGCTTCGCCGATCTGGTTTCCGGCCGCCGACGCGGGCGTCCCGGGCCGCGGGCTGTACTTGAACGAATAGGCCTGGGCGAAGCCGACGGTCCGGACCAGCGCCATCGTTGCCTCGAAATCGGCCTCTTCCTCGCCGGGATGGCCGACGATGAAATCCGACGAGAGCGCGAGGCCGGGCCGCGCCGCGCGCAAGCGCCCGACCAGGTCGACATACTCCCCCGCCGTGTGGCGCCTGCCCATCGCGGCCAGCACCCTGTCGGAACCGGACTGGACGGGCAGGTGCAGGTAGGGCATCAGCGCGGGCACCTCGCCATGGGCGGCGATCAGGTCCTCGTCCATGTCGCGCGGATGGGACGTCGTATAGCGAATGCGCGCGAGACCGGGCAGGTCCGCCAGCGCGCGGATCAGCCGGCCCAGCCCCCATTCGGCTCCGCCCCGGGGCGCTTCGCCGTGATAGGCGTTCACGTTCTGCCCGAGCAGCGTGATCTCGCGCGCGCCCCATTCGATCAGCCGCCCAGCCTCCGCGACGACCGCGGCGACCGGGCGCGAGTGCTCGCCCCCCCTGGTGTAAGGCACGACGCAGAACGAGCAGAACTTGTCGCAGCCCTCCTGAATCGTCAGGAAAGCCGCCGGCCCCTGGGACGCGCCCTCTTCGGGAAGACGGTCGAATTTGGATTCGAGCGGAAACTCGATATCGAGCAGCCCCCGCTCGCCGGTCCGGGCGCGCCGCACCAGCTCGGGCAAACGGTGGTAGGTCTGGGGCCCGACGACGATGTCGACCCAGGGCGCGCGGCGCATGATCTCGGCGCCTTCGGCCTGGGCGACGCAGCCCGCGACCACGACGATCGGGGCGTTTTCTCCCTCGTTCCGCGCCCGTCGCCGCGAGGATCGGCGCAGCCGGCCGAGGTCGGAAAACAGCTTCTCCGACGCCTTCTCGCGGATGTGGCAGGTGTTGAGGACGGTTATCTCGGCTTCGTCGGCGCAATCCGTTTGCGCATAGCCGTGGACCGCCATGACATCGGCCATTCGACCGGCGTCATAGACGTTCATCTGGCATCCATAACTCTTGATGAAGAGCCGCTTTGCCAATGACGCAATCCTAATACCGCGCCACGCGGCGGGGTCTGGAGGCTAGCACGAGGCGCGGACGAGTCAAGAAACCGGAACCGGCGCGGCCTCGTTCGCGCCTTGCCAATCGCCGCCGCGCCCCGCATTGGCCGTCGACACCCCGTCGGCGACGACCGCCCGGCAGTGGTCCGAGAGCGCCCTGCGGGAGGCGAAGGAATCGTAGCGGACGACGGGATGGAACAGCACCTCGATGGTTATCTTTCCGAGCCCCAGCAGCGCGAACGCATGCGATGCCATCGACATGTCGCCGTACCAGGCGACGAACGGCTTGAGCGTGCGTCCGAGCGGCATCCCGTCGAGCCCCGTATAGGCAAGCGAGACCGGCTGTATCGGCACCGGCACGTCGGCGTCCCCGGCCTTGGCGGCGGAGAACAGCGCGCTCTTGAACGGCATGACCCGCAAGCCGTCGGAGGTCGTGCCCTCGGCGAACAGCACGAGGTTCCCGCGCTGCTCCAGCCTGTCGCGGATGGTTTCGCGCTGGGCGCGAGCGGCCCGGCCCCGGCGTTCGACGAACACCGTGCGTTGCAATCGGGCGAGAGTGCCGAAAAGCGGCCAGGAGGCGACTTCGGCCTTCGCGATAAAGGATCCGGGAATCACCGATGCGAGGATCACTATGTCGATATAGGACGCGTGGTTGGCGATGAAGAGCGTGGGACGCGCGGAGGAGCGGTTGCCGCGAACCTTCACGTCGAACCCGAAAATCCTGCAGCACAGGCGATGGTAGAAGACCGGAAGGCTCACGGCGAGCCTCCAGCCGAACGCGAGCGCCAGGGCCTGCAGCGGCATCAGCGGCAACGTCACCGCGAGATAGACGACGATCCTCGCGATGGCGCGAAGCGGGGAGACCATGCCCGACATCGCCTAGCGCCGGTCGCGCTCGTAATGACGGTAATACTTGTCGGTCACCAGATCCGTCTTGACCACGATGGACACGTCGGTGGTGTTGAATTGATGGTCGACCACGGCGCCGTCCCCGACGAACCCGCCGAGCCGGAGATAGCCCTTGATCAGCGGCGGCATCTCGCCAAGCGCGGCGCGCGGCTCGATTCCCTCGCGCGGCACGATCCGCATATCGACGAAGCGCTCCTCGAGCGCCCGCGGACGAAGCGCCGGCGGCGCGAGATGGTAGTAGTAGAGGTACGACAGCTGCAGGCCGAGCTCCTCGGGATCGGTGCCGGGAAGGCTCGCGCAGCCGAACATCACGGCGATGTCGTGATGAAACACGTAGACCGCGATCGCCCGCCACAGAAGCTGCATGGTGGACCGGTTGCGGTAGTCCCGCTCAACGCAGGACCGGCCGAGTTCGAGAGTTTCGCCGGGATAGTCCTCGAAGATCGAGACGTCGTATTCGTCGGCCGAATAGAACCGGCCATGCGCGCGCGCCTCGGACCGGCGCAGCAGGCGGTAGGTCCCGACCACGCCGCCGGGCAGATCGCGCCGGCCGGGGTCGACCACCAGCAGATGGTCGCAAACCGCATCGAAGGAATCCGCGTCGCGCCGCAGCGCCGCCGTCTCGACGGACGGTCTCGCCTTCATTTCGTCGTAGAACACGCGATAGCGCAGCGATTGGGCGGCCTCGATGTCCTCCACCGTCCGCGCGAGCCGGGCCTCCAACCCGCCCTGGACCAGAGACAGGAAATCGTCCTTGCTTTCCGCGTTGCATCCCGGAAGGTCGGACGGTTCGGCCTTGCCGGCCGTTTCGATCTGCCGCATGCGCGGTCCGGCTCCGCTGTTTCGGGCTAGTTGGTCTTCGGCCCGCTGCCCGCTGGAACGCCGTAGAGTTCGAGGCGTTCTCCCACCAGATCGAATCCGAGGTCGCGGGCGATCTTGCGCTTCAGCTCTTCGAGCTGCTCGTTCTCGAACTCGATCACCTCGCCGGTTTCGAGGTTGATCAGATGGTGGTGATGGTGTCGGCCTTCCGCTTCTTCGTAGCGCGCGCGTCCATCGCCGAAATCGAGCCTTTCAAGGATATGCTGTTCCTCGAAGAGACGCACCGTGCGATAGACCGTGGCGATGCTGACTCGGGGATCGATTTCGACGACCCGGCGGTGCAACTCCTCGACATCGGGATGATCGTTCGAATCCGACAGCACGCGGGCGATGGCGCGCCGCTGCCCGGTCATCTTCATGCCCTTGTCACGGCAGAGTTGTTCGATCCGAGATTCCATTCCGCGCTCCGCCACCGGGATAAAGGGTAGGTCGTCGCGGGGGGATAGTCAAAGTCGATTTCCGGCTCCGTCGGCGCGGAACGGCAGGTCGCGAGACAGGTGGTATAGTTCCGTCCGGTGTCGCGGTATCGCAGCTATGGAACATTTTCTCGACATCACGGCGGATGTCTGCCCGATGACCTTCGTGCGGACGCGCCTTTTGATCGAACGCATGGCTTCGGGCGATACGGCCACCATCGTCCTGCGCGGCACCGAGCCGATCGAAAACGTGCCGGCATCGGTCAGGGAGCTGGGCCACCGCGTGGTCGCGATGCGCCCGCTGGGGGACGATCCGGAGAGCGCGAGCCTCGTGCCCGACGGAAACCGGCGCGACGGCGACATGGTCCTCAGGATCGCGAAGACATAGCCGCGCTTTCGGAAATCCCCGGCCGCCCCCCAACCGCCGGGCGGGCGGCGGCGGAATTCGGCTCGCAGCGCATCGTGAGCGCATCCATCGCGCCGCCGCCCTCGAGCGCGTAATAGTCCGCGCGCCTGCCGACGACCCTGAGCCCGCGGCTTTCGTAAAGCCGCCGGGCGGGAGCGTTGAACTCGCCGACCTCGAGAAAGAAATGGCGCACGCGGAGGGCCGCCGCCCGCTCCATCGCCGCATCGAGCAACGCCGCGCCGATACCCTGCCTCTGGCGGTCCGGGGCGACTCCGAGCGACAGCAACTCGCACTCGTCGACGACGATCCGGGCCAGCGCGAAGGCGACGATGGACAGATCGGCGGTTGCGCGCGCCACCAGCCCGAAAGCGCCGGCCGTCCCGAGCACCCGGCGGATCATGTCGTCCGACCACGCATCGTCGAAGCAGGCGTCGTGGATCGCCGCCACGCGCTCGATGTCGCGCGGCGCGAGGGGTT
>JAJEHI010000169.1 GCA_022823775.1 Defluviicoccus sp. | reverse complement strand
CCGGGCGCCGCCCGCTGGTACCGGAAGGCCGCGGAAGCCGGACTCGCCCAGGCTCGGTTCAATCTCGGCGTCCTCCACGCGGAGGGCCGCGGTGTGGAACGCGATCTGGTCGAGGCGCGGATCTGGTTCGGCTGCGCCGCGGCCGCCGGTCAGCCCGTCGCCGAAAGCTACGGACAGCGCGTGGACGCGAAGCTGGACGCCGCGCAGCGCTCCGCGGCGCGAACCGAGGCCGAACGCCGTTGCGGCCCCGGAGAAAAGCGCTAGGTGGCGGGGGCATCGAACCGGAACGGATTGCGCGAGGAGCTCGTCGCACGCGCGCGGGATCTGGTGCCGGTGCTGCGCGAACGCGCGGCGATTCCGGACCGCACGCGAACCCTCCCGCCGGCGACCCATGAGGCGTTCGTCGACGCCGGGTTCTACCGGATACTCCAGCCCGCCCGCTACGGCGGCTACGAGGCCGATCTCGAAACCATGATCGACGTCGCCGCCGAGCTCGGCCGCGGCTGCGGGTCCAGCACCTGGGTATTCACCAACCTCCTGATGCAGACCTGGATCAACGGGCGCAAGGACGGGCGCGCGCAGGAGGAGCTCTGGGCGGACGACCCGAACGCGCAGACGGCCTCGTCCTTTCCCGACCCCGCCGCCGAAATCCGCGAGGTCGACGGGGGTTTCGAGGTCAGCGGCGAGTGGCACTATTCGAGCGGCATCGACTTCGCCTCCTGGAACAACCTCCAGCTGTTCTTCAAGCCGGAGAAGGGGCCGCCCTTCGTCGCCTTCGCTGCGGTGCCCGAGAGCGACTACGAGGTGATCGACGACTGGGATATGACGGGACTTCGCGGGACCGGCAGCCGGTCGCTCCGGGTCGAGGAAGCGTTCATCCCCGAATACCGCATCCACCGCGTGCAGGACGAACAGGCGCTGCGGACGCCCGGCAGCAGGATCAACCCGGGGACGATCTACCGGTTGCCGTTCTGGGGTATCGGGGCGCGCGCGTTCTCCGCCCCGGCGGTCGGGCTCGCGCGCGGGATGATGGATTACGTGGTGGACGACATCCGCGACCGGACCGGCGCGCGGGGAAACGTGAAGCTCGCCGAGCAGCCTACCGTGCAGGCCCGCGTCGCCGAGTCCGGCGCCGAGATCGACGCCGCCTGGTCGATGCTGCTCAGGGATTGCGCCGACGCGACGGCGATCACCGAGGCCGGCAGGCTTGCCGACCTCGAGACCCGGACCCGCTGGAGGCGCAACAACTCGTTCGCGGTCCAGCTTTGCCTGCGCGCGGCCGACCGGCTGTATGCCCTCGCCGGGATGCGGGCGATGGAGCCGGACAGCCCGGTCGCGAGAATCTGGCGCGACATCCGGGCGGCCTCGTCCCAGGTCGGCACGGCGTGGGATCCGCAGGCGACGAATTACGGCAAGGCGCTGTTCGGCCTGCCGCTGGCGGACCCGCGTGCACGGGGCTGAGCGGGGAGCCCATCCGGCACTTGCCGCCGGCCGGCCGGTTTGGCCATCATCGGCCGGCGTTTCACGGGGAGAGACCATGGCCGAAGGGTCCTTGCGGACGTCGGCGCCGAGCCGCGAAGAGCTGGTCCGCCGGGCGACCGGGCTGGTCGAGCCGATCGCGGCGCGGGCCGACGAGACCGAGCGTCTGCGGAAGCTTCACCCCGACACGGTCGAGGACCTGCAGGAATCCGGCCTCTGGGGCATCTACAAGCCGTTCCGCTATGGCGGTTCGGAGGGCGATTTCGGCCTGTTCGTCGATATCGGCGAACAGCTCGGCCGCGCCTGCACATCGACCTCATGGGTCTGGGCGAACCTGGTCT
This sequence comes from Defluviicoccus sp., assembly GCA_022823775.1. Taxonomy (GTDB): domain Bacteria; phylum Pseudomonadota; class Alphaproteobacteria; order MPNO01; family MPNO01; genus MPNO01. The sequence continues at coordinate 3,630 of JAJEHI010000169.1, read as the reverse complement.
CGCATAACTGGATGCTCGGCATGTGGCCCGAGCGTGCCCAGGACGAGGTCTGGGGGCCGAACCCCGATGCCCGGATCGGCTCGGCCACCGTCTACCCGCCCGGCAAGGCGGTGCCGGTGGACGGCGGCTACCAGCTGAGCGGGCGGTGGCCGTTCTCCAGCGGCATCGACGTATCGCACTGGGTCATGCTGGGCGGCATGGTTCCGCCGGAAAGCGGGGAAGGAAAGCCGATCCCGCACATCTTCGTCGTCGATTGCGGCGACATCGAGGTGATCGACACATGGGACGTGGTCGGCCTGTGCGGCACCGGCTCGCACGACGTAGCCTGCGAGAACGTCTTCGTGCCGGGCTACATGGCGTTGAGCCCGCACGACATGCGCGGCGGACCGACGCCCGGCTCGGCGGTCAACCCGGCGTCGCTCTATCGGCTGCCGCTGCTCGGGCTGTTTTCCCATATCCTCGCGGGCTGCATGCTGGGCGCCGCGCGGGGCGCGTTCGACCTCTACACCGACTCCCTGCGGTCCCGGGTCGCGACCTTCGACAGGGGGCGCATCGCGGACCACGCGGCGGTGCAGATCAGGATCGCCGAAGCCGCCTGCGTCATCCGCGCCACCCGGCTGCAGCTGAGGGACGGCCCGCGCGAGGCCCACGCCATCGCCGAAGAGGGCCGCATGCCGACCGACGTCGAGAAGACCCGCTGGCGTTCGGACGCCGCCTATGCCTGCCGCAAATGCGCCGACGTGGTGGACCTTCTCTATCGCGCCTCCGGCGGAGCCGGGAACTATCGCGGCAATCCGCTGCAGCGATTCTTCCGCGACGTTCACGCGGGGATCGGACATATCGGCGTTTCGTGGGACGCCAACGGCGCCGAGCACGGCCGCGCGCTGCTCGGCCTGCCGCACGGCAATTTCCTGATCTAGGAGCAGGCGGGCGATGGGATCCGGAACGGGAATGATCGGCCGGCCGCTTCCGCGGGTGGAAGACCTGCGATTGGTGACCGGGCATGGCCGCTTCAGCGACGATGTCGACCGGCCGGGGCAGGCCTTCGCCGTCATGGTCCGCGCGCCGCACGCCAACGCGCGGATCGAGGAGATCGGCACGGCCGACGCCCTTGCGGTGCCCGGCATGATCGCCGTCCTGACCGGGGAGGACGCGGCCGCCGACGGGATCGGGCTCATTCCGCATGTCACCGTGCCGTCGAGCCCGCCCGACATAAAAATCCCCAACAGCGACGGCACCGACCACTTCGTTCCGCCCCATGAGGTGATCCCGGTCGATCGCGTGCGCCATGTCGGCGAGGCGGTGGCGGTGGCGATCGGCGAGACCGTGGACGCCGCGCGCGACGGGGCCGAGCGCGTCGCCGTCCGCTATACCGAGCTGCCGCCCATCGCGGCGACCCGGCGGGCGGCGGAGGGCGGACCGGCGGCGTGGGAGGAACACGGCTCCAATATCTGCATCGACGGCGAGGTCGGCGACGCCGAAGCGACCGACCGGGCCTTCGCCGGCGCTCACGCGGTGGTGACGCTGCGGACCGCGCTCTCGCGCTGCACCGGCGTTCCGATGGAGCCTCGGACGGCGGTCGGCGCCTACGATGCCGGGACCGGGCGGTACACCCTGCACGCCGGCGGCGGCGGGGTGGTTCGCTACAAGATCGATCTCGCCGCGGTGCTCGGGGTGGAGGTCGAGGCGGTTCGGGTCACCGCCAACGACGTGGGCGGCAGCTACGGCACGCGGAACGCGCTCTACCCGGAATTCGCGATCGTCCTGTGGGCCGCGCGGCGGGTCGGCCGGCCGGTGAAATGGACCGGCGACAGGACGGAGATGTTCCTCACCGACTTCCAGGCCCGCGACCTCGCGGTCGACGCGGCGCTGGCGCTCGACGCGGACGGGCGCTTCCTCGGGCTCCGCATTTCCAACATCAGCAATATCGGCGCCCACGCGGTCTCCTTCATCCCGATGATCAAGGGGGTGGAGATATTCCCGCTGACCTACCGGATCGGCGCCTGCCACGCGCGGGCCCGCGCGGTCGCGACCAACACCCCGCCGACCTACCCCTATCGCAGCGCCGGCCGGCCCGAGGTGACCTATGCGATGGAGCGGCTGATCGACATCGCGGCCGCCCGGCTCGGGATGGACCGGCTCGAAATCCGCCGGCGCAACATGGTGCCGCCCGAGGCGATCCCGTACTTCAACGGGCTCGGCCTCACCTTCGACAGCGGCGACTTCCCGGCCGCGATGGAACGGGCCGTGTCCCTTTCGGAGTGGCCGGGCGGGGCGGGCGCCGCCTCTTCCGACGGCAGGCTGCGCGGCATCGGGATCGCCAACTACATCGATCTCGCGACCGGCGCGCCGCACGAGCGGACCGAGATCGAGATACTCCCCGAGGGCCGGGTCGAGGTCGTCATCGGCACCCAGGATTCGGGGCAGGGGCACGAGACCGCGTTCGGCCAGATGGTTTCCGAGCTGCTGTCGGTGGACTTCGAAACCGTCCGTTTCACCCTCGGCGACACCGACGCCGTCAAGGTCGGCGGCGGCTCCAACTCGGGACGTTCGATGCGGCTCGGCGCGATCATCCTGAGCCAGGCCTCGGAGGAGATCGTCGCGCGCGGCCGGGAGATCGCGTCCCATGTGCTGGAAGCCGCCATCGACGATATCGAGTACCTGGAGGGCCGCTATACCGTGGTCGGCACCGACCGCTCGATCGACCTGTTCGACGCCGCGCGCGCCGCGCACGAGCGGGACGACCTGCCCGAACGGCTCAGGGGTCCGCTGGCGGCCGACGCCGAGGTCGAGAGCCGCAAGGCCGCCTTCGGCAGCGGCTGCCATGTCTGCGAGGTCGAGGTCGATCCGGAGACCGGCATCGTCGAGATCGTCCGCTATACCGCGGTCGACGATGTCGGGCGCGCGATCAACCCTCTGCTGATCGACGGCCAGACCCATGGCGCCGTCGTCCAGGGGCTCGGCCAGGCGCTGAGCGAACGCTGCGTCTACGACGAGACGACCGGGCAGCTGCTGAGCGCGAGCTTCATGGACTACGCGATGCCGCGCGCCGACACGGTGCCCGGCTTCACGACAGCGCTGCAGGAAGTGCCCGCGCCGACCAACCCGCTCGGCGTCAAGCCGGGGAGCGAAGGCGGCACCGCGGTATCGCCCGGAACCGTCGCGAACGCCATCGTCGACGCGCTCCGGCCGCTCGGCATCCGCCACATCGAGCTCCCCGCGACGCCCGAACGCGTGTGGCGGGCGATCCGGGAAGCGGCGGCGCGATAGCGTCCTGTTTCGGAAGTTTCCGCTGTAGCAATACGCGACCGCCGTGCGAAAGGTCCCCCCTCACCCCGACCCTCTCCCCGCGGGGGAGAGGGGGATTCGCGCGGTGCCGCTCGCCCTTACCTTCTCCCCTCCCGCTCGCGGGATGGGCCGGGGGAGGGCAGCGGCCGGTCACATGAACAGGCGTTCGTTCTTGCGGTCGGCGTAGAGTCCGGCCACGAATTCGCCGTAGCCGTTGTAGATCCGGGTCGGCACTCGCTTGCCGGTGCCCAGCAGCCGCTCGGTGGCCTGGCTCCAGCGCGGGTGGGGCACCTTCGGGTTTACGTTCGCCCAGAACCCGTATTCCCGGCCCTGGAGCTCTTC
>JAJEHI010000024.1 GCA_022823775.1 Defluviicoccus sp. | reverse complement strand
CCGCTACGCCCTTCGGCCCGCTCCTGGCGGGGCGGACGCCTGGGCGCGACGCAGGCCGTGACCCTGGTGAGAAATGCGGGCTAGGACGCCTCCGAACTCCCCGAACCCGCGCCCAGCCTCGCGGCGAGCGCGGCCGACATGAACGCGTCGAGGTCGCCGTCGAGCACCGCTTGCGGATTCCCCTTCTCGATGTTCGTCCGGACGTCCTTGACCATCTGATAGGGCTGGAGGACGTAGGAGCGGATCTGGTGTCCCCAGCCGATGTCGCTCTTGGCGGCATGCTCGGCCTGGGCCTCGGCCTCGCGCTTCTGCAGTTCGAGCTCGTAGAGGCGCGCGCGCAGCATCGCGAAGGCCGCGGCCCGGTTGCGGTGCTGCGAACGGTCGTTCTGGCACTGGACGACGATACCGGTCGGCATGTGGGTAATCCGGACCGCGCTGTCGGTCCGATTGACGTGCTGGCCGCCGGCGCCGGACGCGCGATAGGTATCGATCCGGATGTCCCTGTCCTCGATCTCGATCTCGATATCGTCTTCGATCACCGGATAGGCCCCGACGGAGGCGAAGCTGGTATGCCGCCTGGAGCTCGCATCGAACGGAGAGATCCGGACCAGGCGGTGAACGCCGCTCTCGGTCTTGAGCCAGCCATAAGCGTTCTCGCCCTTGACGCGCATCGTGACGGACTTGACGCCCGCCTCCTCGCCGGGGCTTTCCTCCAGAACCTCGACGGCATAGCCGTGCGCTTCGGCCCAGCGCGTGTACATCCGGGCCAGCATCTCCGCCCAGTCCTGCGACTCGGTTCCGCCCGCGCCGGCGTGGATTTCGACGAAGCTGTCGTTGGAATCGGCTTCGCCGGACAGCAAACTCTCGGTCTCCATCCGGGCCGCGCGGGCGCGAAGGTCGAGCAGCGCGGCCTCGGCCTCGCCGACGACCTCCTCGTCGCCTTCGGCTTCGCCGAGTTCGATGAGATCCCGGTTGTCCTGCATTTCGCGGGCGAGGGCGCGGTAGCCGCCGAGCGCGTTCTCGATCCTGGTCCGCTCGCGCATTACCTCGCGCGCGGCTTCCGGGTCGTCCCAGAACGCCGGATCTTCCACAAGGGCGTTCAGTTCCGCGAGGCGCGCCTCGGAGCGCTCCGGGTCAAAGATGCCTCCTCAGCAGCGCAAGCGACTGCTCGATTTCTCCGAGGACGGATTCGATCTCGGCGCGCATGTCTTTCGACTCAGGGGTTTGTCGATGGCGTGGCGGGCGGCGCTAATATAGGTCGCGCCGGCGCACAGGGGTAGCGGGGTTCTTCTCGGTCGGCGCCGAGCCGAAATCGACGACAGGGCCGGCCTGGACCGGCTCGGTCCCCGGCTTGAACGCTTCGAGAATGACGCCCTTCCCCGCCCCCCGCGCGACCAGGCCTGTCGCGGCGTCGACGCGAACCAGCCGAATACCGGGAGGAATGCGAAACGGCGTCGCCGGCTCGTTGTCGAGCGCCGCCCTCATGAAATCGCGGAAGATGGGCGCCGCGACCGAAGAACCGGTTTCGCGCGGCCCGAGGGTCTTGGGCGAGTCGAAGCCGACGAAGACTCCCACCGCGAGGTCGGGCGAGAAACCGATGAACCAGGCGTCCATACTGTCATTGGTGGTCCCGGTCTTTCCTCCGAGGGGCTTTCCGACCGCCCGGACACGGCGTCCGGTGCCGCGCTCGACCGCGCCCTCCAGCATGGAGACCATCTGATAGGCGATACCCGGATCGGCGACTTGCTCTCGCGTGTCGGGAACCTCGGGCTCCTCCTGAGCGGTCCAGGGGACCCCGACGCAGCCGGGGCAGGCGCGCTCGTCGTGACGGAAGACGGTCTTTCCGTTGCGGTTCTGGATCCGGTCGAGGAATGTCGGGACGATCTTTCTGCCGCCGTTCACCAGCATTGCGTAGGCGGTCGTCAAGCGAAGCAGGGTGGTCTCGCCCGCGCCGAGCGCCATCGACAGCAGGCGCGGCAACCGGTCGACCACGCCGAAGCGTTCCGCGTAACCCGCCACGGCCTCCATTCCGACCCGCTGGGCGACGCGCACCGTCATCAGGTTGCGGGACTTCTCGATGCCGATCCGCATCGGGCTGGGGCCGTAGAACCGCCTGGTGTAGTTCGACGGCTTCCACTTGCCGACGCCCGGGCCCTGGTCGATGACGAAGGGGGCATCGAGAACGAGGCTCGACGGGGTAAGGCCCCTTTCGAGCGCGGCGAGGTAGACGAAGGGTTTGAACGCCGAGCCGGGCTGGCGTCTGGCCTGGGTCGCGCGGTTGAACTCGCTTGCCTCGAAATTGAAGCCGCCAGCAAGCGCCAGTACGCGGCCCGTATGGGGATCGAGCGCAACCAGCGCGCCCTCGACATCGGGGATCTGGCGCAGCACGAAGCTTTCGCCCGGCGCGCCATCCGGTCGGGTCTTGCGTTCGACGGCGATCACGTCTCCGGCGGCAAGCACTTCGGAGACCCGCCCGATCGCCGGACCCCGCTTCTGGCCGTTGAGACGCTTCCGGGCCCAGCGCAATTCCTCGAGCGGGATCGTTCCCGTCTCGCCGGACACCAGTCGGATCTCCGCGGCGGAGCCCGTAACGGCCTCGACCGCGGCCAGCCGCCACTCGTCCGGAAGCCCCGGCACATTCGTCCGGTCGACCTGGGCGGCGACCGGGCGACCCGGATCCAGCCTGGCAACGGGTCCGCGCCAGCCGTGCCGCCGATCGTAGGCGATCAGCCCCTTGCGCAGCGCCCGGTCGGCTTCGGCCTGCAAGCGGGGATCGAGCGTCGTGCGCACCGACAGCCCTCCGCCATAAAGTTGAGCTTCGCCGAATCGCTCGGCGAGCTCGCGGCGGACCTCCTCGACGAAATATTCCGCTTTCGCGATCGGGATCTCGTCCGGTGTCCTGAGCTCGACCGGGCCGGATCGCGCGATCGCGGCTTCCGCCTCGTCGATACGGCCGTCCTCCAGCATCCTGCGGATCACGTAGTCGCGCCGGGCGCG
>JAJEHI010000052.1 GCA_022823775.1 Defluviicoccus sp. | reverse complement strand
CCACTCGCCCCGCTGTCACCCCGGACATGTTCCGGGGTCCAGCCCTGCCCCCGAAACCGCTCCGGGGGCCACCGCTCCAGCGACGGCATGCGCGGTCCTGGACCCCGGAACAAGTCCGGGGTGACAGCGGGGGGCGAGGGCTTGGATCGCGGGACGCCCGCGGCGCCCGCCTTCGCCCGGTTGCGGTCCCGGTTCCCCCCTCGTCACCCCCCGACGTCATGGCCGGACTTGTTCCGGCCATCCACGTCTCCCGGCATCGCGGTGCGAACGGGGAGGGGACGAGGCGACGGCCCGACGTGGATACCCGGAACAAGTCCGGGCATGACGGAGTGGGACGCAGCGGAGTGCCAGGGGCAGGCTCCGTGCCGAAGGGCGAGACCATCTCTACCCCCCTCTTGTCACCCCGGACTTGTTCCGGGGTCCAGGCCTGCCCCGGACTGCGATCCGGGGAAAGCCGGGCGAGAGCGGCGCCTGACAGTCTGGACCCCGGAACAAGTCCGGGGTGACAGCGGGGGGCGGAAACGGTGTCGCGCCAAGGGCCGAACCCACGCCGAAAATCCAAACCGGACACCGATGGAACAAGTCCGGGCATGACGAATTGTGGGAAAGGTGTGGCCGGAGGGACCGCGCACCGGCCCTGCTGCATGCCGATGAAATTCGGAAAGGCGACACCAGGTCTCATGAATTTCTTCGATTGAACCGGTTGCGTTCACGCTGCCACGACAATAAGTGGGGTCCGGTCCGGCGGCTGCAATGCCGGCCGGTCCGCCGGACTCAACCCGCCCGCAGCCGGCGCGCCACTTCGACCGCCGCGTAGGTCAGAATTCCGTCGGCTCCGGCGCGTTTGAACGCGGTCAGCGATTCGAAGAAGATCCGTTCGTCGTCGACCCATCCCGCGTCGGCCGCGGCGCGCAGCATCGCGTATTCGCCGCTCACCTGGTAGGCGTAGGTCGGCATTCCGAACGCGTCCTTCACGCGGCGCACGATGTCGAGATAGAACAGGCCGGGCTTGACCATCACCATGTCGGCGCCTTCCTCGATATCGAGCGCGACCTCGCGCAGCGCCTCGTCGGAATTGGCGGGATCCATCTGGTAGGTCTTCTTGTCGCCGCCCGCGAGGTTGGGCGCCGAGCCCACCGCGTCGCGGAACGGCCCGTAGAGCGCGGATGCGTACTTGGCGGCGTATGAGAGGATCCGCCTGTCTCGATACCCGGCCTCGTCGAGCGCGCGGCGGATCGCGCCCACCCTGCCGTCCATCATATCGCTCGGCGCGATCACGTCGCATCCCGCGTCCGCCTGGATCACCGCCTGGCGGCACAGCACCTCCAGCGTCTCGTCGTTGACGATTACCCCGTCGCGCAGCAACCCGTCATGGCCGTGGCTGGTGAACGGATCGAGCGCCACGTCGCACATCACCCCGATATCGGGCACCGCCTCCTTGATCGCCGCGACCGCACGGCAGACGAGGTTCTCCGGGTTGAGCGCTTCCTCGCCGTCGGGCGTCTTGAGCGCCGGGTCGGTGACCGGAAAGACCGCCACCAAAGGGATGCCGAGCGCCGCCGCTTCCCCGGCCTCGTCGACGAGGCGCGGAATGCTCAGCCGGTAGACCCCCGGAAACGACCCGACCGCCGCGCGGTCCTCCGGCCCTTCGTGGACGAAGGTCGGCCAAATCAGGTCGTCGACTCCGAGCCGGGTCTCGGCCACCAGCCGGCGGTTCCAGCCGGTCTGGCGGTTGCGGCGCATCCGCGTCGTCGGAAATCGTCCTTGGGCCAAAGAAACCCCCGCTCCGTGGAACGGGCAACACTATGCGCCCACGGGCGGGCGGATCAACAACCCGGGGCCGGAACGGCGGACCCGCCGCGAGGTCAGTTGAGCTTGAGGTCCTGGAGGTCGTTGCGGTCGGAGAGGATCGTCCGCAGCTTGGCGAGCGCCTTGCCCTCGATCTGGCGGATCCGCTCCTTGGTGACGCCGAAAGTCTCGCCGATCTCGGCAAGCGTGCTCTTGCCCTCGCCGAGGAAGCGGCGGGAAATTACCTGCTGTTCGCGCGGCGTCAGGTCCTCCATCGCTTCGCGCAGCCAGGTCGCGCGAGCCGCGAAGTCGTGCCGTTCGCGGACGATGTCTTCCGGCGTCGGGCTGTCGTCCGCGAGGAAGTCCTGCATTTCGTCGCCGTCGTCGCCCGAAATGCTGGCGTTGAGCGACCGGTCGGGGTGGGAGAGATGCGCTTCCATTCTCTCGACCGCGGCCGCGGACACGCCGAGCTCGCGCGCGATCCGCTCGCGCTCCTCGTCCGACATGGTCGGGCGGGAATTGTCGGTAAGCTGGGCGCGCAGCCGCCTCAGGTTGAAGAACAGGCTCTTCTGCGCCGGCGTCGTGCCGATCCGGACGATGGAGGCGTTGCGAACGACGTATTCCTGGATAGCCGCCAGGATCCACCAGGTCGCGTAGGTCGAGAACCGCACCTGGCGCTCGACGTCGAAGCGGTTGGCCGCTTCCAGCAGCCCGACATTGCCTTCCTGGATCAGGTCGCCCACCGGCAAGCCGTAGCCGCGGAACTTCGAAGCGATCCGGACCACGAGGCGGATATGCGCGGTAATCAGCTCGCCCAGCGCGCTCTCGTCGCCCTTTTCGCGCCAGCGCCGGGCGAGATCGGCCTCGTACCCGCGCTCCAGAATCGGCGCGTCCATGACCGTCGAGATGTACCGGCGATCGCCGCGGTCGGGATAGGAAGTCGATCCCTGTGCCATCTTGCGTGTCCTCGACCCCGCGTCCGCCCCCGGGCGCGGCAGTTGTTATCGAGTCGATAACATACCGGTTCCATTCGGGTGAATCAACAATAATATCGAGTCGAAACAATATTCCGGACGGGTGGGCGCCCGAGAAATTTTCTTGCCCATGGGGTGGCCGAACCGCCCCCGGGGTTCTAAGTAAGTCGGGATGTCGGAATGCGCCCGCATAGCCGAGCTCGTCGACCGGTTGGGGAGAATGGCCCACGGTCTGCAATACGCTTCCGGCCTGAACCCGGCCCAGTGGGAAGCGCTCCGCTTCATCGCCCGCGCCAACCGCTATTCCCGCTCGCCGGGCGCCATCGCGCGCTATCTGGGCACGACGCGGGGCACCGTTTCGCAAACGCTGATCGCGCTCGAGGCCAAGGGCTATATCCGGCGGCTCAGATGCGACGCGGACCGCCGGGCACTGACCGTCGACCTCACGGACTCCGGGCGCGCGCTGATCGAGAACGATCCCCTGTGCCTCGTGCTTCGGGCGGCGGACGCGCTCGACTGCGAGGCGCAGTCCCGGCTCGCCGACGGGCTCGACGGCCTCGCGCGCGCGGTGCAGACGGCGAAGGGCATGCCCGAGTTCGGCCCCTGTCTGGACTGCGTCCATTTCTGCCCGAGCAAGGCGGAGGACGAATCCTGCCATTGCGCGTTGACCGACGAGTCCATCCCCGCCGGCGAAACGGTCAAGATCTGCGTGGAATTCCAGTCCGCGGCGTCGGCCTGACCGCGGTCAGACCAGGGCGGTCGCGAGCTCCGGAAACGCGACCACGAGAAGCAGAACCACCAGCATCGTCAGCGCGAACGGCGCCGCGCCCCAGAACACGTCGTCGATCCGTATCCGGTCGTCCGCAAGGTTGTTGTGGATCACGAAGCAGGCGAGGCCGAGGGGCGGCGTGAGCAGCCCGATCTCCACCGCGATGATGGTGACGATCCCGAACCAGATCAGGTCCACGCCGAACGGCGCCAGCGCCGGGATCGCGAGCGGGACCGTGATCAGCATGATCGAGCCGGCATCCAGAATCGTCCCCATCAGGATAATCGCGACGATATAGATCGCCAGCAGTCCGGCGAGTCCAAGGCCGGAAGCCTCGACATAGTGCTCCATGATGTTGGGGATGCCGGTCAGCGTGATCATCCGCGAGTAGATGTGCGCGGAGACCAGCAGGAAGCAGATCGAGGCGGTCACGTGCCCGGTTTCGGTCAGGGCCTGCCAGAGATTGGCCCGGGTGAGCTGGCGCTTGAAGTAGGTCAGGACCAGCGCGCCCAGCGCGCCCACCCCGCCGGCTTCCGTGGCGGTGAAAAGCCCGCCGTAGATGCCGCCCAGCACGAGCGCGATCAGCAGCACGATGGGCGCGCTCTTGCCCGCCGCCTGGAGGCTCGTCATCTGCGCCGGGCGGACGGTGTTCAGCGCCTCCTCGGTCCCGACCTTTTCCGGGAAGCGCCGCGCCATGATCCAGATCAGCGCGCAATAGGCTACCGCGAGCACGATCCCCGGAATTATGCCCGCGATGAAGAGATCGCCGATCGAGGTCTCGGCCAGGATGCCGAAGATGATCAGCAGCAGGCTCGGCGGAATCAGCATGCCGAGCACGGAAGATCCCGCCACGACGCCCACCGAGAAACGCGGGCGGTATCCGAGGCGAAGCATCTCGGGCACGGCGACCCGGGTGAACACGGACGCCGACGCGATGGTCGTGCCGGTCACGGCGGCGAACACGGCGTTGGCGCCGACGGTCGCGGTTCCCAGCCCGCCCTTCACCTTGCGGAACAGGTGGTTGGCGACATCGTATGTATCGCGCCCGATACCCGAGATGCTGACCAGCAGGCCCATGAGGACGAAGAGCGGGATCACACCGAACTCGTAGGCCTGCATGCTCTCGCCGAGCGAGAGCGCCAACAGCTTGCCGGCGATGCCGATGTCCCCGCGCACGCCCCAGACGCAGACGAAGGAGATCAGCGAGAGGGCGACGCCGACATGCACCCCGACATAGACGAAGATGAGCACGAACAGGATGGAGAAGACGCCGATCGCGGGTTTGCTCAACGCCCCGCTCGCCGCGATGGCGTAAATCGCCGCCGCCACGACGGCGACCGCTGCGCTCAGCGTGGCGATGCGGCGGACCTCCAGGCTCCCGTCCCGCGCCAGTTCCGCGAGCGACCGGCCTCCGCGCGCCATCGCGCGCAGGAATTCCACGCCGCAGAGCGTCGCGCCCACCAGGATCAGCAGCTTGAACGGCCAGGACGGCAACGCGAAGTCGCCCTCCAGCCCTTCGTAGGTGCCGCGCTCCCACACCTTCACGAAGGTGGGCATGGTGTAGAGCACGACCGCGCCCATGACGAGGACGCCGAGCCCGTCATAGAGCGCCCGCAGGCTGAGCCCGACCGACGGACGGCGATCGAGCAGACGCGACAGCAGCGCATCCGACCGTGTCAGCCGGTCGGCCCGGATCGCCGCGGGAAGCTGGAGGAAGACGATCACCACGATCGACAGCGCCACCAGCAGCGGCACCCCGTCGATCGGCGCGTTGAACGCCGCCCTGCCGAACACGTCGGCGCAGAGCAGGATCATGATGCAGAAGATCCAGACGCTCCCGCCCGCGTTCAGGAACGATACGAGCGCATCCAGACCGCGCACCCACGGCGCGCGTATTTCGCCGCCCGGAGCCGGGTTGCCGTTACTTGCCATCGCGCGCGGCTACGCGCATCGGCGCCGGGGCTAGTTGCGGTCCCAGTGGCGCGCGACCTCGATCTTCCGGGCGCGCAACTCGTCCATATAGGCTTTCATCAGCCTGGTGCCCGGATGGCCCCGCTTGTCCAGCCTCTGGGCCCATTCCTGGGCGATGTTGGGCATGGTGGCGGCCCATTTCTTGCGCTCCGCCGCGGCCAGCTCGGAAAACTTGACGCCCTTCTTCTTCATGATGGCGAGGAACTTCGTCCGCTTCTTGGCGTCGAGCGCGTTCTGGTACCCGACCCATTTGGCGGACTCCTCGCGGATGATCTGCCGGGCGTGCGCCGGGATCTTCTTCCAGACATCCGTGTTGAACGTGATCCCGGAGGTGATCGTCGGGCCGAAACCGACCCGGGTGAAATAGGGCGCGGCCGAGTAGGTCTTGTAGACGAAGCTCAGGATGACCCCGATCGGGTAACCCTCGTACACCCCGTTCTTGATGTTGGTGTAGGACTGGTTCATCGAGGAATCGACCGTGACCGCGCCGGTGCCGCGGAGCCACTGCGCGAAGGTCCCGCTCGAACCCAGCTTGCGGTTCTTCAGATCCTCCACCCTGGTCACCGGGAACTTGGTGAAGAGGTGCATCGAATCGTTCACGCCGCTGGTGATGAACAGCTGGTTGTGCTTCTCGTAGGCCTGGTTGAGCTCGGGAACCGTCTCGCGCAGCTTGGCATCGATAGCCGCGAGCTGGTCGCGCGTGATGCTGGCGAACGGCATGTGAACGGCATAGGCCTCGAGCGGCAGGTTCGAGGGCTCGAAATTCTTGAGGATCAGCCCGGCACCCGCGATGCCTTCCTCGACCGTCTCGAAGACCTCGTTGAACTTGGCGAGGGTGAAGGCGTAGGCGTGGGTCCACTCGATCTTGAACCCCTTGCCGCTTTCGGCGAGGCGCTTGTCGATGGCCGGCACGACGTTGTCCTTGAAGGTGCCGACGAAGGTGACGGCCGGCGGCGGCGCGCCCACGACGGTGATCTCCAGGGTCTGCGCGGCGGCCGGCGCAAGCGCGGCCGGGACGAGGCCGATGGCGGCCAGAATGGCGAGCGAACGATGGAACACGGACAAACCCTCCCTTTCCTTCAAGCAGCTTTCTTTCGGTCGGTCTACCCGAACATTAGACGCCTGCCTCAAGCGAGTCGAACGGCGGTTCAGTGCTTGAGCCGCGGGAAGACGCGCCGCACGTTGTCCTCGAAGATCATCTTTTTCTCTTCCTCGCCCAGCCCTTCGGCCGCGTCGATGTAGCGCCTGGTGTCGTCGAACGGGAAACCGGTCTCGGGGTCGATACCGCGGACCGCGCCCACCATCTCCGAGGCGAAGAGGATGTTCTTCGCCGGGATCACCTTGGTCAGCAGGTCGATGCCCGGCTGGTGGTAGACGCAGGTGTCGAAATAAACGTTGTCGAGCAGCAGCTCGTCGAGCGGCGGGCGGCCCATGTCCTGCGCGAGCCCGCGATAGCGCCCCCAGTGGAACGGCGCCGCGCCGCCGCCGTGCGGAATGATGAATTTGAGCGTCGGAAAGTCGGCGAACAGGTCCGAGGTCAGCAGCTGCATGAAGGCCGCCGTGTCGCCGTTGATGTAGTGCGCTCCGGTAAAGTGGAAGTGCGGGTTGCAGGACGACGAGACGTGGATCATCGCCGGCACGTCGAGCTCGCACATCTTCTCGTAGAGCGGGTACCACCAGCGGTCGAACAGGGGCGGGTCGGTCCAGTAACCGCCGGTCGGGTCGGGGTTCAGGTTGCAGCCGATGAAGCCCAGCTCCTCGACGCATCGCACGAGTTCCGGGATGCAGTTCTTCGGCGGGGTCCCCGGCGCCTGCGGCAGCTGGCAGACGCCGACGAAGTTGTCGGGATAGAGCGTGACCGCCCGGTGGATCATGTCGTTGCAGATCTCCGACCAGTACTTGTTGGCCGCCTCGTTGCCGTCCTGATGCGCCATCCCGGCGGCGCGGGGCGAGAAGACGGTGAGGTCGGTTCCCCGTTCCCGCTGCAGCTTGAGCTGCGCGCCTTCCAGGCTCTCGCGAATCGCGTCGTCGGAGATGCCGAGATCCGCCGGAAACGGCACATAGGCCGGGTCCTTGAGCCCCTCGACCTGGGCGGCTCGATAGTCCCGGAGGGCGGGCGGCGCGGTGGTGTAATGCCCGTGGCAATCGATGATCATGATGTTCCTTCCCGTGTCCGGCCGCTGAGCTCGAGTCCCTTGTCCAGCCCGGCGTAGCTCGTCGCCGGCGCGGCCATCAGGAACCGGTAGCCTTCCTCCAGAACGCGCTCCACGTTCCCGGTGTCGACGTGGGGATGGCCGACGACGACGTCGCGCGACTTGCAGGTATCGACGATCCGCGCCATCGCGTCGCGCACTTCCGGATGGTCGTATTGCCGCGGGAATCCCAGCTCCTGGCTGAGGTCCCCTTCGCCGATCAGCACGGCGCCGATCCCCGGCACGTTATCCAGCATGTCGGCGAGGCTCTCGATGCCCGCCGTGTCCTCGATCATCAGAATGACGAAGATCTCGCCGTCCGGCGCGAGCGGCCAGACATCCGCCTTCCGGTAATATTCCTGCTGGGAGAGACCCCAGTAGCGCACGGCGTGGCGCGGCCCGTCGCCCCTGATACCCGCGGGCTCGTAGAGCGGCGCGGAATCGAGTCGCGGGTAGCGGCACGCGGCGACCGCGTTATAGGCCTGTTCGACCGAGCTCACATGCGGCCAGACCACCCCGTACACGCCGAGATCCAGCGCCTGCTTGGCGTGCCACTGCGCCATCTCTCCGCCGTTGGGCGGAATGCGGACCATCGGAGTCACCGCCGGCGCGACGGAACCCGCGGCGGCGATCTGCGCGCGGTTCAGCATGTATTGCAGCGAATCGCGGAGCGCGCGGATATCCCACGGGTTGTGCTCCATCTCGAAGACGATGCCGTCGTAACGCGTCGCCGAAAGGGCGACGGCGCTCTGGACATCGGCGGTCGTGAACGTGGTGAAGGCGGGTCCGCCCGCTTCCAGCGCTCCGATGACGCCGTTGAGCCGTGCCGTGTCTGTCATCCAGGTCTCCCCGGCCGGTGTTTTCGTTGGCGGCAATCTAGCGGCCGGGGCCGCCCGGGTCATCAGTTGGCCGGTCAGTTGGCCGGTCGGCTTGTTCGCCCGCCGGGCTTGGCCTAGGCTCAAGGCCGCGAAACCGTTGCGCCTGCGGGTCCGAAATCCCCATGGATCGCGCCGACTGCCGGGAGTTGGACGAAGCGTGCCCGCTGGCGGAGTGCCGGGCGAGGTTTTCGCTGCCCGACGGCGTGCTCTATTTCGACGGCAATTCCCTGGGCGCGCTCCCCGGGACGACCTCTTCGAATATTCGCGATCTGATCGAGTCCGAATGGGGCGAGGGTCTGATACGCGGCTGGCTCGACGCCGGCTGGTTCTATCTCGCCCGCCGGGCAGGCGACGCCATCGCCCCGCTGATCGGCGCGTCCGGGGGCGAGGTGGCGGTCTCCGATTCCACGTCCGTCAATATCTTCAAGCTGGCGGCGTCGCTGCTGCGCCGCGCCGGCGCGCGCCGCAAGGCGATCGTCGAACGCGGCGATTTCCCGACGGATGCCTATATCCTCGAAGGCGCGGTCGGGCTTCTCGACAGGGGTCAGGAGCTGATCCGGGCGGAACCCGGCGGGATCGCCGATCGCGTCGATCGCGACACGGCGCTGGTCCTGCTGAGCCATGTCGATTACCGCACCGGCGAGCTGCGCGACATGGAGGGTCTCACCGCGCGGTGCCGCGCGCTGGGGGTGCCGGTGATATGGGACCTCTGCCATTCCGCCGGCGCGGTCGAGGTCGAGCTCAACCGGTGTCGCGTCGATTACGCGGTCGGCTGCACCTACAAGTTCCTCAACGGCGGCCCCGGCTCTCCCGCGTTCACCTACGTCTCCCGCGACGCCATCGGCGCGTTCGAGCCCGCGGTCACCGGCTGGTTCGGGCATGCCGATCAGTTCCGCTTCGAGGACCGCTACCGCGCGGCCGACTCGATAAACAAATGCCTGGTCGGCTCGCCGCCGGTGCTGTCCCTCCGCGCGGTCCTCGACGGCGTGAAATGTTTCGACGGCGTGCGGATGGACGAGCTCGCGGGCAAGTCGCGCCGGCTCTCCGGGTTGTTCATCGACCTCGCCGACGAACGCCTCGCCCGGCACGGGCTCGAACTGGCGACCCCGAGGGAACCGTCGCGCCGCGGCAGCCAGGTTTCGTTCCGCCATCCCGAGGCCTATGCGATCGCGAAGACGCTGATCGCCCGGGGTCTGATACCCGATTTCCGCGACCCCGACATTCTCCGGTTCGGCATTACGCCCCTCTACATGCGTTACGTCGATGTGTGGGATGCGGTGAAGCTCGTCGAGACGGTCATGTCCGAGGGCGCGTGGAGGGAATTCAGGACGGACGCCAGGGAGGCGGTGACATGAGCGCGGTGCGCATAGGCGTGGCGGGCTACGGCTATATCGGGCGTTCCATCGTGGAACGAATCGAAGACAGCGGCGGGCGGTTCGAAACCGCGTTCGTCCACAATCGCAGCCCGGAGGCGCTGGCCGACATCGACCCGGAGTTACGCCTGGACGACCTCGAACGCGCCCGCGCCCGCCGCCCCGACCTGATCGTCGAATGCGCCCATCCCGGCATCACCGAGCGCTTCGGCGGCGGGTTCCTCCGCTTCGCGAGCTACATGCCGCTCTCGGTCACGGCGCTGGCCGACGACGGGCTCAGGGCCGCGCTGGAGGCTTCGGCGAAGGAGAACGAGACCGGACTGTTCGTCCCCGCCGGAGCGCTGCTCGGCGGGGACGAGCTGCTGATGAGGCAGGGAAACTGGAGCAGGGTCCGGATCACTTTCCGGAAGCATCCGGACAATATCGATTTTTCGGACAGCGGCCTCGATCCCGGTCGGATCGACCGGGAGACCGTCATCTACGAAGGCCCCGTTCGCGGCATAGCCCGGCTATATCCGCGCAACGTCAACACCATGGTGACCTGCGCGCTGGTCTCGACCGGCCTCGACGCGTGCGAGGCGCGGCTGGTCTGCGATCCCGGGCTCGATTGCGCGGTCGCCGAGGTCGAGGCCTGGGACCGCGAGGGCGGACTGCTGCGAACCGAGAAGCGCCAGCCCGCCGTGGGCGTATCCGGCACCGAGATGCTGAGCTCGATCTGGTACTCGATCCTCCGCGCCACCGGCGGCAGAAGAAATCCGCTCGAACTCGTGTAGATTTCCGCGTCAGTATCCCGCGAACGAAAAGGAATGAGGGGAGGAAGGCATGGTTCGGTTGAGAAGCGGTTCCCGTTTGATCGCCCTGGTTCTGGCCATTTCGGCGTTCGGCGCTCTCCCGGCGCAGGCCGCCGACAAGAAGGTCGCGATCGCCAGCCTCGGCCCGCATTCGGTGCTCCAGCTGGTGATCGACGGTTTCAAGGCAGGCCTGGCGAGCCAGGGCCTCAAGGACGGGGCCGGGGTCGAGTACGTCTACAAGGACGCGAATTTCGACCCGTCGTTGGTGGCGCAGGTCCTGACCGCGCTGGAGGCGTCCGATCCGGACCTGTTGCTGACCGTGACGACGCCGATTACCCAGGCGTCCAAACGGGTCATACGCGACAAGTCCCTGCCGATCGTCTTCGCGCCGGTCACCGATCCGGTGGATGCGGGTCTGGTGAAGTCCTGGGACAAGGGGAGCGCCCGTTTCGTCGGCGCCTCCAACCTTCAGGACATGGACACCGTGATCGGCAAGTCGAAGGCGATACTGGGCAAGGTCTCCACGATGGGGCTTCTGTTCAACCCGGGCGACGCGAACGACCGGGTAAACGTCAAGTACGCCGAGGCCGCGGCGAAGAAGGCGGGCGTAAAGCTCAGGGCGATCAGCGTGGAGACCGTCAACGACATACCCAGCCGCGTGGAAGCGCTGAAGGGCGTGGATTTCATCTACCTCATCCCGTCCAGCATGCTGCAACCCTCGCTCGCGGTGGTGGCGGCGTCGGCGAAGCGGAACCGGATCCCGGTCGTCAACGCGAGCCCGGCGGGCGTCAAGGACGGGCATGTCCTGGCGGCGGTCTCCGTGTCGTGGAGGGATGTCGGCCGCCAGGCCGGCCTGCTCGCCGCAAAGATCCTGAAGGGCGCCAAACCGTCCGATCTGCCGATCTTCAGGCCCCGGCCGGAGGACCACAGGGTGTTGCTCAGCGCCAAGCGGTTCGGCGATCTGAAGCTGCCGATACCGGCGGCCTTCAAGGACTGCAAATGCGTGATGTGACCGCTCGCCGGTAACAGGCGGTGTCGGTCCGTGTCCACGGCGCGAGCAAGGTCTTTTCGCCCGGCACGCCGAACGAGAAGACCGCCCTGAAGCAGGTCGATTTCGCGCTGGAGGACGGCGAGTTCGCCGTCGTCATCGGCAGCAACGGCGCCGGCAAGAGCACCCTCCTGAATGCGCTTGCCGGCGAGGTCCCGATCGATTCGGGGGAGATACTGATCGACGGGCGCGATGTCGGGAGCGAGCCCGTCTACAAGAGGGCGCGGCTGATATCGCGCGTGTTCCAGGACCCGATGCTGGGCACGGCGCCCGAGCTCAGCATCGAAGAGAACCTCGCCGTCGCCGCGCGGCGGGGAAGGCGCAAGACCTTCAGGCTCGGGCTGAACCGCCGCAACCGGGAGTATTTCCGCGAGCGGATTTCCATCCTCGGGCTGGGCCTGGAAAGCCGCCTGTCGGAGAAGGTCCGGTCCCTTTCGGGCGGCCAGCGCCAGTCCCTGACCCTGATCATGGCGGCGCTTCTCGCGCCGCGCCTGATGCTGCTCGACGAACACACGTCCGCCCTCGACCCGCGCGCGGCCGAGCTCGTGCTCAAGCTGACATCCGATGTCGTGACCGGAGAGGCGATCACCACCCTCATGGTCACCCACAACATGCAGCACGCGCTTCGATTCGGAAGCAGGCTCTTCATGATGCACGAAGGCGGGATCGTCCTCGACGCGGCGGCGGAGGAGAAGTCCGGCCTCACCGTGAACGACCTCGTCGGGCGGTTTCACGTCACCGACGACAAGATGCTGTTGGGCTGACGGCCGCGATGGACTTCCTCGACATTTATCTGAACCTGTTCACGGTGAGCCTCGTCCAGGGTGCGATATTCGCCTTTCCCGCGCTCGCCGTGATGATCCCGTTCCGCATGCTGGGGCTGCCCGATCTGACCTCCGAGGGCGCCTTTCCCTTTGGCGCGGCGATCGCGGCGACGTTCACCGTGGCCGGGTTCGGTCCGGTGTTGAGCCTGTCCGCGGCGGTTCTGTTCGGCTTCGTCGTGGGCGCGGCGACCGCGCTGATCCATCTCTACCTGCGGGTGCCGTCGCTGCTGGCGGGGATCATCGTGCTCACCATGCTGTTTAGCATCAACATCCGCGTGATGGGAAAGCCGAACACCGCGCTGTTCGACAACGATTCGATCTTCACCCTGGCGTTGGACGCCGACGGGGGCGAGCCGCTGACCCAGTTCGCGCTGATCCTCGCCCTTGTGCTGGTCTTCCTCGCCGTCTTCTACTGGTTCCTCAACACCGAGCTCGGCATGGCGCTCCGATGCGTCGGGGCCAACCAGGCGATGTCCCGCGCGCAGGGCATCCCGACGCACTATTACATCGTCGCGGGGATCGCCATGGCGGGCGGGTTCAGCGCGTTCGGCGGCGCGGTGATGGCTCAGCACCAGGCGTATGCCGACGTCAACATGGGGGTCGGCGTGCTGATCGTCGGGCTGGCGGCGACCATCCTCGGAGAGACCCTGGTGGGGCGGTCCACGCTGATCCGCCAGCTGGTGGCTCCCGTCGTGGGATCGTTGGCCTATTTCCAGGTGGTGGCCGTGGCGCTCGCGCTTGGCCTGAAGCCGTCCGATCTGAAGCTGCTGACCGGGCTGTTCGTGCTGACCACGCTTTCCATCCCGATCGTGCTGCAGGCCAGGCTTCCCGTCCGGACGGGCTCCCGAAGCCGGCGATAAGCCCGTCCGCGAGGGACGGCGGCGCCGCGCTCGAAACGAAGCCGTTACGTCCGGTCTTCCAGGCTCCGGCACAGCGCGAGATAGTCCGCCATCGGCCCGCGCAGGTAGTCGGGAATCGGAACCGACCGGCCCATCTCCTTGGACGCGACGCAGCTGACGAACGCGCCGCGCAGGATTTCCTCCCCCTCGTCGGAGCCGACGATCGTGTAGCGGATCGACGACCGGCCGAGCCCCGTCAGGATCAGGGCGAGATCGAGATTGTCGCCCATCCGGCGCGACTTCGCGAAGTCCACGTCGCAATGGACCAGCGGGAACATCCTCCCCTCGTCGAAGAACTCGCGGGCGAAGTCGATCCCGAGGCGCTCGACGACCCAGCTCTCGAACAGGTCGTTGAACATGCGGAAGAAGGACACGTAGAAGACGATGCCCGCCGGGTCCGAATCGCCGAACCGGATATGGCGGCTGACCGAAAAGATTCCGTCCCGCTCCGACATCGCTCTTCCTCCGCTGGGCCGGCGCGATCCTATGCGATCGGCGCGCCGAATCGAACCGGACGGGCGTTCGCATGGCGCGTCGCCGCGGGTGTTGCTAAGGTCGCGGGCGGCGGTCGAGCGGGCATGGAATATTTCCTTCAGCAGCTGATCAACGGCGTGACGCTGGGTGCCGTCTACGGGTTGATCGCGATCGGCTATACGCTGGTCTACGGCATCATCGGAATGATCAATTTCGCCCATGGCGAGATCTATATGATCGGCGCCTTCATCGCGATGATCGCCTTCCTGATCCTTGGCCCGGACGGCGGCGGTTATCTGATCCTCGCGCTGTTCACCGTCCTGATCGTCTCGATGATGCTGACGGCGGTCTACGGCTGGACGCTGGAGCGGCTCGCCTACCGGCCGCTGCGCGGATCGACGCGGCTCGCCGCGCTGATCTCGGCGATCGGCATGTCGATCGCGCTGCAGAACTACGTCCAGCTCACCCAGGGCGCGCGCACCAAGGCGATCCAGCCGGTTATTCAGGGGGGCATCGAGCTTGCCGAGCGCGACGGGTTCGCGGTCTCGCTCAGCTACATCCAGATCGTCATCGTGGTCCTGACGCTGGCCCTCATGGCGTCGTTCTCGCTGGTGATCGGCAAGACCGCGCTCGGCCGCGCGCAGCGAGCCTGCGAACAGGACCGCGAGATGGCGGCGCTGGTCGGAATCGACGTCGACCGCACGATCTCCATCACCTTCGTCATCGGCGCCTCGCTTGCCGCGGTGGCCGGCACCATGGCGGTGTTCTATTACGGGGTGATCGATTTCTTCATCGGTTTCCTCGCGGGAATCAAGGCCTTCACCGCGGCGGTCCTGGGCGGGATCGGCTCGATTCCGGGCGCGATGCTGGGCGGTCTGCTGATCGGACTGATCGAGGCTTTCTGGTCCGGCTATTTCACCACCGAGTACAAGGACGTCGCGGCCTTCTCCATCCTCGTCCTGGTGCTGATCTTCCGCCCCACCGGGCTGTTGGGACGGCCCGAGATCGAGAAGGTCTGAGGGGGTGGCGGCCGGCACCCTGGCGGAGCGCGGCCGGGCCTTTCTGCCGATGGCGCTGAAGGAGGCCGGCATCGCCGCCGGGATCGCGCTGCTTCTCGCCCTCCCGCTCGTCGGCGCGAAGACGGTTTCCGAGGGATCCGCGTTCGTCGTGACGCCGCGCATCGTCGAGCTCGCCATCGGCGTGGTGCTGGTGTTCGCCGGCCGGCTCGCCATCGCGTCCCTGCGGGGCGGGCATCATATCCCGGTCGTCGCCGCCGCGCTGGCGCTTGCCGCGCTGGGCTGGCTGTTCGCGCTTCCGAGCGCCTTTCTCGGCGTCGTCACGATCGCGGGCGGGCTCGCGGTGGCTTGCATCGGCGCAATCGGCCTGTTGCGGGCGCGCCGCGACCGAATCCCGGCCGCCGCGCGGATCGATTCCGCCCGGCTTCCGAGACAGGCGCTGGCGTGGCTCGGCCCCGCGCTCATCGCGCTCGCCATCCTGCTGCCGTTCCTGCCCTTCGCCGACCGGCGGGTGATGGACATCGCCATTCTGGTGCTGACCTACGTGATGCTGGGGTGGGGGCTCAACATCGTGGTCGGGCTGGCCGGCCTGCTCGACCTCGGCTATGTCGCGTTCTACGCGGTCGGGGCCTACAGCTACGCGCTCATCGCGCGGGATTTCGGCCTCGATTTCTGGTCCTGCCTGCCGCTCGCCGGCGTGTTCGCGGCCTTCTTCGGGATCATCCTCGGCTTCCCGGTGCTCAGGCTGCGCGGCGACTATCTCGCGATCGTCACCCTCGGCTTCGGGGAGATGATCCGCATCATCCTGCTCAACTGGTACAACTTCACCGGCGGGCCGGACGGGATTTCCGGCGTGCCCCGGCCGACCTTTTTCGGGCTGCCCTTCAAGCGCGCCCCGCCCGAGGGCGTCGAGTCGTTCCACCAGTTCTTCGGGATCGATTACGCCTCGATCCACCGGACCTACTTTCTCTACTTCCTGGTCCTCGCGCTCGCGCTGATCACCAACGCTTTCACGCTGCGCATCCGCAGGCTCCCCATCGGCCGCGCCTGGGAAGCGCTCAGGGAGGACGAGATCGCGTGCCGGTCGCTCGGCATCAACCCGACCAACACCAAGCTCACCGCCTTCGCCATCGGGGCGATGTTCGGCGGCTTCGCCGGCTCGTTTTTCGCCACCCGCCAGGGCTTCATCAGCCCGGAGAGCTTCACCTTCATCGAGTCCGCGATCATCCTCGCGATCGTCGTCCTGGGCGGCATGGGAAGCCAGATCGGCGTGGTGCTGGCCGCTCTGGTCCTGATCGGGCTGCCGGAGTTCTTCCGCGAGCTGCAGGAGTACCGGATGCTCGCCTTCGGCGCCTGCATGGTGCTGATCACGGTGTGGCGGCCGCGCGGGCTGCTCGCGACGAGGGACCCGATGATTCGCCTGTCCCGCCGGAGGGCGCCGCCGTGAGCCTGCTGACGGTCGAGCATCTGACCATGCGGTTCGGCGGTCTGGTCGCGGTCGACGACGTGGGTTTCTCGGCCGAGGAGGGGCGCATAACCGCCCTGATCGGACCGAACGGGGCCGGCAAGACCACCGTGTTCAACTGCCTGACCGGCTTCTACAAGCCCGACACCGGCCGGCTCGCGCTTCGCGCCGACGGCCGCGAGCACATGCTGGAACGGCTCGACGATTTCCGGGTCGCGAGCGAGGCGAAAGTCGCGCGGACGTTCCAGAACATCCGCATCTTCCCGCAGATGTCGGTGCTGGAGAATTTGATGGTCGCCCAGCACAACCGGCTGATGCGGGCGTCGGGCTACACGCTGCTGGGGCTGGTCGGCGCGGGCCGCTTCCGCGCCGCCGAGCGCGCCGCGGTGGAGCGCGCCGTCTACTGGCTCGACCGGGTGGGGCTGACCGACCGGGCCGATATCGACGCCGGCACGCTGCCCTATGGCGGGCAGCGCCGGCTCGAGATCGCGCGGGCGATGTGCACCGAGCCCGTGCTGCTGTGCCTCGACGAGCCGGCCGCCGGGCTGAACCCGCGCGAATCCGGCGAGCTCAACGATCTGCTGACCTTCATCAAGGCGGTCCACCGCATCGGCATCCTGCTGATCGAGCACGACATGAACGTGGTGATGGAAATTTCCGACCGCATCGTCGTCCTCGACCACGGCCGCAAGATCTCGGAGGGCCCGCCCGACTTCGTGCGCAACGATCCCGCGGTGATCCGCGCCTATCTCGGAGAGGAAGAGCACGAAGGTGGCTGAGCCGATGCTCGCGGTCGAGGCGGTGCATGCCTCCTACGGCAACATCCACGCGCTTCGCGGGGTGACCGTCGACGTGCCGGAAGGCGGCATCGTCTCGCTGATCGGCGCGAACGGCGCGGGCAAGTCGACGCTGCTGATGACGATCTGCGGCAATCCGCGCGCGCATGGCGGCGAGATCCGGTTCGAGGGGAACGCGATCACGCATCTGCCGACGCACCGGATCGTCCGCCTGGGCATCGCCCATGCGCCGGAGGGGAGGCGTATCTTCCCGCGCATGACCGTGCTGGAAAACCTCCAGGTGGGCGCGATTGCCTCCGACCCCGACAAATTCGCGGAGGACACGCGGCGCGTGTTCTCGCTGTTTCCGATACTCGACGAACGCCGAAACCAGCGCGGCGGCACCCTGTCGGGCGGAGAACAGCAGATGCTCGCCATCGCCCGCGCCCTCATGGGCCGGCCGCGCCTCCTGCTGCTGGACGAGCCCTCGCTCGGCCTCGCCCCGATGATCGTGAAGCAGATATTCGAGGTCATCAGGGAGATCAACGAGCGCGACGGGATGACCGTGCTCCTGGTCGAGCAGAACGCCTATCACGCGCTGCGCCTTGCCCATCGGGGTTATGTGATGGTGAACGGCGAGATCGCCCTGACCGGGACCGGCGCCGCGCTGCTGGACAACCCCGAGGTCCGCGCCGCCTATCTCGAGGGCGGGCGGGCGGCGGAGCCGACCGCATGAACGTCGCGGTCTTCATCTGCCTTACGGTCGTGCTGATGGGAGGCGCGGGCTTCCTCGCCGGTCAGGCGCTGGCCCGCACGTGGCGGCCGGTCTGGCAGGTATTCCTTTACTGCGCGCTGATGGGGTGCGCCGATCGCTTCCTGGTCTATGCCCTGTTCGACGGCGAGCTGTTGTCGATACCCGGGTACCTGATCGATACCGCGGCGATCCTCGCGCTCGGCGTCGTCGCCTACCGTTCGACGCGGGCGGCCCGGATGGTCGCGCAATACCCTTGGCGGTATCGTCGCGCGGGGCCGTTCGGCTGGCGCGAAATCGACGGTTGACGGAAATCGGGGTGGCCGCCCCGCGACCTGAAAGGGAGGTTCCATGACGACGGTGATTACCGGTGCCGGGCTGGTCGGCACGAGCTATGCGATCCGTGCGCTCGCGCGCGGCGAAAAGGTGGTGTTCCTCGACCCGATCCCGCGCCGGGACTATCTGGACAACCGCCTCGGCGCGGGCAACTACACCCTGATATCCGAGGACGCGCGCCACCTGCCGGGCGTTCTCGCCGCGATCGAGGAGCACGGCGCCGATACCGTGCTGCACACGACCGGGCTGATCGGAAGGCGCGCCGAGGACCCGCTCCATCTCGGCATGGATCTCAACATCAACGCCACCATCGCGGTCTGCGAAGCGGTACGGCTCGCCGGCGTCAAGCGGCTGCTCAGCATCTCCACCTTCGGCTCCTACGACTGGCGCCGCACCGCCCTCGATGGCGTGATGAAGGAGGACTTCCCGCTCGGCAGCGGCACCGCCTACAGCAACACCAAGGCGGCGCAGGAGCTGATCATCGAGGCCTATTCCAACCGGTACGGGTTCGAGGTCGCTATCGTGCGGCCCGCCAACGTTTTCGGCATGGGCCATTTCTGGGGCGGATCGGGCGGCGGCGAGAAATGCCATACGCTGGTCGAGAGCGGCATCCGCGGCGTCCCGGCCAGGATCCCGGAAGAGCAGACGATGTCGTTCGAATATGTCTACTCGAAGGACATCGGACGCGCGCTCGACCTTTGCGCGACGCGCGACCTGCCGCGCTACAACGTCTTCAACATCGGCATCGGCGCGGTCACCTCGTTCGACGAGCTGGTCGCCGCGGTCAGGGCGTCGCTGCCCAACCTGGAGATCGAGATCGTTCCCGGAACGCCGCCCGTCTCGCGCACCGACCGCATGGATATCGGCCACGCGCGCGACGTCCTCGGCTGGGAGCCCGAATACACGCTCGAAGCCGGCTTCGCGGCCTATGTCGAGGAGATGCGCGCGGCGCTCGGGGCGAACGCGTGATGAGCCGATGTTGGGTGGGTGCTGACCCCGGCGGCAAACGCTATTTCGGTCTGGCGTTTTTCGACGTGGACTCGTCGTTTCCGCATTCGTATCTTTTGGCGCTATTATCGTGGTGCGGTAATACCTGGGTGTGAGTCGATTCAAGGACAGGGATGCCGAGCGCCTCGTCCGCGGTTTGTCGGTGCGTCGCTTGCCCCCGGACATTCAACGCCGGGCACGCATGCGGCTTCAGCGCGTGATCACCGCGGGGGGCGCTATCGGATCTCCGGTTGCCTCCGTCTCACCGTCTGGAAGCGCTCAGCGGTGACCGGAAGGGGTAGTACAGCATCCGTATCAACGACCGGTGGCGTGTGTGTTTCCGCTGGACCGAAGAGGGCGCGACGGACATCGAAATCGTCGATTACCACTAGGACACCGATCATGGCGGATATGGAAGCGATCCATCCCGGGGAGCATCTGGCGGAGATTTTGGAAGAGCTCGGCATCAGCCAGTACCGATTGGCGAAGGCGACCGGCGTGACGCCGCGTCGCATCAATGAAATCGTCCATTGCCGCCGCGCCATCACGGCGGACACGGCCCTGCGCATCGGGCGGGCCTTGGGGATGACGGCGGAGTCCTGGCTGGCCCTGCAGCGGCTTTACGATCTAGACCGCGCTCGCGCCGAGCTCGACGTGTCGAAAATCGAGCCGCTGGTCGCGATCGGCTGACGCCCCGCGCGCGCCCGTTATGCCGGGTTGTCGTATTCGACGACCCGCTGATCGATCGCGCCGAACGCCGAATTGCCGTCCGCGTCGCGCATGTCGATCCGGACGCGGTCGCCGAAGCGCATGAAGGGCGTCCTGGGCTCGCCGTGCTCGATGGTCTCTATGACCCGCACTTCCGCCAGGCAGGCCGAGCCCGCGTTCCGGTCGTGGTTGGAGATCGTGCCGGTGCCGAGGATCGTCCCGGCGGCGAGGCGGCGGCTCTTCGCGGCGTGCGCGATCAGCGTGGGGACGTCGAAATAGAGGTCGGTGCCGGCGTTCGGGTGTCCCAGCGGCTGGCCGTTGAGCGAGACTTCCATGTCGAGCGTCATTTTGGTGCCGTCCCACGCGGCACCGAGCGACTCCGGTGTCGCCACGACCGGCGAAAATGCCGTCGTCGGCTTGCCCTGCAGGAAGCCGAATCCCTTGCCGAGCTCGGCCGGGATCAGGTTACGCAGGCTGACATCGTTGAGAATGCCGACAAGTTTGATGCGGTCTTTTGCCGCTTCCCGCGTAACGCCCATCGGCACGTCGTCGAGAATGACGAAAACCTCGGCCTCCATGTCGATTCCCCACGCTTCGTCGGCGAGTTCGATGTCGTCCCTCGGCCCGATCATCGAGTCCGATGCGCCCTGGTACATCAGCGGATCCTCGTAGAGGTTCTTCGGCATCTCCGCGCCGCGCGCCTTGCGGACCAGCTCGACATGGCTGAGATAGGCGCTGCCGTCGACCCACTGATAGGCGCGCGGCAGGATGGCCGCGCACTCGGAAGGCTCGAAGGGAAAGGTCTCCGTTTCGCCCGCGTCGACGGCCGCGGCGAGGGATTCCAGCCCCCGCGCCGCATTCGCCCAGTCGTCGATCGCCGCCTGCATCGTGGCCGCCACCGCCGAGGCGTCCGCCGCGCGCGCGAGGTCGTCGCTCACCGCGACGAGGCGCCCGTCGCGACCGCCCTTGAGCGTTGCGAGCTTCATGTTTCCATCCCTCCTTCGACCCGGATGCGGATGCCAGTCATAAGCCCTGCCCGCATGTCGTACAACGACGCGCCCTGATCGAACCCGCATCGATGCCGGGGCGAAGATCGGGCCGACCGGGAGCCTTCCTCGGCTGGACATCGACACGAGGTTGCAGTACGAGCCCTCAAGGCGTTCAGGGAGCGCGGGGAAACACGCTCGATGACGATGGGTTTCGGGCAGGCGATAGCGACCTGCATGACGAATTACGTCACGTTCGCGGGACGCGCGTCCAGAAGCGAATTCTGGTGGTTTTATCTGTTCGTCGTTTTGGTGAGCTGGGGCGCGACGCTGGTCGCCGCCGTGACCTTTCCCGCCGAGCCCGCGGCGGCCGATGCCCTTTCAGGTCTTGTAAACCTTATGTTTCTGCTTCCCGTGTTGGCGGCGGGCGCCAGAAGATTGCACGACATCGGACGAAGCGGATGGTGGCAGCTTCTGTATCTCACTGGGATAGGCGTAATACTGCTCATCGTCTGGTGGGTGCTGAACTCGAAGCAGGAACGCAACGCGCACGGCGCGCCGGCCGCCACGGCCGGAATTTAGAGGCAATCCGCCTCATAACCGGCCGATCTCCAGCCTGCCCGTGAGCATCGCGAGCCCTTCGAGCAGGTAGTAGCTGCCCCAAATGAGCTGATTCGCCAACGCCACGCCTTCCCGCTGGTCGAAGCAGCCGTCGGTCAGGATCCCCGGCGGCCGGCGGTCCCTCGGGGCGACCGGGGTCAGGTGGCGGGCGGCAAGCGTGCGCAGGGTTTCCCCGGCGCAGGTCCGGTATCGCGCCGCCGTGTCCGCGTCCTCCACGACGGTCGAGAGCTTCAGCATCGCCGTGGCCGCTATCGCGGTGCCGGACGTGTCCTTGCGCGTGTCCTGGTCGATCGGCGCATCGAAATCCCAGTATGCGACGCGGTCCGCCGGCACGTTGTCGATCCACCAGTCCGTCGCCCGGCAAGCGTACTCCCCGATCGTCCGCTCCTCCGGCATGTGCCGCAGGGCATGGGTGAGAAACTGCATCGCCCAGGCCTGCGCGCGGGTCCAGGTCGAGCTGTCCGAGACCCCCTTGTGGGTGTACGAGCGGATCGGCTCCCCGGTTTCGGGGTCGAGGGTTACCGACTGAACCACCGAACCGTCGTCGCGCACGCAGAGCGCGGCGCTCCTGAGCGTGTGCCGGAGCGCGCGCTCGCGCAGGGTCGCGTCGCCCGTCCTCCCGGCGGCGAACAGGAGCAGCGGCACCGCGGCGAGCCCGTCGATATTCGCCTCTCCCGCGCCCACGGTGTGCGCTTCCTCGGCCTCGGCGCCGAGCGGGATCAGGCCGAGCCTCGGGTCGAAATCCCCGCCCAGCCGTTCGGCGGCCCGCAGCGCCAGCGCGCCGGATGCCGCGTCGCCGTGCAGGATGTCCCCCAGCGCGGCGCCGTAATAGAACAGGAACCCGCGAAAGACCGATTCCGAGCCGATCCTGGGCCGCAGGCGTTCGGTCCAGCGCCGCGCTTCGGCGACAAGGTCCGGATCGTCGAACACGGCGCCGCCGAGCCAGAGCATCGCGTTCCAGTAGCCGCCGGTCCAGAACCCGTCCGGCGTCGTGGTCCAGGCGCCGGTATCGGTGTCGCCGTAATGCGGGAAACCCGTGAGGTCCGAGGCCACCGTCGCGCGGATGTGCGCTGCCATGGCGTCGAGGGCTTCCTCCAGGGTCTTCGCGCCTGCCATCGGGCGGTTCCTTATCCGCGGGAATTCGTGCTTCAGACGGCGCCGGGCCGCTGCCCGCGGTACCAGTCGAGAATTCGCTCGCCGGTCATGAAGACCACGTCGTCGTACCCGGAAATCGTCTGCAGGATTTCCCGGAAATAGCGGAAGCGGTGCGGCACGCCCATGATGTAGGGGTGGACCGAGAGCG
>JAJEHI010000088.1 GCA_022823775.1 Defluviicoccus sp. | reverse complement strand
CATCAACATACGTCATTCAGTCTGTGCGGAAATTCATGCCAGTGGGTCAAGAGGAAGGGCGCCTATTGTGCTAAGTGTACAGATAGGGTAATCGCCTGACAGTTGCCGCTCCGGACAGTCGATGGTGAGGCGGATTTCATTATCTTTTCTTCGTCCGGCGCTTTCGGTGTCCGCGAGCAGCGGACGAACGCTTGCGCAGATGTCCCGACCTTTCTGCTGCAAACTCTGGATCGTGTCCGGTTTAGTTAGAAGCGCTCCTCGACCGCCCGCCCCGTCACGGTCGGCGGAGGCCGACCGTCCACGAGTCTTTTATAGCGGTTGGACAAGAAAACAAAACGGACCGGAAACGCCTTTAGCTGAACCGCACGTATTCGAAGCTCGACGGGTCCTCGTGGTTGATGCCGCGGGCCGGGGGCGCGACCCAGCTTGCGATCTTGCCGGGCTCGACGACGCGCTTCATCAGCGACTGGACGAAGGCGCGATCCTCTTCGTCGGGCAGCCATTCGCCGTGCCTCCGGGTCCACTCCGCCTCGGAGAGGATCTTGCCCTTGGGCGAGACCCGGACGTCGGCGAAGTTGCCGATACGTCGGTTGAAGGCGCGGTGCGGCAGCCTGAACTGGAAGTCGATGCCGGCCCGCTTGACGTTGCGGTTCCAGCGGGTCATGCCGCGCTGGCAGTCCTTGATGTACTCCTCGCGCAGCCGCTCGTTGACCGTGTTGAGCGCCGGATGCTCCTCGAGGACGATCTCGTCCCCCTTCACCACATGGACCGGCGAGGTGCCTTCCAGCAGGCGGTGATCGTCCTCGATCATGGTTTCCTGGAAGCGGCCCTTGAGGCTCTGGTTGAAATAGTTCGCGGCGTTGGTCGAGGTCTCCTGGCCGAACAGGTCGAGCGAGACGCTGAAATGGAAGTTCATGAACTTCTGCAGCGTCGGCATGTCGACCGCGCCGGCCGCGCGCACGCGCCCGGGATCGTCGGTCTTGAGCTCGTTCATCACCTCGCAGGTGCGCTGGATCACGCGGCCCACGCCGGTCTCGCCGATGAACATGTGGTGGCCTTCCTCGGTCAGCATGAACTGACAGGTCCGGGCCAGCGGGTCGAAGCCGGACTCGGCGAGCGAGGCGAGCTGGTATTTGCCGTCGCGGTCGGTGAAGTAGGTGAACATGAAGAACGACAGCCAGTCGGGCGTCTTCTCGTTGAACGCGCCCAGGATGCGGGGCTTGTCGGGATCGCCGGAATGGCGCTCCAGCATGGCTTCCGCCTCCTCGCGCCCGTCGCGTCCGAAATAGGCGTGCAGCAGGTAGACCATGGCCCAGAGATGCCGGCCTTCCTCGACATTGACCTGGAAGATGTTGCGGAGGTCGTAGAGCGACGGGCAGGTGAGCCCGAGCATCCGCTGCTGCTCGACCGAGGCGGGCTCGGTATCGCCCTGGGTGACGATCAGCCGCCGCAGCGTCGAGCGGTACTCGCCCGGAACCTCCTGCCAGACATCCTCGCCCTTGTGCTCGCCGAAGGAGATTTTCTTCCCCGCCTCTTCCGGGTTGACGAAGATTCCCCAGCGGTAATCCGGCATCTTGACGAAGTCGTAATGCGCCCATCCCTCGGGCTCGACGCTGATCGCGGTGCGCAGATAGATGTCGAAGTTCTTCGTGCCCTCCGGCCCGAGCTCGTGCCACCAGCTCAGGAACTCGGGCTGCCACGCCTCCAGCGCGCGCTGCAGCCGCCGGTTGTCGGCCAGGTCGACATTGTTGGGGATCCGCTCGTTGTAGTTGATCGCCATGGTCAAACCCTCCGTTTGTCGTATTGGCTCTTGCGGCCGGTGCCGTAGAGCTTGAGCGCGCCGTTATCGCCGGCGGCGTTGGGCCGCTGGAAGATCCAGTTCTGCCACGCGCTCAACCGCCCGAAGATCTTGGTCTCCAGGGTCTCGGGGCCGGCGAAGCGGAGGCTCGCCTCCATGCCGGTCAGCGCATCGGGGGAGAAGCTCGCGCGCTCCTCGATGGCGATGCGGATCTCGTCTTCCCAGTCGATGTCGTCGGGGATGAAGGTCACCAGCCCGAGCGCCTCGGCGTCCTCCGCCTCGAGCGGCTCGCCGATCCGTTCCTCGGCCTCGCCGACCCTCTCCGGCGCGGCGAGAAACCGGCTCTCCAGCCGGGTCAGGTCGCTCGACATCGTGTAGGGGCCGAAATTCATCCCCGTCAGGAGCACCGCCGCGGGCGGCTCGTTTCCGCCCTCGAAAGTCCCATCCAGCATGTAGGAACGATCGCTCGCGAGTACGAGTTCCAGGAGCGTGCCGGCGAAGCAGCTGCCGGGCTCGATCAGCGCGATCAGGCTGCGCGAGCTCACGTCCACCCGCTTGAGCACGCGCTTGAGATAGAGCGCGATCTCGCGCACCAGCCAGTCGCCGGCGTTGTCGAGTAGCGCCTTGTCGGCGGCGGCGACCAGCGCGGCGTCGCCCTCGGTCCTGAACACCCAGGTGCCGATCTCCTGCTCGTTCAGCCTGAGCTCCATGATCGCGTCGTCGAGCTCGCGGGCGAGCGCGAACGGCCAGAAGGCGGTGCCGGCCTCGTGAATTTCGGCGGCGGTCGCGGGCGGAGCGGACTCAGGCGCGCGGATGACGATCGTCGCAGTCGAATCCGCGCGGTCGAGCGCGACCGTCACGTGGTCGTAGACGATGCGGTCTCCGCCGAATTCCCGGTTGAGCGGGGTCAGCGCGATGCCCTTCGCGTTATTCGGGCGGTCGGACCTGTCGGCGAACTCACGGGCGCGTTCGGTGACGATCTCCTCGAAGCGCGCGCCGGGAACCAGCTCGTCGATCAGGTTCCAGTCGACGGCGCGCCTGCCACGCATCCCTTCCGAGGTGGTGCAGAAGAAATCGGCGTGGTCGTGGCGCACCTTCCGCTTGTCGACCAGCCGGGTAAGCCCGCCGGTGCCGGGAAGGACGGCGAGCAGGGGAAGCTCGGGCAGCGAGACCGTCGAGGAGCCGTCGTCGATCAGCATGATGTAATCGCAGGCGAGCGCGAGCTCGTAACCGCCGCCTGCCGCGGTGCCGTTGATCGCGCAGACATAGGTCTGGTGCGAGTTGCCGGTGGCGTCCTCGATCCCGTTGCGGGTCTCGTTGGTGAACTTGCAGAAATTGACCTTGTGGGCGTGCGAGGACTGGCCGAGCATGTTGATGTTGGCGCCGGCGCAGAACACCCTCGGCTTGTCGGAGGTCATCACGACGCAGCCGACCTCGGGATGCTCGAACCGCAGCCGCTGGATCGCGTCGTAGAGCTCGATGTCGACCCCGAGATCGTAGGAGTTGAGCTTTAGCGCATAGCCCGGCACTAAAGTCGCGTTCTCGTCGACGTCCATCGCCAGCCGGGCGACGTTGCCGTCGATCGTCAGCTTCCAGTGGCGGTAGGCGTCGGGATGGGTCTGGATGTCGATGCGCCCGGCGCCGTCGCCGGTAAGGAGTTCGCCAGCGGTTTCGGCCATTGCCCCTCTCCTGATCGAAACTTCGCCGCTTTCGGGCTGTCGCAAAGATGATTTGCTCATCAATTGTTGATTTGTCAACAATTGATTTGGCGACGAACCGCTCTTGAGGGGACCCGGCCCCGCGCGATATACCCTTGGCGCGAGGCGTAACCTAAGACACACCGGGAAAATGCCGCAAGCAGGACCGCACCCCGCGCACGCCCCGGCGCGGCCGAGGGAACATGCGCTTCTCGCCTGGCTGGAAGACGCCGCGGCGCGGCTTCCGGACAAGGTCTTCGTCCACGGCATCGACCAGGATCGCGCGATCTCCTTCGCGGGGATGCACGACATGGCGGGGCGTGTCGGCGCCGCCCTGCGCGCGCGGGGGATAGGCGCGAACGATCGCGTGGCGCTCCTGTCGGGCAACGCGCTCGAGCATTTGATCGTCTATCTCGGCACGATGTGCCGGGGTGCCACGATCTGCACCGTGCAGGCCGATACCAACCGGGCCCATCTGGAAGAGATCCTCCGCGCGATCGACCCGGCGCTGGTGCTGCACGAGGACGCGCTCGGTCTCGGCGGCCTGGCGGCGGAAGCGCCCGGCGAGTGGCAGCCTCTCGGCCGCTGGGACGGCGGCGCGGGCGAGGGCTTCTTCGCCGAGCTCGCCCGGCGGCCGGGCGAGCCGCAAACCCCGCTCAACGCCTACGACGACGTGGCCTCGATCTTCTACACCTCCGGCACCGCCGCGAAACCCAAGGGCGTCGTCTGCACCTTCGCCGAGCTGCTGGAAAACGTCGCGCCGACCGCCGACGCCTTCGGCATCGGGGAGAGCGACCGGGTGCTGGACTTCCGTTCCTACAACTGGATGTCGGCCCAGGTGCTGAGCTTCCTCGGCCCGCTCAGCCGGGGCGCCACGCTCTACATGGCCCGGAAATTCTCGCGGAGCCGCTATTTCGACTGGATTCGGGAGTTCGACATAACTGTCGCCGCCGGCAACCCGACGACGATCAACATGCTGGTCAACCGGCCGGTCGCGGTCTCCGGCGCCGACTTCCCTCGTCTGCGCTACATCACCTCCAGCTCGGCCGCCCTGATGGTGGCCGACTGGAAGGCGTTCGAGGAAATGTACGGGATCCCGATCGCCCAGGGATGCGGCACCAGCGAGGCCGGCTGGATCGCGGGGTCCCACGAACGCACGCGGCGCATGGGGTCGGTCGGCCGGCCGCACGCCTACCAGAACCTCGCCATCGTCGACGACGAGGGGAACGCCCTGCCGGCCGGCGAGGTCGGCGCCATCGAGCTCGGCCGCCATCCCGACAACGAATTCCGCTACCTCGCCGAGGACGGCGGCTACCGGGTCAATGCCACGGGACGGACGCGGACCGGCGACCTCGGCTATCTCGACGCCGACGGCTATCTCTACATCACCGGCCGGGCCAGGGATCTGATCATAAGGGGCGGGATCAACATCGCGCCGACCGAGATCGACAACCTGGTGCTGCAGATGCCGGGGATCGCCGAAGCCGCCACGATCGGCGTCCCCGACCCGATCTACGGCGAGGAAGTCGTGGTCTATGTCGTAGCCAGGCCGGACGCGGCGCTCGACGAGACCGCCGTGCTCGCCTATTGCGAATCTTCCCTGCCCCACGCCAAGCGGCCCAAGGAAGCGATCTTCCGGGCGTCGCTTCCCAAGACCGAGCGGGGCAAGATGGACCGCAAGACGCTCGTCGCGGAATGGCGCGACAGCCGCCGGGCGGCCGCCGAGGCCTGAGGAGAAACCGGATGGACGGGGTACGCACCCGAATTCGCCCGCCGCAGACCTTCCGCTACGAGAAGCCGGAGGCGCAGACCGGCGACAAGGCGATCGTCTCGCTGTGCCAGACCGACATCGTCCGGGGCGCGGTGCAGGTGGTGCGCGAGGGCGGCGACAACAACCTCCATTCCCACAAGGGGATGGACGGGTTCTGGATGGTGCTCAAGGGAAGGGTGCGCTGGCACGGCCCGGACGGCGTCATCGGCGAGTTCGGCGTGCACGAGGGAATCGTCATGCCGCGGAACGCGCAATACTGGTTCGAGTCCGTCGGCGAGGACACGCTGGAGCTCCTCCAGGTCGTCGCCTTCGACCGGAGCGTGAAGAACGAACGCGTTGACGTGGAGCCGCGCAAGTTCGACGTCGACGCGACCGAGAGGTTCGACGGACGGACCTCCTGAACCCCCTTCCCCGATTACCGCACAGTCAGGACACCGAAATGGCCGATCGCCCCAACTTCCTTCTCTTCATCACCGACCAGCAGCGGGCGGACTACCTGGCCTGCGCCGGGCACCCGGTGCTGAGGACGCCCCACATCGATTCGATCGCGGAGGGCGGGCGGCGCTTCGACCGGTTCTATGTCGCGACCCCGGTCTGCATGCCCAACCGCTCGTCTCTGATGACCGGACGGATGCCGTCGCTGCACGGCGTGCGCTCGAACGGCACCGCGCTCAACCTGCGGGCCAACACCTTCGTCGATCTGATGCGCGTGCACGGCTACCGGACGGCGCTGCTCGGCAAGAGCCACCTCCAGAACATGACCGGCCTGCCGGCGCTCCTCGAACGCAAGGACCCGCCGGAGGGCCACCTTCCGCCGCCCGCCGCCTTCGAGGAGGCGATGCGCCGGACCGACGCGGACGGGCCCGTCGACGTGGAATCGCCGCACGGCTGGCGCGACGATCCGGACTGGGACCTGTTCTATCCGTTCTACGGATTCGAGCGCGTCGACCTGTGCACCGAGCACGGAGACCTGGTGGGCGGGCATTACTGGCAATGGCTCAAGGAACGGCACGCCGAGCCGGACAGCCTGCGCGGGTCGGCGAACGCGCTGCCGCACGACTACACGATGCCGCAGGCCTGGCGGACGGCGGTGCCGGAAGAGCTCTACCCGACCCGTTACGTGGCCGAGCGCACGGTGGACTTTCTCGAGACCCATGCGAAGGACGGCGGCGACGCGCCGTTCTTCGCGATGGCGTCGTTCCCCGATCCGCACCACCCCTTCACCCCGCCCGGCAGATACTGGGACATGTACGACCCGGACGACATGACGCTCGACGCGTCGTTTGCCGCCAACGCCGAGCCGCCGCCCCATGTCCGCTGGGCGCGCGAACGCCGCGAGGCCGGCGACGCGGTGACCAACAGCCAGTCGCTCTTCGCGGTCTCGGAGCGCGAGGCGCGCGAGGCCTGCGCGCTCACCTGCGGGATGATCGCGATGATCGACGACGCGGTCGGCGATATCCTCGGCACGCTGGACCGCCTCGGGCTCTCCGACGACACGGTGGTGATCTTCACCGCCGACCATGGCGACTATCTCGGCGATCACCGGATCATGCTCAAGGGCCCGGTCCACTATCAGAGCCTGATCCGCGTGCCGTTCCTGTGGAAGGACACCGCCGCCCGCGCCGCGCCGGCGGGCGCGACCGCGACGCTGGCGGGCACCCTCGACATCGCCCGCACCGTCCTCGATCGCGCGGAAATCGCCCCCTATAACGGCATCCAGGGCAAGTCGCTGATGCCGCTGATCGACGGCGGCCCCGACGATCCGGACGCGGATATCCTCATCGAGGACGACCAGCAGCGCACCATCCTCGGCTTCGACGCGGCGCCCCGCGTGCGAACGCTGGTGACGCGGCGCTGGCGCATGACGCTCTACGACCGCACCGAGTGGGGCGAGCTCTACGACCTCGAGAACGACCCCTCGGAGCTGGTCAACCTCTGGGACGACCCCGCCGCCGGCGAAGCGAAGGCCGAATGCATGGAGCGCCTCGCCCGCCGGCAGATGGCCCTGGTCGACCGCAGCCCGTTCCCGACGAACAGGGCGTAGGGGAGGCCCGCCACCCTCCCCCGGCCCCTCCCGCAAGCGGGAGGGGAGAATGCAAGGAGGAGCCGGCGAGCGAGTCCCCTCTCCCCCGCGGGGGAGAGGGTCAGGGTGAGGGGGGCTTCCCGGGCGGCAGCCGGCCGTCTTGGATGGAACCGCATCGGCCCGGCGTGCGCACGCTGGTGACGCAACGCTGGCGCTCGAACGGGGCGTGGGGCCGCGCATACTCCCGACCGAGGCGCGTCAGGATATCCGGCGATAAGCCTCGCGGCGACGAGCGACGCGAACGACCAGAACGATGAGCTCGCCGTCCCGGACTTCGTACAGCACGCGGTAATCGCCCACGCGAAGGCGACGCAATCCTCGCAGATCGCCCTTCAGGGCGGCGCCAAGATGAGGGGTCTCCGCGAGCCGGTCGATGGCAGCAACGATGCGGGCCCGGTCCGGCTTGGCGATACGGCTTACCTCCCTGGCGGCGCTCTCCTTAATCCGTATCGAGAATCTCACGCCGGACCCGGTCCCAGTCCAGCACCGGATCGCTGGGATCGCGGAGCCGGTCGATGGCGACGGAGAGATCGTCGAAGTCCTCGAGATAGTGCTCGACGGCGAGGCGGATCACGTCCGCCCGGCTGCGCCGGAGCTGCCGCGCAGCCACATCAAGCGCGTCGACCACTGAATCCGGCAGCCGCGCCGTCACCTGTTGGGGCATGGCATGTCCATCCCATGTGAACCGGATTACAGTCATTTACTTCGATTCAATCCAGCGCTCAACCGCGAGACGAATCGCCGTGGCGCGTCGATGGCCCGAACCGGCTCTGGATCGCCGCCCGTTCCGCCCGCCCGGAAAAAACCCTACACTCCGGCCAACGCATCCAATCTCCGGAGACCCGCCATGAACGCCACCGCGCTTCGCGACATCGCCCGACCCTCGCTCCGGGAGAGCGTCAGCGAGGAGGAATGGCGGACCCGGGTCGACCTCGCCGCGGCCTATCGCCTGTCCCACATGTACGGCTGGACGACGACGCTGATCTACAACCACATCTCGGCGCGCATCCCGGGGCCGGAGCGGCACTTCCTGCTGAATCCGTTCCCGCTCCGCTGGGACGAGGTGACGGCGTCGAACCTGGTCAAGATCGACCTCGACGGCAACATCCTCGACGACACCCCGTACTCGATCAACGACGCGGGCTACGTCATCCACAGCGCGATCCACGGCGCCCGCGAGGACGCGCACTGCGTGCTGCATACCCACACCGAGGCCGGCATGGCGGTGTCCTCGCTGGAGGACGGGCTGATCTTCACCAATCTCGACGCGATGATCTTCTACGGCCGCGTCGCCTATCACGAGTTCGAGGGCATCTCGCTCGACGTCTCCGAGCGCGAGCGGCTGGTCCGGGACATCGGCGACAAGAAGGTGATGATCCTCAGGAACCACGGGCTGCTCACCACCGGCGGGTCGGTCGCCGAGGCCTGGGTGCTGATGTACTTCCTGGAAAAGGTCTGCTCGGCCCAGCTCACCCTGCAGGCCGCGGCGGCGGGCGGCGGCAGGATCCACTACCCGACGAAGGAGGTCTGCGAGCACACCGCCCGCCAGGCCACCCAGTCCGAGTGCGGCCGCAACGAATGGCCCGCCCTCCTCCGCCAGCTTGACGAGGCGGGGGTGGAGTACGCGGTCTAGGAACGCGCGGCCGCCGCCCTTCGATACGCCCCCTCCGGGGGCTACTCAGGGTGAGGGTATGGTGCGTCGGGCAAGAAAAGCCCCCTCATCCCGAGTAGGCGCGAAGCGCCGTATCGAGGGACCGGGCGCGGGAGAGACCCGAATGACCGACCGGACCGAAACCGTCCCCACCGGCGCGCATTGGGGGATCTACGACGTGCTGGTCGAGGACGGGCGCGTGGTGGGGGCGCGGCCGTGGGCCGACGACCCGGACCCGGCGCCGCTTTACGCCGCGCTGCCCGAGACCGTCGACCACCCGACGCGCATCGCCCGGCCGATGGTGCGGGCGGGCTATCACAACGCCGGGCATAAATCGGACACCTCGGGCCGCGGCGCGGAGCCGTTCGTGCCGACCTCGTGGGAGCGCGCGCTCGACCTCGTCGCGGGCGAGCTCGACCGCGTCAGGGACGCGCACGGCAGCGAGGCGATCTTCGCCGGCAGCTACGGCTGGGCGAGCTCGGGCAAGATTCACCACCCGCGCACCCTGATCCGCCGCCTGCTCAACCTCCACGGCGGCGCGACCGACGCGGTCGGCAATTACAGCTGCGGCGCGGCGCTGGTCGTCGTGCCGCACATCCTCGGGACCGCCGCCCCGGTCGGCATGCAGGCGACCGACTGGCGCAACATCGCCCGGCACACCAAGCTGATCGTGAGCTTCGGCGGCATGGCGCCCAAGAACCTCCAGGTCTCCTTCGGCGGGCCCGGCCCGCACCGCGCGCGCCGCTGGATCGAGCGGATGGGCGCGGCCGGCGTCGAGGCCGTGTCGGTCAGCCCGCTGCGCGACGACGCGGTGGAGGCGCTCGGGGCGCGCTGGCTGCCGATCCGGCCCAACAGCGACACGGCGCTGATGCTGGGGCTCGCCCGCACCCTGCTGGCCGAGGGGCTGCACGACCGCGACTTCCTGGAGCGCTACTGCACCGGGTTCGAGCGCTTCGCCGCCTATCTCGACGGCACGGCCGACGGGGTGGCGAAGGACGCCGAATGGGCGGCGGAGCGCTGCGACATCGGGGCGGACGAGATCCGCGCCCTCGCGCGGCGCATGGCGGCGACCCGGACGATGATCACGCTGAGCTACTCGCTGCAGCGCGCCGACCGGGGCGAGCAGCCGATCTGGGCCGGTATCGCGCTCGCCTGCATGCTGGGCCAGATCGGCCTGCCGGGCGGCGGGTTCGGCATCGGCTACGGCGCGATGGCCTCGATCGGAAACGAGAAGATCGCCGCCGGGCCGCGCGGGCTTCCCACCGGCAGGGACCCGACGGGGAGCTTCATCCCGGTCGCGCGCATCGCCGACATGCTGCTGAACCCGGGCGGCGGGTACGATTTCAACGGCAGGCGCCGGACCTATCCCGACATCCGCATGGTGTGGTGGGCGGGCGGCAACCCGTTCCACCACCACCAGGACCTCAACCGGCTGCTCCGCGCCTGGCGCAAGCCGGAAACGATCGTCGTGCAGGACCCGTACTGGACGCCGGCGGCGCGCCACGCCGACATCGTGCTGCCGGCGGCGACGGCGCTGGAGCGGAACGACCTCGGCGCCGGCACGCGCGATTCCACGATTTACGCCATGCGGCGGGCGATCCGGCCCCGGGGCGAGGCGCGGAGCGACTACGACATCGTCGCCGCGCTCGCCGGACGGATGGGGCTCGCGGACGCGTTCACCGACGGCAAGGACGAGCTCGACTGGGTCCGCGAAGCTTACGAGGGCTTCGCCGCCCGCATGGCGCGCGAGGGCGCGGCGCTGCCGCCGTTCGACGCGTTCTGGCGGGACGGCCGGGCGCGTACGCCGGAGCCGGAGGAGTTCGTGCTGCTGGCCGACTTCCGCGCCGATCCGGAGGCCAACCCGCTCAAGACGCCGTCCGGCCGGATCGAGCTCTTTTCGGAGACCGTCGCGGGGTTCGGTTACGACGACTGCCCCGGCCACCCGGTGTGGATCGAGCCGCGCGAATGGCTGGGCGCGCCGCTCGCCGCGCGATATCCGCTCCACCTCGTCTCCAACCAGCCGGCGACCCGCCTCCACAGCCAGCTCGACCCGTCCCCGGTCAGCCGGACGGGCAAGGTGGCGGGGCGCGAGGCGGCGACGATCCACCCGGACGACGCGCGCGCCCGCGGCATCGAGGACGGCGACACGGTCAGGCTCTTCAACGAGCGCGGCCAGTGCCTCGCAGGCGCCAGGGTGAGCGACGCCGTCCGCCCGGGCGTCGTCGTGCTGCCCACCGGCGCCTGGTACGACCCGGCCGAGCCCGGCCGGATCGGCGCCCTCGACCGCCACGGCAACCCCAACGTGCTGACCCACGACCACGGCACCTCGCGCCTGAGCCAGGCGACGGCCGCGCACTCGGCGCTGGTCGAGGTGGAGAAGTGGCGGGGCGAGGCGCCGGAGGTGGCGGTGCACCGGCCGCCGGCGGTGGTGGAGGGATAGGGGGTATCCGGTTTCGTTC
This sequence comes from Defluviicoccus sp., assembly GCA_022823775.1. Classification (GTDB taxonomy): domain Bacteria; phylum Pseudomonadota; class Alphaproteobacteria; order MPNO01; family MPNO01; genus MPNO01. Next base: position 1,908 of record JAJEHI010000088.1, on the reverse strand, counting down.
GCGCCTTCGTCGCAGCCCCTCCCGTCATGGTCGGCGCAGGCCGACCATCCACGAGTTTCTCGGACCGCCGCCACCGGCCAGGATACGGTCGCCCTTCCGGACCGGGAACCGGGCCAGAACTTCCCCGCCGCCCGCGCCGCCCGCCGGCGTGACCTCGAAGAAGTCGCAGCGCAGCGAAGACAGGCACAGGCTGTAATGCGCCCGCCACACCGAACCCATCCGGAAATTGAACCGGACAGCAACGGAACAAGTCCGGGCATGACGGAGCAAAGCGCTCCGGCGGGCGATCCCTCGATACGGCATCGGCGTTCGCCGGAGACCGCGCGGTTCGTCGGCGCGAACCCCGCCCTACAACAGCGCGTTGTTCGGCTTCAGCCCGGCGGCGACGCGGCCGAACTCGGCGCCGTTGATCTCCCAGGAGAGGTGGATCTGGTGCTTGGCGGCATGCACGTCGCGGTGCTGGCGCTGGAGGGCGTTGTCGAGATAGTTGGCGCGCGCGCCGCAGACGGAGTGGATCAGGTCGACCGCCTTGACGCAGCACCCGGCCGCCCAGGCCCCGTTGCGCCGCCAGCGCGCCCGGTCGAGCAGCGGCAACCGCGCGCGCCTGGCGATCAGCGCGTGCGCCTCCATCCAGTCCTCGCGCACCAGGAGCCGGGCGATGTCGAGCATCTGCGCCGCCTCGGCGACCTTGAGCTGGACGGTCACGTGCTCGGCGACGCGCGAGCGGTTGTAGGTCGAGACCTGGTCCCTGAGAAAGCCCGTGTAGTCGTCGTAAGCCGCCTGCGCCGCCCCGATCATCGGCGCCGCCACCAGATGGGGGATGATCGGGAGCAGCGGCAGCCGGTAGGCATCGCTCATCCCCTCGGTCTCCGGCGGGTAGCCCTCTTGCGCCGGCGCCATGTCGAGCACCATGTGGTGGGGGACGAACAGGTCGGCGCACGCCACGTCCTTGCTGCCGGTCCCGACGAGGCCCGAGACGTGCCATGTATCGATCGTCTCGATGTCGGCGGCGCGCACCAGAACGATGCGCGGGCCGGGCGCCTCGTTGTCCGGACCCTGCCCGATCGCGCCCAGCATCATCCAGTCGCTCGAATCCACCCCGCTCGCATAGGGCCAGCGGCCGGACAGCCTGTATCCCCCGTCGGCCGGCGCGAGCCTGCCGGCCGGGAAGACGAGGGTGGAGCCGATCAGCGCGTCGGGGTCCTCGCCCCAGATCTCCTCGGCCGCCCGGTCCGGCCAGTAGGGCAGCATCCAGTTATGCGCGACGATGTTGATATAGACCCAGGAGGTGGCGGCGCAGCCGCGCCCGAGCTCGATCGTGACGTCGATCATGGCGCCGTAATCGGTCTCCACCCCGCCGTAACGCTCGGGCTTGAGGATGTCCCACAGCCCGGCCTTGCGAATATCCTCGATGGTCTCGTACGGAATACGGCGGATGCGCTCGGCCTCCGGCGCGCGCTCGCGGAGTGTCGGGATCAGCGATCGGGCGGCTTCGAGGATGCGTTCTCGGGCGGGCTCCGGCATCGGCGGAGTTTAGGAATTCGCCCCTATGGGGTCCATCGCGGCGATCTCCCGGGACACGCCATGGCGGGCTAAACGCAATGCGCCGCGCGGACCGCAGGGCGGCCGATACAGGACGGGCGTCCGGGCGGTCGGCATGTTGGCCGCCTCGGAGCCGGTCACGACCGAGGCCGTAGGTGTTGAACAGCGGTTGTCTCTGTGGCGAACGGAGTTCACCTCGGCCAGCGCTCGTGCATCCGTCCGAAATCGGTAGTGAGTCAGTTTGAACTGCGCTTCTTGTAGGGACCGCGCGGGCCGGGCTTCGGAGCCCGTTCGTCCATGATCCGCACCAGGTCCGCCATGTCCCAAACCCGGTCGCTCAATCCGGCTTCCATCGCCGGGGTGCAG
>JAJEHI010000083.1 GCA_022823775.1 Defluviicoccus sp. | reverse complement strand
ATCGGCGGCGACCACGCTGCACAGCTCGTGCACCTCGTCCGGCACGATCGCGTCCGCCGCCTCGATGGCGTCGCCCGCCTCGTTGAGGACGCCGTGGCGCGTGTCGACGACGGTGATGTCGCTGCGCGCGAACGTCTCCGGGTCTATCTCGCGCTGGTTGGGCCGGGCGGTGCCGACCGAATTCACGTGCATGCCGGGTTCCAGCCAGGCGCCGTAGAGCGCGTGCTCGCTCGACTTGACCGCCGCGACCACCATCCCGGCTCCGTCCACCGCCGAGCGCGCGTCCCCCACCGGCGCGACCTCGATCCCGAGGCTTTCAGAATAGTCGGCGGCGAACGCTTCCCGGTTCTCCCGGGTCGGACTGAACACACGCGCCTTGGCGACCAGACCGAGCGCATGCGCGGCTTCGAGCTGGGCGCGCGCCTCGACGCCGGAGCCCAGCACCGCGACCGTGACCGCTTCTTCGCGGGCGAGCCGCCGCGTCGCCACCGCGCTGGTCGCCCCGGTGCGGAGCGTCGTCAAATGCTGAGCGTCCATGATCGCCTTGAGGTCCCCGTCGGCCACCGTGTAGAGGTGGACCTGGTAGCGGACGCCGATACCGGCGGAGAGGTTCATGGCCTTGAACCCCATCCAGCCGCTCTGCTCCATCACGACGGGACCGATCCGCAGGAAGCCGTTCGCGAGCGGGATATTGGTGCGAGGAGGCTGCTTCACGCCGCCCGAGCCCTCCTCGGCGAAGGCAGCCTCCATGGCGTCGATGGCATCGTGCATGTCGACCGCCGCGATCACGTCGGCGTGTTCGAGAATGAGCGTCACCGGCGCGTCCTCACGTCGGATAGCGGCCCCGGTAGAACTCGGAGAACGGCGCGTCCTCCGGCTCGAACCCGGCGCGCACCAGACCGGCACGCACCTGCGTCATCTGCGCGTCGGTCAGCTTCATGATCGGCTGGCGCATCGGCCCGCCGGCGTAGCCGTGCAGCCAGGCCTGGTACTTCCACAGATAGCGGTGGATGAAGTTGGCGCCGGCGAAGGTTCCCTGGACCGCGAAACGCGTGGCGCGCACCGGCTGGAGCGACCAGTAGACCTTCATCGCCTCCTCGTAACGTCCCTCTCGGAGCATCTTGAAGTATTTCGGGATGCGCTCGCCGAAATACTCGTAGTTGCTGGTTCCCATCCATTGCTGGCCGAACATCTCGACGGTCAGCGGCGCATGCGCCTCCAAGGGATCGGAGAACAGCACGCGCTTGTCGCGGATCATCTTCCAGAACTCGTAATCGCCGGCGATCCCGGGGCGCGCGACCTCGTACTTGACCGCGACGACGTTCTCCAGATCCGAGGCGCGCGCGAGCACGTCGGGCGGATAGCCGCTCGGATGCAGTCGCGCATAGTTCCAGTGCCCCGCGGCGAACAGGCAGACGGCAAGGTCGGTCCGCTCGCAGACATACGCGAGATAATCGTAAAGCTGATCCCGGGTCTCCGGGTAGAACGAGTTGGGATGGCCGAGCAGCAGCCCGCCCATGCCGATCGCCTCGCCCGCCTTGCACATCTCGACGATGTCGTCCGGCGTGTCGTGGGTCCCGTGCACGAGGAAGCATTGCCTGCCCGCCGCCTCGTCGACGGCGATCTCCATGAACTGGCGCATCTCGTCCTTGGTGGTGCCGCACTCCGAGACGATCAGCGCGCCCCAGAACCCCTGCTCGATATTGCGCCGCACGTCGTGGCGAATGGCCTGCTCGTTGAGGCCCGACAGATCGTCGGTAAAGCTCGGCAGGATGACGTTGCAGCAACCGTGCCAGTGCTCGAACGCGTAATCCTTCGCCTCGGCGCGAATGTAATCCATCTGGGTCTCCGTCAGTGCAGGGGGCCGGCGACGAACTCTTCGAACGCCGGGCGGGACTCGAGCCGCGCTTGCCACGCCTCGATATTGGGGAAGGACGGGCAGTCGGCGACCATCTTGAAGAAGCGGTAGATCGAGATGCCAAGCGGAATGTCGGCCATGGTGAGGTGTCCGCCGGCGAGGAAATCGCGGTCGCCGAGGCGTTGCTCCGGGACCGCGAGCACTTCGGTCACACGGTCTATCGCGGCCCCGATCGCCGCCATGTCGCGCTTCTCGGGCGGCGTGCGGATCAGCCCGAGAAAGATCGTCGGCATGTGCGGGTAAACGGTCGAGAGCTGCCAGTCCATCCAGCGCTCGGCATCGGCGCGTTCGACCGGGTCGGTCGGCCACAGATTGCCCGCGTCGTGCTTGGCCGCCAGGTAGCGCACGATGGAATTCGACTCCCACAGCACGAAGCCGTCATCGTCGACGGTCGGGATCACGCCGTTGGGGTTGAGCGCCCGGTATTCCGGCGAATCGTTGCCGCCGAATTTGCCGCCGATATCGACCCTTTGGAACGGGATCCCGGCCTCGCCGCAGCACCACAACACCTTCTGGACGCACATCGAGTTGGCGCGTCCCCAGATCTTCAGCATCGCGCCCGCCTCAGGCCGCCTCTCCCTCGGCCAGACGTTCGAGGGCGTCGACCTGCGCCTCGGCCTCCCTGCGGTAGTAACGCCGGATCCGGGCCACGCCGAGATCGTGCTGGTACAGGTTCTCCGGCGCCGGCCAGGGCGGCAGGGTCTCCAGGATCTCGCGATCCTGCTCGATCACCTCCCAGGTCAGCGGCTCGTACATGTTGTTGAACATGAAGCGGAACATGGCGCCCTGCCAGCCGTCCAGCTTGCGCATCCGCCACGCGTTGAACTGGCTCGAGTTCTCGTCGATCGGCACCACCGTCGCGATGATCCGCAGGAACCCGCCCGGCCCGCCCCCAGGCGGGATATAGACGCCGACCCGCGCATGGGCGTTGTTGCAGGCGACGAATTCCATCCGCTCGACATTGCTCTCCTTGTCCTCCTTGCGGCGGACGATGAAGCCGGTCTCGGTGTCGTCGATCTGGACCACGTCCGACTTGTCGCCATAGGCCAGCGTGTAGGTGTCGTCGTGCAGATAGGGCGGGTGCATGATGTCGACGAAATTGTCGAGCACGTATTGATAGTTTCCGTGCCACGTGGTGGACACCAGGAAACCCGTCCATTCCGGCGAGGTGAGCTCTTCCGGCAGATCGATCGGCGGCGGCTCGGCATGCGCCTCGTCGCCGAACCAGGCCCAGATGGCCTGGAAATGCTCGACCGTCGGATAGGCTTTCACCAGCTCGCGGCCGACCAGCTCGCAACCCGGGAAGGCGGGCACGTCGAGCACGCTCCCGTCGCCGCCGACCTGGACGCCGTGGTAGCGGCAGGTGAGCCTGCCCTCGATCACCTTGCCCATGGAGAGCGCGGCTGCGCGGTGCGGACACCGGTCCGCGACCAGGTTGACCTTGCCGGTTTCGTCGCGCCAGGCGACCAGCTTCTCGCCGAGACGCGTCAGCGCGACCGGCGCGTCCTGCACCATCGCCGAGGGTCCGATGCACCACCAGCGATTGCGGATTCCCGTCGCCAGAAGATGGTCGACCTTTTCCTGTCGGGTACGCATCCCGTCCATCTCAATGCCTCCCGTGTCCGCCCTTGGGCGGGCGCTCGCGGGTCGAGGTGCCGGGCGGCACGATGCCCGCCGGATGCCCGCCCAACGGCGCGCCGCTGCTGTTGGGATAGGCGCCGAGCCGCTCCATCTCGGCCGTAAAGTTGGCTTCGGTCCAGCGTTCGTCGTCCGGCGGCCCGAGATCGCTCTCGTTGAGCGCCTGCACGATCCCGGGGAGATCGTGAATGCTCTTGCTCAGAATCCCGAACAGAGTCCGGCTCAGCGCCTTCTCGTAGTCGCTCGGGCCGGTATTGAGCGTTCGGTGAACGTAGCGCGGCCTTTCTTCCATGGCTGCGTGCTCCCCGGTTCAGTTGGCCGGCCGTTCTTCCTTGACCCGTCCGCCGACGGCCGGACCGACGCCGTCCTGGACGTGCCATTGCGAAAACCGCAGCCCCTCGAATGTCCTCGGCTTCCACGCTTCGGTCGCGTAGTCCGAGTCGGCGTAGTACTCCACCGCGCCGCCGAGCGGGCTCTCGAAGTACCAGAAATAGGCCGACGACACCGGGTGACGGCCAGGCCCGACGTCGGTCTTGTAGCCGAGCTCCCGCATCCGGACCCCGCCGCCGAACATCTCGTGTATGTCGCGCACCTGGAACGCGACGTGCTGGAGTTCGGTCTTCGCCCCGTTGGTGTTGAGGAAGAACAGGTTGTGGTGCTCGTTCTCGGCCGAACAGCGCAGGAACACCGCACGGCCGCCCGAATAACGGTCGGACAAGCGGAAGCCCAGCCGCTCGCGATAGAATTTCTCCCCTGCCTCGAGGTCGGCGGCGAGGAACACGACATGGCCGATCCCGAGCGGAGACGCGCCCTCGTCGTAAAGCGGCGCCGGGGTGTCGATCCGCGTCCGCTCGGCACCGGTGTTGAACGCGGCCGCCTTGACGGAAAGCCGCTTCCTGTGCGGCCAGACCCGGAATCCGATGCCGATCCCGTTGGGGTCGTGGGTGTGGATCGTCCCGTCGCGGTCGACCTTGAGCTCGCGGTCGGCGCCGAGCTCCTTCGCGATGCGCGCGAGGTCGCGCTTTCCCTTCACTCCCCAGACCACCTCGCGGAACCCGTCGGCCGGGCTCAACGGCGGCCCGAGCCCCCTGGCGCCGTCCGCCCGGACCACGATCCGGCTGCCGATTTCGGTCGCGAAGATCTTCTCCGAACGACCCTTCTTGACCGTCTTCAGGCCCCAATCGGCGAAGAACTTGCCGGCCGCCGGGAGATCGGACGTTCCGAAAACCACCGACTCGATGCCCACGAATTCCATCGCTGCCTCCCTCGGAGCGAGTTACCGCCCTATTCCATGTCCGGATCCCGGGTCGCGCTCCACGACTTGCTGGTGCCCTGCACCATGTGGCGGACGTTCTCGACGCCCACCGGCTCCTCGAAGAACAGGGTCCGCTTGGCCGCCATCTCCGTCATGTCCTGGCACACATACATGATCGTGTCCTCGTCGCCCGTGGCCTCGTGCTCGTGATAGGCCCAGGGCGGGCAGACGATAGTGTCGCCCTTCTTGTAGGAGTACCGCGTGCCCTCGACGGTGGTGAAGCCGGTGCCCTGCAAATAGTGGTAGATCGCCACCGAGTTGTGCCGGTGATTGGGGACCAGCTCGCCCGGATGGATCAGCTGAATGCCGATGAAGATGCCGGGAGACGCGCCGGCAAGGTCGCCGTGATCCTCGTTGATCAGGCTGATGAAACGCCTTTCGGCGTGCCGGATCGGGTCCTTGCCCAATTCGTCAAGCTTCTCCTGCCATTCTTCGGCCTCCCACTTGCAGCCGCGCACGTTCGTGTGGCGCACGCGCTGGAAGTACTCGTCGGCGGTGATCACGCGGGCGTTGCCGAAGCCCGAATCCCCCTCGCGCGCCGGATCGATCGCTGCCGTGTCCGCGGTAGGCTCGTCCTTGACGGTCTGGCTCATGCGGTCTCTCCCCTCATGCCACGTTTCGCATCGAACAAGGCGCGTTTCTTGTCATAGTTAATATGATTGGTTATATTTTATGAGTCAACGGGGACGCTGTCGAGGGACGGGATGGCGGCAGAGGGGGAGAGCCGGCCCGGTATCGGCTCGGTCGAGACCGCCGCGGCGATCCTGGGCGCGCTGGCCGAGGGCGGCGGGCAGATGCCGCTCGGCGAGCTCGCGGTTGCCGCGGGGATGCATCGCGCCAAGGTGCACCGTTACCTGATCAGCCTGACGCGCAGCGGTCTGGTCGCGCAGCCGGAGCGCAACGGCGCCTACAGCATCGGGCCGCTGGCCATCTCGATCGGATTGGCCGGGCTGCGCCGGGTCGATCCGATCCGGGTGGCCTACGAGGCCCTGCCGGAGCTCCGCGACCGGGTGGACGAGACTGTGTTCCTGGCGATCTGGGGCGACATGGGGGTGACCTGCATCGGCCTTGAGGAGAGCGCCCATCCGGTGACCCTGAACATCCGGGTGGGTTCGGTTCTGCCGTTCCTGTCGACCGCGGCGGGGCAGGTTTTCGCCGCCTACATGCCGCGCGCCCGGGTGGACCGGTTCGCCAAAATGGATGGCGCGCGCCCGCGGCACCGGCCGGCCGCGGCCCTCGATCTACCGGGGCCGCGGCGCGACAGTTTGTTACGCGAGGTTCGAGAGCGCCGTCTGGCGCGAGTCCGGGGTGCGCTGTTCGCCGGGGTCAACGCGATGGCGGCGCCGATTTTCGACCATCGGGGGGAGTTGTCGACGGTTGTCGGGGTGATGGGGCGTCAGGAGACGCTGGATGTTGCGTGGGACGGCGCGGCGGCGGCGGCGCTGGCGGAGTTCGCCGACCGCCTGTCCCGCCGGCTCGGGCATGCCGGCGACGGCGGCGAGGGCAAACAGGTCCGAGAATGAGCGGTCCATCGGCACGCCCGCCATGCGCGACACCGGGCCGTCTCCGGTGGACGGGGTGCGACCCAGGCTTTAGAACCGGAAGCGCAACCTGACGGCGGCGCGGAGGTTCCCCATGCAACTCTATTCCTATTTCCGGTCATCGGCCGCCTATCGCATGCGCATCGCGCTGAACCTGAAGGGGCTGGACTACGAGCAAATCGCGATCGACCTGCCCGGCGGGGTGCACCGAGAAGCAGCGTTCGAGGCGGTCAACCCGCAACGCCTCGTTCCGGCCCTGGTCGACGGCGAGCGCACGTTGATCCAGTCCGTCGCCCAGATGGAGTACCTGGAGGAGATCCGTCCGGATCCGGCGCTGCTGCCCGGCGACCCGCAAGAGAGGGCGCGGGTGCGCGCGCTGGTGCAGATCGTCGCCTGCGACATCCACCCGCTCAACAATCTCAGGGTGCTCAAATACCTGCAGGGGCCGCTGGGCCACGACGATGCCGCGCGCGACGCGTGGTACCGCCACTGGATCGCCGAAGGGTTCGTCGCGCTCGAACGCCTGTTGGCCGACAGCGAATACACCGGCGCGTTCTGCCATGGGGACGCGCCGGGCATGGCCGACGTGTGCCTGGTGCCGCAGATGTTCAACGCGCAGCGTTTCAAGTGCCCTACCGAAGCCTATCCGACGGTCATGCGCATCTTCGAGGCGTGCAACGAACTCGAAGCCTTCGCCGCCGCCCACCCGGGCAGGCAGCCGGACTCGCCCTCCGCCTGAAGCGCTCCGCCGACCCTCGGGTACAGGAATCGTTCGCCCCGAGGGCATGAAATTTCCTAAGATGCCGCCACAGGATTGCCAACCAGGGGAGAGCGACGAATGAAGACCAGGACACTCTTTGCAGGCGCGGCGGCTGCGGCGACGGCGCTTGCGATGGGCGCGGCCGGCACGGCCGAGGCCCAGTTCAAGCTCAAGGGCGATCCGAAAGTCGCCTTCGTCTATTTCGCCTCCAAGAACGACGGCGGCTGGACCCAGGCGATCGACGAGGCCCGCATCCGGGTCGAGAAGAAGCTCGGCTGGAAAATTCCCTACGCCGAGAGGGTGCCGGAGAAGGCCTCCGCCATCCGCCCCGTGGTCGAACGCTTCATCAGCCGGGGCTTCAACGTCATCAACGGGTCCGCTTTCGGCTACAGCGACACCTTCCTGGAGCTGTCGAAGGAATATCCCGACATCGCTTTCGTGAACCCGGCCGGGATCACCAACGGCCCCAATTTGCAGTCCTATTACGGCCGGACCTATGAGAGCCAGTATCTCTGCGGCATGGTCGCCGGCGCGATGACCAAGTCGAACAAGCTCGGCTTCGTCGCCGCCCATCCGCTCGGCCTCGTTACCTGGACGGTCAACGCCTATGCGATGGGCGCCCAGGCGGTGAACCCGAAGGCGACGGTCAACGTGGTCTATACCGGCTCCTGGAACGATCCGGTCAAGGAACGGGCCACCGCGCTCGCCCTCATCGAGCGCGGCGTCGACGTTATCGGCCAGCATGTCGACACCCCGGCGGTCCAGGTCGCCGCCCAGGAGAAGGGCGTGTGGGGCACCGGCCACCACCGCGACATGCGCGAGTTCGCGCCCAAGGCCACGCTCTGCTCCTCGGTCTGGGTGTGGGATCGCTTCCTGATCCCGCTCTACAAGCAGATCTCGTCCGGCAGCTGGAAGACCAAACCCTATGGCGAGTTCGTCGGGCTCGGGCATGGCGGCACAGACATCGCCTGCTGCAACGAGATCGTGCCCAAGGCGGTGGTCGACAAGGTGATGGCGGCGCGTCAGAAGATCATCGACGGCTGGCACGTCTATACCGGCCCGATCGTGGACAACAAGGGCAAGGAGGTCGTCGCCGCCGGCAAGACGCCGTCGGATGCCGATCTGTGGGGCATGAAGTATCTGGTCAAGGGCGTCATCGGCCAGCTCTGAGCCGAATCCCGACACCAGCGTTTGCGCCCGGCCGGCCCCCGCCGGCCGGGCGCGTCCCGTTGGAGCGCCGCCGATGACCGTCGCGCTCGAAATGAGCGATGTCACCAAGGAGTTCGACGGAGTCCGGGCGCTCGACGGGGCGTGGTTCCGTGCCGAGCACGGACGGGTCCACGCCCTCCTGGGCGAAAACGGCGCCGGCAAGTCTTCGCTGATGAACGTGGTCTGCGGCCTTTATGCGCCGGACCGGGGCTCGATCGCCGTCGACGGCAGTCCGGTCCGGATCGACGGGCCGGCGCATGCCCGCGCGCTCGGCATCGGCATGGTCCACCAGCACTTCAAGCTGGTGCGCCCGTTCACGGTCGCCGAGAACGTTGCGATGGCGAACCGGCTGGGCGGTCGCTGGACGGACGAACTCGCACTGGTCGCCGAAACCATCGAACGCTACTGCGGCGAGCTCGGCTTCGATCTCGACCCGCAGGCGCGGATCGATTCGATCTCGGTCGCCGAACGCCAGCGGGTCGAGATCGTCAAGGTGCTGATGTCGGGCACGCGCATCCTGATCCTCGACGAGCCGACCGCGGTGCTGACCGACGACGAGGCGGACCGGCTGCTGGCCGTGATCCGCGGGCTGGCGGAGCGCGGCACGGCGGTCGTCCTGATAACCCACAAGCTGCGCGAGGTGCACGATTTCGCCGATCGGGTCACCATCATGCGGGCCGGGCGGACGGTCGCCGACGAGGATCCGAAGGCGCTCAGCGACGAGCGCATGACGGAGCTGATGGTGGGCTCCGCACCGCGCAGCGCGGCGGCCGCGAGAAGCGGTGGCGGCAGGGTGCGGCTCGCCATCGAAGAGCTGGCCGCCGCGCGCGACGACGGGGTGGCGGCGCTCGCCGGCGTCAGCCTCGCCGTCGGCGAGGGAGAGATCTATGGCGTCGCGGGCGTCGGCGGCAACGGCCAGACGGAACTCGCCGAGGTGCTCATGGGCGTGCGTTCCGCTTTGGGCGGCCGGGTTGCGCTCGACGGCGAGGACCGAACCTCCGCCCATCCGGGCGAGCGCCGCAGGGGCGGACTCGGCACCGTCCCGGCGGACCGCTACCTCTACGGCCTGACCGCCGACCTGTCGGTAGCGGAGAATTTCGGACTGACGGGGCTCGCCGCCGGGCGCTACGGGACCTGGTGGGTGGCGTCGGGCCGGATGCGCGGCGATACCGAGGCCGCCATCGACGCTTTCGAGATCCAGTGCCATGGGCCGGCATCCCGCTCGCGGCTGCTGTCCGGCGGCAACGCGCAGAAGCTGGTGCTGGCCCGCGAGTTGTCGGGCGGCGGCGGCATTCTGGTCGCCCATTCGCCCACGCGGGGGCTCGACGTGCGCGCCTGCGCGGCGGTGCAGAGCCAGCTCCTGGAGGCGCGCGGCCGGGGCGCGGCCGTACTCCTCATCAGCGAGGATCTCGACGAGGTGCTCGACCTGTCGGACCGGATCGGCGTGCTCAACCGGGGGCGCATCGTGGGCGAGTTCGAGCGTCCGGCAAACCGCCACGAGGTCGGCCGGCTGATGGTCGGCCATGCCTGACCGCGCCGCCGCCGCGCCGGGCCGAACCTTCCGCGCGCGTCGCTTCGGACGCCTCAACCTCGAAGTCCGGCAGTCGATAGGGCGCTTCAAGCACGCCGCCTTCATCGCCTTCGGGCTCGGCGTCGGACTCGCCATCTCGGTCGCCATCCTGTTGGCGGCGGGCGTCGAGGCGGCCAACATCTTCGACGAGTTCGTGGTGCTGACCTTCTTCGACCGGCTGGGCTTGTCCTCCGTGCTGATCGAGTGCAGCCCGCTGATCCTGGTGGGGCTGAGCGCCGCGGTCGCATTCCGCGTCAATTTCTGGAACATCGGCATCGAGGGGCAGTTCTTCTGGGGCGCCATCGGCGCGACGGTGATCGCGATCTTCGACGTCGGCCCGCCGTCGATCAGGATCGGGCTGATGCTGGTGTTTGCCATCGTCGGCGGGTTCCTGTGGATCGTCCCGCCGGCGATCTTCAAGATCCGCTTCGGCGTCAACGAGGTGATTTCGACGCTGCTGCTCAACTACGTCGCCTATCAGTTCGTTCTCAACCAGATCTACGGCGCCTGGCAGGACCCGCGCGACCGCTTTCCGCACTCCGAAGCCTTCGACGCGGCGGAGCGCCTGCCTCTGCTGGGCTGGGAGAAGGTGCATCTCGGGCTCTTGATCAGCCTCGTGGCCGTCGCCCTCGTCTGGTGGCTGATGCAGCGGAGCCGCTTCGGCGTCTATATGCGCTTCGTCGGCGCCAACCCGCATATGGCGCTCGCCTCCGGCATCCCGGTGGCGATGACGATCTTCCTGGCGGTCGGCCTGTCGGGCGCGCTCTCGGGCGCCGCCGGCTTCGTCATGGGGGCGGCGCAGGAGCACCGGCTCACCGGCACGATGGCGGCAGGCTACGGCTTCTCGGGGATCATGATCGCCTTCCTCGCGCGCAATAATCCGGCCGCAGTGCTGGTCGTCGCGTTCTTGATCGGCGGGCTCTACGCGGCCGGGCAGAGCGTCAAGGTGTTCTACAGCCTGCCCCAGGCGCTGGTCTCGCTGATCCAGGCGATCGTGGTGATGTGCGTCGCCGCGTCCGACTTCCTGGTGCGCTACCGGGTGCACTGGCTGCGCGGGGACGGGCGATGATCGAGTTCCTGGCCAACTGGCTCGCCTTCACTCCGGTCTTCGCGGTGCCGCTCCTGCTGGCGACGTTGGGGCTGATCGTGAACGAGCGCGCCGGCGTCATCAATCTCGGCGCCGAGGGGATGATGCTGTGCGGCGCGTTGGCGGGCGTCGCCTGCTATATCGAGTTCGGCGAGAGCACGGCGGTGGGCATGACGGCGGCCGCGTTCGCGGGGCTCCTCATCGCCTTCCTGTTCGCCTTCGTGGTCGTGGTACTGCGCGCCGACCAGGTGGTGACCGGGATCACCATCGTGTTCTTCGGGGCCGGGCTCACCGGGCTGATCGGGCTCCGCTGGAACGATACCGCGATCGCCGGGTTCCGGAAGCTCGATCTCGGCTTTCTCTCCGAAATCCCCTTCTTCGGCAAGGTGGTCTTCGCCCAGGACGCGATGGTCTATCTCACGATCCCGATCGCGTTCGGGGTCTGGTACTTCCTGTTCCGCACCCGGGCCGGGCTCAACCTGCGCGCGGTGGGCGAGAACCCGCAGGCCGCCGACGCCGCGGGCATCGCGGTCGATGCCTACCGCTTCTGCGCGGTCGCGGCGGGCGGCGTGCTGTGCGGGATGGCCGGCGGCTATCTGGCGCTCGCGGCAGCCAAGATCTGGGTCAACGAGATGACCCACGGGCGCGGCTGGATCGCCATCGCGCTGGTGATCTTCGCCCGCTGGATGCCGGGCCGCGCGGTGCTCGGCGCGCTCCTGTTCGGCGGCATCGAGGCCCTGATCCCCCGCATCTTCGCCGCCGGCTGGCCGGTGCCCCAATATTTCCTCCAGATGACTCCGTTCCTCGCGACGCTCGCCGTGCTGGTCTGGGTGGGGGTAGCGGGGAAGAGGCGCTCGGCCGCGCCGGGCGCGCTCGGGCTGCCCTATGTGCGGGAGGATCGGTGGTAGGCGACGACGATCACGGCGCGTCCCACGGCTTCCATCGCGGCATCCAGCGCGGCACGTTCGCCTTGTAGAGCCGGTAGCTCTCGCCGAAGCGTTCCTCCAGCGCGGGCTCCTCCCTGCGGATGAAATAGACCGTGTTGAGGACGACGAAGACCGCCATCCAGCCGGCGATGTACCACGAGCCGAACAGGAGCGCTTCGGCGGCGAGCATGACGTTGACCGCCGACAGCATCGGGTTGCGGACATGGCGGTAGGGGCCGCGCACCACCAGCTTCCGCGGCGGCGCCCAGGGCGCGGGCGTGCCCTCGCCTACGGTGACGAACAGGCGGACGGTCCAGACCGCCAGTGCGAACCCCGGCACGGCGAGCGCGACGCCGATCCAGAACCGGGAATCGGCCGTGCCCGCCGGCGCCCAGCCGCCCGGCAGACCGGCCGTCAGCCAGATCAACGCGCCGGGAACGTAGACCAGGGCGGTCCCGGGCAGGATGACGACGGCTTTGACCAGCTCCCGGTTCACTTCTGTCGGTCCTATCCGCCTCGACGGGCCAGATTATGCGCGCGCAGGACCGCTTCCCGGGACGTGCCCGGCGGCAAGACCAGCTTCGCCGACGCGAAGAATTCTTCGTCCATCCCGGGGATATCGGAAGTGTCGATCTCCGCGTCGGGGATCGCGGCGATCTCAGCCAAACGCTCTTTCGGTATGGGCATGAGTTCGCGTCGTCGCCAAGTCTGCTTCCGTGAGCCTATCACGCGGATGTTCGTGTCGCGGTCAAATGCCTTTACCCCGCCAGGATCGCCGCCACCCTTCCCGCCGCGTCCTCCTCGACCGGGGCCATGCGGTCGCGGTCGTCGTCGGTGACCCAGTCGGCGATCCCCGTCCTGTAGCTCGGACGCGCGCGGATGCGGTCGAACCACTCGGCCACCCTCCCGTAGCGTTCGGCCCAGATGCCGAACAGGCCGAGGTCGTTCATCCGGTTGGCGTAGGGGGTGGCCGCCGCATCGGCGAGCGAATAGAGGTCCCCGCCGAGCCAGGGGCCGTGGGCGAGAGTCTCGTCCATGCGCGCGAACGCCGCCTCCATGTCGCGCACCGCATCGACGGCGAGCGAGGCGCCGAGCCCCTCCTCGTAGACCGCGCGCTGGCGCGCCCGCCGGCGCGGGTCGGGGATCTTCGCCATGCGGGCCTCGATCGCCTCCGGCGTGCGGTAGTCCTTGCGGAAGGCGATCGCGTGCGTCAGCAGCCCCGTCGCAGGGTGGACCGGATCGTCGACGGTCTTCATCAGGAGCCGCACCCGGTAGCGCGCGACGGGATCTTCGGGCATCAGGCAGGGCTCCGGGAAGGCGTCCTCCAGGTAATACTGGATGACCGAGGATTCGAGGATCGTCTGACCGTCGTGGATCAACGCCGGCACCACCGCGCCCGGGTGGATCTTCCGGTATTCGGGGTCGAATTGGTCGCCGCGCCGGAGGTCGACGAAGCGGCCCTCGTAGTCGATGCCCTTCTCCAGCAGGGTAAGCCGGACCTTGATAACGCAGACCGAGGTCGAGTGTTCGTAAAGCGTCAACATGCGAAGCCTCCCGGACGGAGGGCGAGAGCATAGCCGGCTTGCCCTTTTTCCGTCATCGTCGGCACATCATATTTGAGGTCAGGATCGAGGAGGGAACGGCCATGGGTGCTTTGAAACTCGCAAGACCGCTCGTCGCGGCTATCGCCGCCGGGCTGATCTCGGTCGCCGCGGCGCAGGCGCAGCAGGCGCGCAGCGGCACCTTCGAGGGCAAGAGCGGGCACAAATCGTCGGGCGGGGTCTCCGTCGCGCAGGAAAAGGGCCGCTGGGTGATGCGGTTCGCCGAAGACTTCCGCCTCGACCGCGCGCCCGATCCGCGCATAGCCTTCGGCAATGACGGCTATGACGCGAGCACGACGCTCGGGCGGTTGAAATCCCTCAAGGGCGCCGCCCGTTATCGCCTCCCCGCCCGGATCGACCCGGCGAAGTACAACGAGGTCTGGCTGTGGTGCAAGAAATTCGAGGTCCCGCTCGCGGTGGCGAAGCTCAAGTGACGGGCCGCGACGCCTCGTCTTCCGCCAGGTCTCTTGCTACCATCGCCGGGTGACACCGACGGGATAGTGACATGGCGGGAAGCCTGAGCGCGGCCGAAGTCGCCCATTTCGAGGAACACGGCTACCTGTTCCCCAAACGCGCCATCGACGCCGGAGAAGCGGAGCGCTACCGCCTCAAGCTGGAGCATTACGAGACCGTGCTCGGCGTCGAGCCGCAGACCTATCTCAAGATCAAGGCGCATGTGGCGGCACCCTGGATCGTTGAGCTCGCACGCAACCAGGCGATCCTGGACGCGGTCGAGTCGCTGATCGGCGAGGACATCCTGCTGTTCGGGACCTCGCTGTTCCAGAAGAAGGGGAACGATCCCCGCTTCGTCTCCTGGCATCAGGATTCGGCATATTACGGGCTCGATCCCCATGAGGAGGTCACCGCCTGGGTGGCGCTCACTCCGGCGACCCGCAGGAACGGCTGCATGCGGGTGATGCCCGGCTCGCACAAGGGGCCGGATCTCGACCATGACGAGACCTACGACCCCCAGAACCTGCTCGCCCGGGGCCAGACGATCCGGGGGCTCGAGGACGACAGGGCGGTTTTCATGGAGCTCGAGGCGGGCGAATTCTCCCTCCACCACGAACGCACCGCGCACGGCTCGCTCGCCAACGAGACCGACGGGCCGAGGGTCGGCGTCGCCTATTTCTACATGCCGGCGCATTGCCGCTCGACGATCGGGCGGCGGACCGCGCTCCCGATGCGCGGCGAGGACCGCTATGGTCACTGGGACACCGACCCCCTGCCGAAGGAGGATCTCGATCCCGACTGCATGGCCTTCCTCAAGGAGATGTGGGCGCGCTACCAGGACACCGAAGTGGCCCAGGAGGCCCGCCGCGCCGGCTAGGGTTCGGAGCAGGCGGCGCCGGTCCTTCGCGTAGTCGTGCACGGCGATCCGGCCGGGAATTATGTCGGCCTTCGCCTTCTCGACGGCCGCACGGATTGCGGGTGCGCGGTCGACCGGCGCCGCCGCCTCGACGAACACCGCAACCCCGGTCTCCCGGCTGAACCGCTCGGCGGCCGGCCAGCTTGACCCGGACGCGGCGCCTATCTAGCTAAATGACGATCCATCCGGAGCGAAAGCACTGCTTCATGACCGCCGAACTCACTCTGCGCGTCGACGGAATGACCTGCGGCAATTGCCGTGCCCGGGTCGAACGCACGCTGAACGCGCTGGAGGGTGTCGCCGGCGCCGACGTCAACCTGGCGACCGAGCGGGCGCGGATCGTCTATCTGCCGGACATCCTCGACCCGCCGGCGATCGCCGAGGCAATCCGGGGCGCGGGCTACGGGGCGGGTGAAATCGATGCCGGGACCGCCCCCGGCGAGGACACGCGGGCGGCGAACGAGGAGGAGATCGCGACCCTCAAGCGGCGGTTCGTGGTCGCGGCCGCCTTCACGGTGCCGCTGTTCCTGATCGCGATGGGATCGATGCTGCCCGGTACCGGTCTCGCCTCGGTCGCCGGAGAGCAGGCATGGCTCTGGGTGCAGCTCCTGCTCGCCGCCCCGGTGGTGCTGTGGTCGGGGCGCGGGTTTTTCGTTCATGGCTGGGCCGAGCTTCGCCACGCGAGCCCGGGGATGAACAGCCTGGTGATGATC
Organism: Defluviicoccus sp.; assembly: GCA_022823775.1. Lineage (GTDB taxonomy): Bacteria > Pseudomonadota > Alphaproteobacteria > MPNO01 > MPNO01 > MPNO01. The sequence continues at coordinate 32,881 of JAJEHI010000083.1, read as the reverse complement.
GGCGCGGGCGCGGCTTTCGGCTACTCGGTCCTCGCGCTGGTCGCGCCGTCGATCTTCCCGGAAGGGACGGCGGTGCCATATTTCGAGGCGGCGGGCGTGATCGTCACGCTGATCCTGCTGGGCCGGCTGCTCGAAGCCATCGCGCGCGGCCGGGCGTCCGACGCCATCGCGAGCCTCATGGACCTCCGTCCGGCGACGGCGCGGGTGCTGCGCGACGGGACCGAGCGGGAAGTCCCGGTCGAAGAGGTCGCGGTCGGGGACACGGTGCTGATCAAGCCGGGCGAGCGGGTTCCGGTCGACGCGTCGGTGACCGCGGGCGACAGCTTCGTCGACGAGTCCACGGTCACCGGGGAGCCCGTTCCGGTCGCCAAGCAGGAGGGCGACGAGGTATTCGGCGGCACCGTCAACGGGGCGGGTGCGCTGACGGTCCGGGTCGAGCGCATCGGCGGCGACACCGTGCTCGGCCGGATCCTCGCTACCGTCGCCGAAGCCCAATCCGCCAAGGCGCCCATCGCCCGCCAGGCCGACCGTATCGCGGGGATTCTGGTGCCGTGCGCGCTCGCCGTCGCGGCGCTCGCCTTCGCGGCCTGGCTCGCTTTCGCGCCGCCGCCCGCGCTGAGCTATGCCTTCGTCGCCGCTGTCTCGGTCCTGCTGATCGCCTGTCCCTGCGCGATGGGGCTCGCGACGCCCACGGCGATCCTGGTCGGCACCGGCGTCGGCGCGGAGCGCGGCGTGCTGATCCGCAACGGCGCCGCGCTGGAGACGCTCGCGCGCGCCCGCACGATCGCCTTCGACAAGACAGGTACGCTGACCGCCGGACGACCGGTTCTTACCGACCGGCTCCTTCCCGACGGGTCGGGGACGGTGAATGACGAGGTTTTCGCCCTGATCGCCGCAGCGGAAACGCTGAGCGAGCACCCCCTCGCCTCCGCCGCAGTCGACGCCGCGCCCGGACCGCTCGCCCCCGTGGACGGGTTTTCGGTGGAACCGGGTCTCGGGATCGCCGCCAGGGTCGAGGGGCACGAGGTCGTCGTCGGCTCGGCCCGCTTTCTGAACGGCCGCGACATCGACTGCGCGGTGTCGGAGAGGGTCCGCGCCGACCTTGCCCGTGCCGGCAAGACCGCCGTTCTGGCCGCGATCGACGGCGATCTTGCCGCCGTTCTCGCGTTTCGCGATCCGCCGAAGGAGGAAAGCCGGCAGGCAATATCCGATCTCGCGGCGCAGGGCTTCGATATCGCGATGATCACCGGCGACAGCCGGGCGACAGCGGAGGCGGTCGCACGCTCGCTCGGTATCTCCAGCGTAGAAGCCGAGGTCCTGCCGGACCGCAAGGCGGAAACGGTGAAGGCGCTGAGACGCGGCGACGGCACGGTCGCCTTCGTGGGCGACGGGATCAACGACGCCCCGGCGCTCGCCGAGGCGGATGCCGGAATCGCCATCGGCACCGGGACGGATATCGCGGTGGAGACGGCGGACGTCGTCCTGATGTCCGGCGATCTGCGCGGCGTCGTGACCGCCATCCGGTTGGCCCGGAAGACGCTCGCCACGATCCGCGTGAACCTGTTCTGGGCCTATGCCTACAACGTGGCGCTGATCCCGCTCGCCGCGGGCGCGCTCTACCCGGTCTTCGGACTCCTGCTCGACCCCATGCTGGCCGCCGCCGCGATGAGCGTCTCGAGCGTGCTGGTCGTCGCCAATTCGCTCCGTCTCCGCCGCTTCGCGTGAGTCCCCGCTGCCGCTAGACTGTCTTTTCCGGCAAGAAGGAGCGGCGGCGTGGCGAACAAGGACTTGCGGAACTGGCTGGAGGGCGTCGAGCGCATCGGCGAGCTCCAGACCCTCACGGGCGTGGAACATCACGAGGAAATCGGCGGTCTCGTCGACATCTTCCAGCGCAAGATGGGAAACCCGGCGGTGATGTTCGACGAGGTTCCGGGCTTCCCCAAGGGCCACCGGGTTATCGCGAACATCCTGACCTCGGTGCCGCGCATAAACGTCGCGCTGGGCCTCGACCCGGAAGCCTCCGAGATGGACCTGATCCGCTGGTGGCGCGACTATATGGGCGACGCGCCGACCCACGCGCCGCGCGAGGTCAATGGCGGCCCGCTGCTCGACAATGTCAGCGAGGGCGCGGCGGTCGACATCACCACCATCCCGACGCCCAAGTGGCACGAGCACGACGGCGGGCATTTCATCGGCACCGGCTGCATGGTGGTGATGAAGGACCCGGACACCGGCTGGATCAATTTCGGCTGCTACCGCGTTCAGTCGCACGAGCCGGCGGTCGCGACGGTGATGATGTCGCCCGGCAAGCACGGCCGGCTGATCATGGAGAAGTACCACCAGCGCGGCGAAGCCTGCCCCGTCGCGGTGGTTGCCGGCATGCATCCCGCCTTCTTCATGATCGCCGGGCTGGAGATCCCCTATGGCAAGAACGAGTTCGACGCCGTCGGCGGGCTGATGCGGGAGCCCATCGAGGTCATCAACATGCCGAAGACGGGACTGCCGGTGCCGGCCGGCGCCGAGATCGCCTTCGAGGGCTTCATCCATGCCGGCGACAAGGTGCTGGAGGGTCCGCTGGGCGAATGGACCGGCTACTACGCCGGCGGCCAGCGCGAGGAGCCTGCGATCCGCATCGAGACCTTCATGCACCGCGACAACCCGGTGCTGACCGGCGCGATCCCGGCGGTGCCGCCCAACGACAACACGTTCTATCTCGGCACCTATCGCTGCGGCGCGGTGTGGAACCAGCTCGAGGCCGCCGGCGTCCCGGAGGTCAGGGGCGTCTGGGCGCACGAGGCCGGCGGCAGCCGGATGTGGCTCACCGTCTCGATCAAGCAGATGTATGGCGGCCATTCCAAGCAAGCGGGAATGATCGCGGCGTCCTGCCATGCCGGCGCCTACTGCAACCGCTGGGTGGTGGTGGTCGACGACGATATCGACCCGACGAACATGGACGACGTGGTGTGGGCGATGTGCACCCGGTTCGACCCGCGCGAGGACATGGAGACCGTCCGCGGCGGCTGGAGCAGCCATCTCGACCCGATGTGCTATGACGGCGATACCGACCGGCGCAGCGCGCGCGTGGTGGTCGATGCGTGCATCCCGTTCAACCGCCGCGACAGCTTCCCCATCGTCGCCCGCTCCTCCAAGGAGTTCGACGACCGCATCCGGTCAAAATACGCCGACATGCTGCCGTAGCCGCCAATTGCCGATCGGGCCGTTCACCTGATATTCTCGGTCGGCATCCCGGGAGGACCTCATGAAAACGTTGAGGCTGGAAACCACGGCGCCGTTCCAGGGTCTCGCCGAACTGGTGGCGGACCGGGAAGGGCTGTTCGAGGCCGAGGGCGTCAGGATCGAGTGGGTGGGCAGGGTCAATACGCCGCGAGAGATCGACACCGGCGAGACCTCGCCGGACGCGTTTTCCGCCTTCGGCAGCCACGGCAACACCTTCGAGCAGGGCGGCGCGGACATGTACAACGCCTGCGAGTGGGGGAATTACCGCCGCGTCCAAGACAGTTCGGCGCGCGGCCGGCAGGTCGGCAGGCGCTCCATCGTCACCTGTGCGGCCATCGTGGTCAGGCCGGATTCGGACGTCTTCACCCCGCAACAGCTCGCCGGGCGGATGATCGGCGTGCCGTATTTCTTCGGCACCCACTATCTCACCATGCACCTCCTCGAAGGCTTCATGCCGCGGGAGGACATCAAGACCTGCCGCGCGCCGAACGGCTCGGCGGCGCGCTACGACGCGATGTTCACGGGGGAGGTCGAGGCGACGACGCTGACCGAGCCCTACATCACGCTGGCCGAGAAGAACGGCTGCAGGGTGATCTGCGAAGCGCTCTATCACGGCACCGAGGTGGTCTCGGACGCGGTCGACGCCAACACTTACGCCGCGTTCAACCGGGCGGTCTCCAGGGCAGTCGAACTGATAAACGCGGACAAGCGGAAATACGCGCAGATCTTCCTCGACTATCACGAAGGGCAGCATCCGGGGCTTGCGGAGCTCACGGTCGACGACCTCCGGCTGAGCCGGATCCAGGTCACCGACCCGGCGCCGATCCCCGAGCACGAGCTCCAGCGCACCTACGAGTGGATGCGAAGCTGGGACATGCTCGACGACGTGGGCGAGCAGAGCCTGATCGACGCCAGGCGGCAGGCCCAGGCGCACGATCTGCTCGGCGCCTGAGCCGCACTTCTTCAGCCGCGGCTACTTCGCCGCGGTCACCATGATCTCGATGAGGAACTCCGGCCGCGCCAGTTCCGAGCGCACGCAAGCGCGCGCGGGCATGTTGTCTGGATCGATCCAGGCGTTCCACACCTCGTTCATCGCTCCGAAATTCTCGAAATCGGTAATCCACAGATTGGCCGAGAGGATCTTCGACTTGTCGCTGCCGACGGAGGCGAGCTGGGCGTCGATATTGTCGAGAATCTCCCGGGTCTGGGCCTTGATGTCCCCGCCGCCGTGCCCGACCTGCCCGGCGAGATAGATCGTGTCGCCGTGCACGACGATGCTGCTCATCGACGGCATCTGCTTTCCGTTCACGACCTTGCCGTGCCTCGCCTGGTGTCTTTCGATCGCCATCTTCGTCCCCTAGTCTCGGTGATGAATTCGCGGCTACGATGCCAGCGCGGCGCGTTCGCCGCAACGCACGCGAGGCGGCAAGAGGGTAGGGGATGAAGGTCGACCTGGCTGCGATCGGGGGCGGTTTCGCCGGGATGACGGCGGCGGTTCGCGCCGCGGAGTCCGGCCTCGGGGCCGTTGCGATCGAGCGCGGCGAGGACGAGCTCTATATGTGCAATTCGCGGGTGTGCACCGGTGTGCTCCACACGGCGCTCGCGAACGCGGACGACCCGCCGGAGATCGTCTACGAGCGCGTGATGAGCGGGACCGGGGGAACGGCACGCCCCGATCTGGCAAGGACCTTCGCCGAGAACGGTGGGCGCGTGGCCGCCTGGATCGAATCCCACGGGGCCACGCTCGAGGTCGTGCCTCGCCGCAACTACGGCCTGCCGAGCCTTGCGCCGGTCCGGAGGATGGGCGCGGGCCTGGATTGGGAAGGGAACGGTCCGGACCTCTTTCTGCGTGGCCTGGAAGCGCGGCTCCGGGCCGCCGGGGGAACCATCCTGCGCGGCACCGAAGCGCTCGCCCTGGTCATGGAAGACGGCGTGTGCCGCGGCGTCGAAGTCCGGGACGCGAACGGCACTTCGACGATCGAAGCCGGCGCGGTCGTGATCGCCGATGGCGGCTTTCAGGCCGACCGCGAACTCCTCGCCCGGCACCTAACCGGACAGCCGGACCGCATCCGCCAGCGCAACACCGAGACCGGACGCGGCGACGGGCTCCGCATGGCCGAGGACGCCGGAGCCGCACTGGTCGGGCTCGACAAGTTCTACGGCCACGTGCTCTCGCGCGACGTGATGACCGATCCGGAGCTCTGGCCCTATCCGCAGGTCGACGTGATCTGCGCCTCGGGCATCGTGGTGGGTGCCGATGCCAGACGCTTCGTCGACGAGGGTGTGGGCGGCGTCTACGTCACCAACGCCATCGCCCGCCTCGACGACCCGCTGGCCGCGACCGCGATCTTCGATTCGGCCGTCTGGGAACAGGCGAGGGAGGCCGACCTGGTGCCGCCCAACCCGCTGCTGGTGGAAGCCGGGGGAACGCTCCACTCGGCAGGCTCCATCGGGGAACTCGCGATCCGTTGCGGGCTCGATACGGGGACTCTCGAGGTCACGGTCTCGGAATTCAACGCCGCCGCGAGAGCGGGCCGCACGGCCGCGCTCACGCCGACCCGGACCGCGGATCGCTATACGCCGGTGCCCATCGAAACCCCGCCCTTCCACGCGATTCCGCTCGCGGCGGGTATTACGGTGACGATGGGCGGCATCGCGGTCGACGGCGCGGCGCGCGTGCTGAGACCGGACGACACGCCGATCCCCGGTCTCTATGCCGCGGGCTCGACCGTGGGCGGCGTCGAGGGGGGGCCGGAGGCCGCCTATATCGGTGGACTGATCAAGGCGTTCCTGCTCGGACTGGTAGCGGCGGAGACGGCCGCGCGCGACATCGGAGCGGCGGACTGAATTGGGGGAAGGAACGATGAAATACGAGATGCCGAGCGCGAGCACGATCAAGGAACTCGCCGGAGAGATGGGCTTCACGGTCGACGACGCGACCGCCGAGGACATGCGGACCTTCTGGGCGCCGTTCGCCGATGCCTTCAACGAGATCGAGAAAACGCCGGACGATTTGCCGCCGGTGAAGTACGAGCGCGGCGCGTGGTCGCGGCCCGACCGGACGGAGAACCCGCATGGCGGCTGGTACGTGAAGGCACGGATCGAAGGCGCGGCCGACGGCCCGCTAAAGGGAAGGACGGTCGCGATCAAGGACAGCGCCTGCGTCGCCGGCATCCCGATGATGAACGGCGCGTCGGTGCTCGAAGGCTATGTTCCGGATATCGACGCGACCGTGGTGACGCGCCTGCTGGACGCTGGCGCCACCATCCTGGGCAAATCGGTGTGCGAGTATTTCTGCGTCTCCGGCGGCAGCAACACCTCGGCCTCGGACATCGCGGAGAGCCCGCGCAATCCCGGCCACACGCCGGGCGGCTCCTCCACCGGGAGCGCGGCGCTGGTCGCCTCGGGGGAGGTCGACATGGCGCTCGGCGGCGACCAGGCGGGCTCGATCCGCATCCCGGCGTCGATGACCGGGATCGTCGGCATCAAACCCACCTTCGGCCTGATCCCCTATACCGGGATCATGGGGATCGAGACGACCGTCGACCACACGGGCCCGATGACCGACAACGTCGCCGACAACGCGCTGTTCCTCGAATCCATGGCGGGCGAGGACGGGCTCGATCCGCGCCAGCGGGTGCCAAGTGTGGACAGCTACACCGACGCGCTCGGCGGCGATGTCCGGGGTATGCGGATCGCCGTCGTCTCCGAGGGTTTCGGCTGTTACGACTCGCTCCCCGATGTCGACGCGACCGTGCGCGCGGCCGCCCGGCACCTCGAATCGCTGGGTGCGGAGGTCACGGAGGTCTCGATCCCGATGCACCCGACCGGGCTCGCGATCTGGGGCGGGATCTGCGCCGACGGGATGTACCACACGATGTTCCGCGGCTACGGGTTCGGCAAGAATATCGGCGGCGTCTATCCGACCTCGCTGATCGACGAGATGGCCCGGGCCGCGTCACGCGCGGAGGAGTTTCCGCACACCTTCCGCTTCGGCCTGCTGCTCGGGCGCTACACGGACAAGGCCTATGGCGGGCATTTCCATGCCAAGGCGCAGAACCAGCGCCGGTTGCTGACCGCGGCTTACGATGCGGTGCTTGCCGAAAACGATTTGTTGCTAATGCCGACAGCGCGGATGACGACGTCGAGAATCCCGCCGCGCGACGCGCCGTTCCTTGAGACCATGGGCCATTGCTGGGAAGCTATCGGCAACACCGCGCCGTTCAACGTCAGCCACCACCCGGCGATCTCGATCCCCTGCGGGATGGGCGCGGATGACAAGCCGGTCGGGCTGATGCTGGTCGGGCGCCACTTCGAGGAGACCACGATCTACCGCGCGGCGCACGCCTACGAGCAGTCCTGCGACTGGCAGACCCAAGGCGAGAAGGGATAGCGCGGTCCACCGGAGAAAGGGAAGAGGCATGTTTCTCAGGAACTACTGGTACGTGGCCGCGTGGGACCATGAAGTCGGCCAAGAGCCCCTCGCCCGTACGATCCTCGACGAGCCGGTCGTCATGTACCGGATCGGGGACGGAAGAGCGGTGGCGTTCGAGGACCGCTGTTGCCACCGCCACGCCCCGCTGTCCTTCGGCCGGGTGACGGGCGACAATTTGCAGTGCGGCTATCACGGCATGGTCTACGCGCCGGACGGGACGGTCATCGGGATTCCCGGCCAGACCCGGATTCCGCCCGGCTCGAAGGTGCGCACCTACCCGCTGGTCGAACGCTGGCGGTTCCTGTGGATCTGGATGGGCGACCCCGCGCAGGCCGACGAATCGGAGATTCCGGAACTCCACTGGCACGACGATCCGGCCTGGACGATGGTGTCCGGCTACCTCCATGTCGGCGCTCACTACCAGCTTCTGGTCGACAATTTGCTCGACCTCACCCACGAGACCTTCCTGCACGCCTCCACCATCGGCAACGAGCATGTCGCCAACACGCCGCTGGCCAAGGTGGAACGGGATACGATGGACGGGGTCAGGGGCACGGCGCTGGAGCGCGTCTCGCGCGATATCCCGAGCGTCACCGCGACGCGCTGGATGCACGCCATCGACCCGCCGCCCTTCTATGCGCGGTCCGGCGGGTTCGACAAGACGCGAGAGAAGGTCGACCGCTGGCAGATCATCCGCTTCGAACCGCCGTCCCATGTCTGGCTCGACGTAGGCGTCGCACTCGCCGGCAGCGGCGCGCCGGAGGGCGACCGATCCAGGGGTGTCACCCATACGGTTATCGATGCGCTGACCCCCGAGACCGTGGGCTCGACCCACTATTTCTGGACCTTCCCGCGCAACCACCAGCTCGAGGATTCCGACCTCTCCGACTACTTCAAGAAAGGCGTCGACAAGACGTTCCTCGAGGACAAGTGGATGCTGGAGGGACAGCAGCGGCGCATCGACGCGAACCCCGACTCGCCCTTCATCGACATCAACGCCGATGCCGGCGGGGTCGCCGCGCGCAACATCGTTGCCCGGCTGCTGGAAGAGGAACAGCGCGGTCGGGCAGCCGCGGAGCTGCTGCAGGCGTAGGGTGGGCCGGAAACGCGCCCGGTCAGGTCGGCTGGAACAGGAGGTCGGGCAGGTAGGTGGCGATCTCCGGGAAGCGGATGATCACCGTCATCCCGATCAGCATGATGATCCAGTAGGGTATCGAGCTCCTGAAGATCGTCATCACGCTGATCTCGGAATCGAAGTTCTGGATCGCCGATTTGACGGTGTAGACCAGCAGTCCGAAAGGCGGCGTCAACAGACCCGCCTCGATCGCGATGATCGCGATGATCGCGAACGCGATCGGCTCGTAGCCGAGCTTGACGGCGATGGGCGCGAAGATCGCGGCGGTCAGCAGCATGATCGAGATCGAATCGATGATCATGCCGAGCGCGAACCAGATCAGCACCATCACCGTAAGGATCACCCAGGGCGGCATCCCCGTCCCCAGGAACACCCCCTCGATGGCGTTGGTCATGCCGGTCATGGCTAGCGTGCGGGAATAGAGAGCGGCGGTGATCAGCAACAGCAGGATCGGTGCGGAGGTACGGCCGACCGATAGGATCGAGTCGATGAAGTCGGGCAGGCGCATCCCTTTGGCGATCGCGAGGACGAGACCGATGAACGCGCCCGCGCCGGCGCCTTCGGTCGGCGTGAAGACGCCGAACCAGATGCCGCCCAGCACGACGACGATCACCGCGAGAATGCCGAACAGGCTCACCAGGAACTGGAGCGTCGACACCTCTTCGACGTCCTCCAGCCCGACCGCGGTTTCGGCCCGCTCCGAACCCGCGCCGACCAGCTCCGGCTTCAGGAGCGCCATGGCGAGCACGTAGGCCACGAACATGACCGTCAGCAGGAACCCGGGCAGGATGCCCGCGGCAAATATCTGGCCGATCGACTGCTCGGTGAGGATGCCCCAGACGATCATCAGGACGCTGGGCGGGATCAGCATGCCGAGGCAGCTCGACCCGGCGACGGTGCCCAATGCGAACCCGCGATGGTATCCAAACCTCTTCATTTCCGGATAGGCGATGCGGGAGAAGGCTGCCGCGGAAGCGATGCTGACGCCGGTCACGAAGGAGAACAGCGCATTGCCGAGAACGGTGGCGATCGCCAGCCGGCCGGGCAATCTGTGCAGCAGGCGGTTGATGCCGCGATAGACATCGGTGACCGTGCCCGACTTGCCGATGAATTCTCCCATCAGCATGAAGAGCGGGATCACCGCGAAGACATAGGCGCGGATCGCCTCGTAGGCGGTTGCCGCGAGCATGGTCTGGACCGAGTGGAAGGCGTAGGAATCGGCGCCCGTGACCATGAAGATCCCGAGGGCGCTGGTCATGCCGAGCGCTATGGCGATGTGCACTCCGACCGCGACAAGCGCGACCAGGCAGACCACAAGCAGGACGGCGACATTGGCGTCGAACACGGTCGTCGGTCCCTATGCGCCTCTACAGCCCAACGCCGCCATCGGCTTCCGCTTCGGACTGCGCCAGGTCCGGCCTGAACACGTCGAGGTAGGCCATCACGCAATAGTTGAGCAGGGCGAGCGCGCTGCCGATCAGAACCGTCCAGCGGGCCGGCCAGGATGGCACCCTGAGCGCGCCCTCGCCTTCGAACTCGCCCTCGACGTAGGACCGGATGCTTTCCTCCCAGCCGCCGGTGATGATCATCAGGAAGAACACGGCTCCCAGCAGATAGCCGAACGCCAGCAATACCCGCTGAATCTTGTCCGGCAGGTGGATCACGAGGAAATCCGCCCTGAGCATCGACCGGCTGCGGATCGCGTAGCCGGCCTGTAGGAAGACGATGATCACGACCGAAGCGCTCACCATTTCGACGGTGCCGTAGATGGGCGCGTCGAACGCGCCCCTGCCGACAATGTCGCCGAGCACCAGGAATACGAGAGCGAAGGCCCATACCGCCGCAAGCACCATGAGGGCCTTGGAGACGCGGTCGGTCAGCGTCACGAGGTTCACGCCGAGCCTCCGTCAATCCCGCGCGCGGACACCCGGATGGGGCAGAGAGGCCGGCCGGACGCCCATTCCGGCCGGCCGCGCGCCGTTACTTGACTACGTAGCGGACGGGCCACTTGTAGCCCTGCTTCTCCGCCGCGGCCAGGTAGGCGTTCAGGATCTTCTTGGCCGGGAAGCCCTTCTTCTCGAGCTCGTTGGCGTGAGCCTGCGGCCAATGCGCCAGCCCCTTCGCCCAGGCGAGCCGGACGTCCGCCGGCAGGTCGGAGACGGTGATGTTCTTGCGCAGCCAGGCCATGTCCTTCTCGTAGCCCACCTTGTTCGCGGACCCCGTCTTGATCTCGAAGCGGTCGGCCACTTCCTGGACGATCGGCTTCAACTCGGCCGGCAGCTTGGCCCAGAACCGGTTGTTAACCGTCAGTCCGTGCCAGGTGATCGAGCCGAACCCGATGGTGGTGTAGAACTTGCCGACTTCCCACAGCCCGAAGGTCTTGCCCCAGGCGCTGGGGAACATGATGCCGCCCTCGGCAACGCCGGTCTTGAGCTTCTGATACCAGCCCGGCAGCCCGTCGGTCACCGGGACGATTCCGATCCCGGCCTGCTTCATCCAGTTGAGGTTGAGGCCCGCGCCCAGGATCTTCTTTCCCTTGAGGTCGCTCAGCTTCTTCCACGCGAATTGCGTTCCGAGGTTGTAACCGCCGTCGCCGATGATCGCGATGAGGGTCTGGTTGAAGTCGTGGAACCGCTTCTCAAGGCTCGGAAACTGGCGGTAGATGTCCGCCGCCGCCGCGACGCTCTGCACCGGATCCATGGTGCCGAAGGGCAGCATGATCTGGAAGGCGTGCATCGGTAGCTTCGAGGCCTCGAAGCAGTAACAGAAGCCGCCGATATCGACGACGCCGTTCTGCACGCCTTCGAGCGTATCGAAGACCTTCACGATGGAGCCGCTATAACCCTCGATGAAGTTGATCTTGTACTTGGTCTTCGACTCGACGGCCTTCTTGAGTTCCGGCTGGAAGAAGTTCTTCATCAGCCCGGCATAGACCACCGTGGGCGGATGACCGGACGCGATCCGGATATTGATGGTCTCGGCCCCGGCGGGCGGGGATCCGACCGCGATCGCGGCGCCCAGTAGCGTGGCGGCCGACGCTCCCAGAATGCGTTGGTGAACGGTCTTCATTCGTCTTGGCCTCCCTGTTGGCCGGCGCCTCGACGGTCGAGGCGACCGGTTCGCGCGGCGCACCCTAGAGGTTCCACCGGAAACGGGCAATCCGGCCTCCGTCAGCGCTTGATCGCCTCTTTCGCCGGATCTTCCCACCAGGCGTCGATCACCACCCCGTAGAGCGGGGTGACGGCGGGCCTGCCGAACCGGTTCCAGTAGGCGACCCGGTCGCCTTGCAGGTAGTAGAGGGGGACGAAGTAGTACCCCCACAGCAGCACCCGGTCCATGGCACGGACGACGTCGACGAAGACCTCGCGCTCGCGCGCCTCGGTCATCCGCTTTATGAGCCCGTCGACCGCGGGGTTGCGTATGCCGGGATAGTTGCGGGTTCCTTCCTGCCCGGCCGCCTTGCTCCCCCAGTAGAACGCCTGTTCGTTGCCCGGCGAGAGCGACATGCCCCAGCGGTAGACGATCATGTCGAAATCGTAGGTATTGCGCCGGTTCTGGAACTGCGGCGTGTCGACAGTGCGGACCCGCGCCTGGACGCCGAGGCGCCTGAGATTGCGGGCGAATGCGAGCGCGATTTTCTCGTTCGCCGGATCGACCAGCAGGATCTCGAACGCCATCCCGGGCCCGTCCCCGGCTCGCCGAAGCGCGCCGTCGCGTACGACCCAGCCCGCTCCGGCCAGAATGCGCTTCGCCGCCCGAAGATTCGCCCGGACACCGCCCCCTTCCCCCGGCGGGCGGTAGGGCTTCTCGAACAGCTCGGGCGGCAGGCCGCTCCGGAACGGCTCCAGCAGGGCGAGCTCGCGGCCTTGCGGGACGCCGCGCGAACCGAGCTCCGAGTTGTCGAAGATGCTTCGGGTCCGGCGGTAGGCGCCGTGCAGCAGGGTCCTGTTGATCGAGGCAAAATCGAATGCGTGCGCCAGTGCGTGGCGCACCCGCCGGTCGGCGAAGATCTCGCGGCGCGAATTGAACACCAGGGCCGTCATGCCCGACGGACGGCCGTTGGGAAGCGTTTCCAGTTTCACCCTTCCGTCCTCTACGGCCGGAAAGTCATAAGCCGTCGCCCAGCGCTGGCCGGAGAACTCGAGGCGGAGGTCGTACTCGCCCGCCTTGAAGGCCTCGATCATCACGTCGCCGTCGCGGTAATAGTCGTACCGGACGCGGTCGAAATTGTGCTGCCCCCGGTTGACGGCGAGTTCGCGCCCCCAGTAATCGGGATCGCGGCGATAGACGATGCTGCGACCGGCATCGACCTTCTCGATGCGATACGGGCCGCTGCCGACCGGGGGGACCAGCGTGGTCTTCTCGAATTCCACCCCGGTGTAGTAGGACTTCGAGATTATCGGCATCAGACCGAGGATCAGCGGCAATTCGCGGTCGGGCGAGGCGGCGTCGAAGACGAAACGTATCGTGCGTTCGCCGGGCCGCTCGATGTGGCGGACCTGCTTGTAGTAGAGCCGGTGGTTGGGCCGGCCCTTCTCTTTCAGCGTCTCCCAGGAGAACACCACGTCTTCCACGGCGATGGGCCGGCCGTCGTGAAACCGTGCTTCCGGCCTGAGCGTGAAGGTGACGGAGGAACGGTCGTCCGGCACCTCGACCGTCTCGGCGATCAGCCCGTAAAGCGAGAACGGCTCGTCCCAGGTCCGCTTGAGCAGGCTCTCGAAAACCAGGTGGCGACCGTGCGCCGGGACGCCCTTGATCAGGAACGGGTTGAGGTTGTCGAAGGTCCCCCGCACCGCGCGCCGGAGCTCGCCCCCCTTCGGCGCGTCGGGGTCGACGTAGTCGAGATGGCGGAAGTCCGCCCCGTACTTGAGGCCTCCGTGCATGGCGATGCCGTGGCTCGGCCGGGCGGCGCCCGCCATCGGAGCGGAAAGCAAGGAGACGAGGAGCAGCGTCGCAAGCGTGCAGCGATAAATCACTTTCGGTCCAATGTCTTGGGTTGCTAAAGCCCGTAAAGCGCCCGGGGGTTGGCTTCCAGGATCTTTTGGCGCACATGCCGGGGCACGCGTTCGTCCTCGCGGATGAGCTGAATGGCGTCGATCTCGGCCGAGGGGTCGTGGTGGCCGTAATCGGTGCCGACCACGAGGTTGTCCTCTCCCGCGTGTCGCAGGACGTAGGGCAGGTCGTCGGTCACCTCGCAGGCGACATACATGTTGTTCTCGGCCAGCGGGGCATCGAAGAACGGTTTGCCGGCCCGCCGGAACCGGTCTTCCAGATCGTTCAGCACATAGGGCACCCATTGCGCGCTGGCCTCGATGAACCCCCAGCGCAGGCGCGGGAACTCGGCGGGTACCGCCTTTTCGATCAGCGAATGCAGCGCGCCCACGACGGTCAGCTTGAACATCGTGAAGGTGGTGTCGTTGACATAGAAATCGTGGTGGACGATCGAACCGTTGGCCGAATGGATACAGACGGGAAGGTCGAGCTCCTGGGCCGCCTCGTAGAGCGGAAAGAAATAGGGATGCGCCAGCGGCAGGTCGCATTCCAGCCCGCGCATGAACACGCCGCAGGCGCCGTGCTCCTTGCCGAACTCGAGCTGCGCGCGGATCCCGTGCATCGACCGCAAGGCGGGCATGACGACCCAGCGGAGCCGCCCGCCGCCCTGCGTCCAGATGTCGGCGAGCCAGCGGTTGTAGGCCCCCACCAGCGCCGCTTCGCTGCGGAAAGAGCGCGCGATCGGGCGCAGGAACAGGGTCGGGTACAGCACCTGGACGTCGATCCCGAGCGCGTCCATGTGGCGCAGCCGGGCCGGGACATCCGACATTTCGCGCGATTCCCTCGGCGTGTCGAGGCCGACATTGCGGTCCTTGCCGTGGATCGCCCCGTCGACGACCCAGAATTCGCGCATCGGCTCGCCGGCATTGTTCCTGGCTTCGTTGCCGAAGGTCTGCTCGACGATCCCGGGCAGGTGTTCCCTGTCCTCCTCGCTCAGATAGGCGAACGTCGCGGTGGTCTCGATCACATGGGCGTCGGCGTCGATCGCCGCCATCTCCGGGCCTCCGCTAGAACGTCGTCCAGTCGCCCGACTGCTCGAAGGCGTGGGCGGCGCGGTAGATCGTGCCTTCCTCCCAGTGCCGTCCGGTCAGCATGAGCCCGATCGGCCGGTCGTCCTCCAGACCGCATGGCAGGCTCATCGACGGGTGGCCGGTCAGGTTGAACCCGCAGGTATTGGCCAGCATTTCCCACGCGACCTTGGTGGTCTCCTCCG
This sequence comes from Defluviicoccus sp., assembly GCA_022823775.1. Lineage (GTDB taxonomy): Bacteria > Pseudomonadota > Alphaproteobacteria > MPNO01 > MPNO01 > MPNO01. The sequence continues at coordinate 17,809 of JAJEHI010000083.1, read as the reverse complement.
GCGTCGGGTTCTTCGGCGGCAGTTTCGATGCCTTCATCGGCAGAGTCGGCATGAGCAGCAGGTCGCAATCCCCAAGCGCCGCGTCGTAGGCCGCGCGCAACCGGCGCCTGAGATTCATCGCCTTGGCGTAGTAGCGCCCGCGATAGGTCTTGAGCGAGTAGTAGCCGAACAGCGCGATGATCTTGATGGTGTCGGCGAGCTCGTCGGCGCGGCCGGGCCAGCCGGCGGCGCGGTCGAGCATCGAGGTGACGTAGAGCCCCTCATGGTTCGAGCCGCCGCCGTTCATCGTCATCATGGTGACGAAGCCGCCGTCATGACCGATCGGGATCCAGATCGGCCGCGTCATGCTGTGCATCGGAATCGAGACCTCGACCACTTCGGCGCCGAGGCCTGCGAGGCGTTCCGCCGCCTTGCGCACCTTGGCGTCGACATCGGGCTCGGACTCGCGGAGGCCGAAGGATTCCCGGACCACGCCGATGCGAAGCCCCTCGACGCCTTCGCCGAGGGCCCTCGTGTAACGGTTGACCTTCACATTGCGCTGGCGCGAATCGTACTCGTCGGGGCCCGCCAGCACTTCGAGAAGAAGCGCGTTGTTGGCCACCGTGTCCGTCATCGGCCCGCAATGGTCGATGGTCGTCTCCAGCGACGCCGCGCCGGTATAGGGCACCAGGCCGAAGGTCGGCTTCATGCCGTAGACCCCGCAATAGCTGGAGGGGATGCGGATCGAGCCCGCCTGGTCGCCGCCGAGCGCCATTTCGACATCGCCGGCCGCGACCACGGCGGCGCTGCCCGACGACGAGCCGCCGGCGGAATAGCCGTGCTTGCGCGGGTTATGAACCGGCCCCGTGGCGCTGGTCGAGCTGGTGCCCGAGACGCAGAAATACTCGCACACCGCCTTGCCGGCGATTTCGCCCCCGGCATCGAGTATTCGGGCGACCACGGTCGCGTCGACGTCGGGAACGTAGCCTTCCATGACCGAGGCGCCGTTCATCATCGGCACCCCGGCGACGCAGATATTGTCCTTGATGGCGACCCGCTTGCCGGCCAGCTTGCCGCGCCTCGCGCCCTTGATCGCGGTCTTGACGTACCAGGCGCCGTGCGGGTTCTCCTCCGATCCGGGCCGGTAGCCCGGCGTGCGCGGATAGCGCACCTCCGGCATGTCGTCCGGCACGGCTTCCAGTTGGCGATAGGCGTCGACCAGCGGGCCGACGATGCCCTGCACCGATTCGAGGTAGTCGTCCGACGGGCTCATCCCGAGATCGGCGGCGCAGTCGCGAAGCTGCCCGACGGTCGGTGTCCTGAACATTCTTCCCTCCCTCAGACGGTGCCCGCGCCGACGCCCACGAACTCCTCGATGATCTCGGGATCGCGCAGGCTCTCGGGCGGAAGCGCGCGGACGATCTCGCCCTTCTGGATCAGCAACACCCGGCTCGACAGCGCCGCTGTGAAGTCGAGATTCTGCTCGACCAGCACGACGGTCAGCCCGCGCGAGGCGCGGAGCGCCGCCAGGTTCTCGCCGATCTGCTCGACGATGGAGGGCTGGATCCCCTCGGTCGGCTCGTCGAGCAGGAGCAGCCGCGGGCGCGTGCACAGGCAGCGCGCGATGGCGAGGATCTGCTGCTCGCCGCCGCTCAGCGCGCTGCCCTCCCGGTCGAGCAGGGGCTCGAGCCGGGGGAAATCGGCCAGCACCTCGTCGACCGCGCTCTCGTCCGACCCGCCGGCCGCGAGAGCCGCCATGCGCAGGTTCTCGCGCACGCTGAGCCTCGGAAATATTTCGCGCCCCTGCGGCACGTAGCCCATGCCGCGCCGCACCCGCCGGTCGGCCCGCTCGCGGGTCACGTCAACGCCATCGAACGCGATCGACCCGTCGGTTGCGGGGACGAGCCCGATCAACGTCTTCATCAGGGTCGTCTTGCCCATGCCGTTATGGCCCAGGATGCCCACCGCCTCACCGGCCGCGATTTCGAGATCGATGCCGTGGAGAATGGGGATGCGCCCATAGGCCGCCCGCAGGCCGTTGACCTCAAGCATCGCCCCGCTCCCGCCCGGCGCCGGCCTGCTTGCCGAGATAGACGTCGCGCACCCGCTCGTCGGCGAGGATGTTGTCCATCGTGTCCTCGGCCAGGATCCGGCCCTGGTGGAACACGGTCACCCGGTGCGCGATCATCTGGATGAACTGCATGTCGTGCTCGACGACGATCATCGCCCGGTCGCGGCCGATCTCGCGGATGATCCCGGCGGTGCGCGCCACCTCCTGCTTGGTCATTCCGGCGGTGGGCTCATCGAGCAGCATCAGCCGGGGATCGCAGGCGAGGACGAGGCCGAGCTCCAGCCATTGCCGCTGGCCGTGAGGGAGCTGGCTGGCGATGCTGTCCGCCCTGTCGGCGAGGCCGACCAGCCCGACGATTTCATCCACCGCCGCCCTGGTCTCCGCCCGGTTGCGCGTGCGCGCCGCGGCGAGCCGCAAATTCTCGGCGACGCTGAGCCCGTCGAACAGGCTGGGCACCTGGGTCTTGATCGAAATGCCGCGCCGGGCGATGGCGTGCGGCTCCTCGCCGACGAGGCTCTCGCCGTCGAACAGGATCTCGCCCTCGGTCGGGCGGAGCTGCCCGGTCAGGCACTTGAAGAACGTGCTCTTGCCGGCGCCGTTGGGACCGATGAGACAGCGCAGCTCGCCCGGGCCGAGAGTGAAATCCGCCCCGGCGACCGCGGTAACGCCGCCGAACCGCATGGTCAGGCCGCGGGTCTCCAGAAGCGGCGGGCCGGTCATGATCCGGCTTCGCCCCGGCGTCGCGTCAGGGTATCGCCGAGCCGAGCGAACATCGGCACGAAACCGCTCGGCACCAGCAGGACGATCGCTACGAAGATCGCGCCGAGGACGATGTTGACGTCGGCGATCTTGGTCTCGCCGAGCCAGGTGGCGAGATACTGGATGAGCACGCAGCCGAGGATCGCGCCCGTCAGCGTGCCGAGCCCGCCGACCAGGATCCACATGATGATCTGCGCGGTGAAGACGAGCGAAAAGACGGTCGGGCTGACATAGGCGCCCCAGGCGCAGAACAGGACGCCCGAGAGCCCGGCGATGCCTGCGCCGATGGCGAGCGCGACCGTCTTGATCCGGCGCGCGTCGTAACCCAGCAATTCGGTGCGCGCCTCGTTCTCGCGAATCGAGACCAGAACGCGGCCGAAATCGCTCGCCAGCAGGGCTCGCAGGCCGAAATAGACGACCGCCAGCAATACCGCCGCCGGCACGTAGAGCGCCTCGTACTCGACCGCTGCCGATGGGTCGCCGGGAACGTTGATCGGCGGGACAGAAGGCATGCCGTTGTAACCGCCGAGCCGCGCCGAGCCGATCTTGTACTCCTCCCCCGCCGACGCCCCGATCAGGTAATAGAAAACGAGAGACACGGCGAGAGTGATGACCGCGAGATAGACGTCGCTCACCCGCCCGTAGAACATGAAATAGCCGAGCACGAGAGCGAGGATGACGGGCAACAGGATGCCGAGCAGGATCGGCACCGTGCTCTCGCCCATGTTGATGACGGCGACCGCGTAGGTATAGGCGCCCAGCCCGAAGAACGCCGACTGGCCGAAGCACAGGATGCCGCCGAACCCCCAGACGAAGGCGAGGCTGAGCGAGAGGATCGCCATCGCGATGAACAGGGTGAAGTCGATCAGCGCGAAGGTCTCGACGATCGCCGGCACGCCGAAGACGAGGACGAGCGACAGCACGCCCATCGTCCACAGCCCGAGCGCGTTGCGGCTCATCCTCACAGGCCGCGCCGGAAATAGCGCCCTGTGATGCCGAGCGGCAGCAGCCGGAGCAGGACGATGGCGACGACGAGCAGCGCGACCTCGCCGACCACCGGGCGGCTGAGGAAGGTGACCGCCTGGCTGACCGCGCCGAACAGGGAGGAGGCGGCCCCGGTGCCGGCGAGCGCCACCGCCCCGCCGCCGATCACGGTGATGAACGCCTTGACCACGTAGGTGACCCCGATCTCGGGCAGCACGCCCGCGATCGGGGCGAGGATCGCGCCGGCGAGCCCGCTCAACGCGGCGCCGATCCCGAAGGTGGTGGCGTAGACCCGGTCGACATTGACGCCGATGCCCGAAGCCATTTGCGCGTTCTGCATGGTGCCGCGCGCGATCAGGCCCCAGCGGGTGTACTTGAAGCCGACATAGAGGGCCGCCATCAGCGCAAGCGTCACGAAAATGACGAAAAACGTGTAACCGCCCTCCTGATAGGCGCCGATGCGGATCGTCCCGAAGGGCGGGTTGACGCCCTTCTGGTGGTAGCCGAGCACGGTCGCGGCGAGCCCGATCAGGAACAGGCTGAGCCCCCAGGTGGCGAGCACGGTCTCGATCACCCTTCCGTAGAGATGGCGGATGATGAGCCGTTCGACGACCACTCCGATGACGGCGATCGTGACCGGAGCCACGACCAGCATCGCGATCCAGAAATTGACGCCCGCGTTGTAGCTCAGGATGAAGGCGTAACCGCCCATCATCAGGAACTCGCCATGGGCGAAGTTGATCACGCCCATCATGCCGAAAATGATCGCCAGCCCGATACTGATCAGCGCCAGGCTGGCGACCGCGTAGAGGATCTGGATGACGACGACGACCGCAAGGTCCATTTGAGGCCCGTTACGGTTGCATACCCGTCCCCTTCCGGATCATATCTTGGGCTCGTACATGACGTTTGTGTCGGGCCTCGCGATCAGGTCGCACTGGTTGCCGGTATTGGTGGGCGGCACCTGGGCGACCTTCTTCTGGATCTCGAACTTCCCGCCCTTAGCCTGGCCGATATACATGTCCATCGTGCAGTGATGGGTCTTGGCGTCCATGGTGAGCGGTCCGCCCGGACCGTCGACGGTGAGCCCGCCCTCGAGCACCTCGATGACCTTCTCGCGCTTGGTGGTACCGGCTTCGTTGACCGCCTTGGCCCAGAAAATCCACCCGTACCAGTCCTTCGGCGGCACGTCGGTCAGATAGCCGTAATCGGTGCCGTTGCGCTTGCGGAATTCGGCCAGCCACTTCTTGTTGAACGGGATGTCGAGGTCCTCGTAGTACGAGTAGCAGGTGAGGATCCCGTCGGCGATCTCGGGCGGCATGCGGACCACCTCGCCGGCCGCGCCGAAGGTGGTCGAGACCATCGGGATTTTCTTGTTCATGCCGGCGGATGCCCACTGGCCGTAGAACGAGGCGTGCGCCGGGCCGACGAAGACGTTCATCACGAAGTCGGGCTTGGCCGCCTGGATCTTGCTGATGGTCGGGCCGAACTGGTTGACGGTGAGCGGGAAGAACTCCTCGCCCACCACCTTTCCGCCGGCGTCCTTGACCGCCTTCTGGATCCATTTGGCGGTGATCTGGCCGTAATTGTAGTCGGCGGCCATGATGTAGACCTTCTTGCCCCAGCGCTTCATCGCCTCGCCGGAGAGCAGATCGACATAACCGCCGGGCGTCGCGCCGGTGGCGAAGAAGTTCCGGTCGCAAACCCCGCCCTCGTAGTTGGTGTTGTAGAAATAAAGGGTCTTGAGCTTGTGCAGGATCTGCCGGATGACCTCGCGCGAGGAACTGGTCAGCCCGCCCTGGACCACCGCCACCTTGTCGCGCAGCACCATCTGCCTTGCGTACTGGTTGTAGGCCTGCATCTGCGACTGGGAGTCGTAGGTCTTGACCTCGAGCTTCTTGCCGAGCACGCCTCCGGCGGCGTTGATCTCGTCGATGGCCATCTCGGCGCAGGCCCACTGGTTCTTCCCGAACAGCTGCAGGTCGCCGGAAAGATCGTAGATCGCGCCGCCCTTGACGGTGTCGGCGGCGGATGCGCCTTTCGGCCAGAAATACGGCCCGGCGGCGAGCGCCGCGGCGCCCGCGGCGGATGTCTTGATGAACGAACGGCGTTTGACGGTCATTTTGTTCCCTCCGGTTCGCCCGCATTGCTCAGGCGGGTCGCACGGCGCCCCGATTGGCGTGAATTGACGGTAGCAACCCGGTTTCCGGGCGACAAGACCGCTTTGTCGGGCACGCGGTTGCGCGGGCGCTCCGGCGCCAAATAGACTCTCTCGAAACAGAAGCAGGGAGGGAGACCATGACCGGTAAAGTGCGAATTGCACATCTGGCGGGACCGACGGCGACGATCCAGAACACCCCGCCGCTGGTGACCTCGAACAAGGCTCGCCGGAAACACGGGCTGCCGCTGCTGAACGGGGCGGACGGAACCGCCCTGCCCTACGACGCGCTTCGCGGGCAGCGTCTCGCCGCCCCGGCGAAAGTCTATGTCGAGCAGTTCTCGGCGCATCCCCTGGAGGCGGACGCGGCGGCGCTCTACGCCCCGCCGGACGGCTATATCGGCGCCGACGGCGCGTTCAGCGCCGAACGCACCTCGCCGGAAGACAAACCGGTGTACGAGATCGAGATGCTGCCCGAGGACGGGCTCTACCCCCTGCCTTACATGGCGCGCCAGGCGGACGGCCGGGCCTGGGAGGAGGAATGCGCGACGCCCGGCGCGCCGGACGAGGAGGCGCGCCAGGGATTTTACCCGGACGGGTCGCGCAGCTTCGAGGAGATCGACCGGCTCATGGTCGACGATTACGGCATCGCAAGCGCCATCTCGGCGCTCGCCGACGTCGATTTCTACCGGGGCGTCCCGCCCGGCGGATACAGAAGCGGCCTCGCGGAGGCAGAACGGCCGGACATCGGCGACGGCGACATCCCGGAGGAACGGCGGGGCGCGGATTTCTTTCCCTACAAGCCCTATCACCTGACCGCGCCGCCGCCCCGGCCGACGCTCGCCAAGGCGACCAACGACATGCAGGCGCTGGTCGCCGACGACGCCTATGACGGGGTCATCTGGACCCAGGGCAGCCCCGACGTGGAGGACAGCGCCTACTGGTTCAACCTCCTGATCGACACCGACAAGCCGATCTGCGGCGTCGCCGCCCAGCGCCCGCAGGGTCAGATCAGCAATGACGGGCCGGCCAACATCGTCGATTGCGTGCGCTATATCGCGTCCGGCATCTGGGCCGACGCCGACGGGCGCGACCGCTGCGGCGCCGTCGTCATCCAGGAACAGCAGATATTCGCCGCCCGCGAGGTCGCAAAGGTCGACGCCCGGCCGGGCGGCTACGTGGCGACCGGCGGGCATGGCGGAATCATCGGCCAGGTCCACTATACCGGCCGCTTCATGCTCACCTACCTGCCGGTCTACAGGCATACGTCCGGTTCGGAGGTGAATTTGAGCCGCCTGCCCGCCGAGACCACCGCCGTCCGGGCGCGGGCGGATGGCGGGATCGAGCGCTTCGACATCGCGGTCAAGGACGCGGACGGCAACCTTCTGGCGCACGCGATCCCGGTAGTGTCGATCGAGAAGAACGGCTGCTATGCCGGGCTCGAGATCGGCGACGACCCGGCGCTGGAGCAGGACCTCGCCGCTTCGGTCGAGCACAAGCTGTCGCTCGGACGCCTCGCGGGCTTCGTGGTCGAGGGGCTGGTGCCGTACGGGCTCAACACCTCGGCGGCGCGCCATTCGGTGCTCTTGCGGGCGACGGCTTGCGGCATCCCCGTCGCGCGGGTGGGGCGCGGCCACACCCAGGGTTTCGCGGATTACAGCGACTACCAGATCTCGGGCGCCAACCTGACGGCGACCAAGGCGCGGCTCCTGCTGATGGCCTGCCTGCTGCGCTTCGGGTCGCTGCCCCCGGCCGCCGATCCGGACAACCCGACCGATGCGGAGCTCGCCGCGATCCGGGACGCGCTCGCCCGATACCAGGCTGTGTTCGACACGCATTGAGACGACGCGGCGGGAGCGCGGCGTTCCGGGTCTGCCCGGTCTCATGCTACAAATCGTTCCCATGTCCGAAATCGTCACGCTGAAGGACCGCAAAGCGCGCTTGCTGGCCAACCGCAGGGTGGTGCTGGGATGAGCGATGCACGCTGGAGTGAAATTGAAGGCGACGGCTTCGGCGAAGCCACAAGCGGCGGGCGACCCTGACTTAAGAGCCTGTCCGTTCCGGTGGAAAGCTTGGCGCATAGGTCGACCGTGGCGCGTCCCGATACGGCGCTGGCGCGCCTACTCGGGATGAGGAATATTCCTTCTCGATTTCAACGATATCCTCGCCCGAAGTAGGCGCGGCAGCGGCGTTTCGAAGGGGGCTCATATGGAACACGGCATTTTCCGACCCGATCGGGTGGCCTCCCTCCCCCGGCCCCTCCCGCAAGCGGGAGGGGAGAAGGTAAGGAGTCGGCGAGCGTGTCCCCTCTCCCCAGCGGGGAGAGGGTCAGGGTGAGGGGCCTCTGGGGCGACAGCCGGTCGCGGTCGCGCCCGGTCGGAAAATGCTCCGGTTGACGGGCGGTCGGTAGGCCCTGCCGGGGCCGGGAACGGGCCTATCCTGAAACGAATGTGCGGAAAATCGGAGGAGTTGCGATGACGGCCTTTCTGATCGTTCGGGCGGAGGTGGACCCGGCCGCGAGGGACGCGTTCGACGTGTGGTACCGGGACGAGCATCTGCCGCAGGCGACCGAAGCGTTCGGCGCGGCCGGCGCCAGCCGCGGCTGGAGCGACGTGGACGACAACGTCCATATCGCGTTTTACGAGTTCGCCGATCTCGCGGACGTGAACCGGGTCATGGGATCCGACGCGCTCAAGGGCATGATCGCCGAGTTCGACCGGCTCTGGACCGGCAAGGTGACGCGAACCCGCGAGGTCCTCGAACTGATCCAGGAGATCTGACCGCCCGGTCAGGAGATCGACACGTTCCACGCGCCGCAGACGTGGATCGTCTGGCCGGCGACGTAGCGCCCTTCCGGGCCGCAGAGATGCCGCACCATGGCGGCGATTTCTCGGACGGTTCCCATCCGCCCCATCGGGATCGGGTTTTCCCGGAAGTGCGCCGGCACGTGCCCGGTCGCCTCGTAATTGTCGATGCTGCCGGGGGAGACGCAGTTGACGTTGATGTTGTGCGGCGCGAGCTCGACGGCGAGCGCCGCGGACATCCCTGCGAGTCCCGCCTTCGCCGCCGCGACGGCGGCGCGGTTTTTCACCCCCCGATGGCCCGACACCCCGCCGATATTGACGATGGATCCGCCGCCGCCCACGATCAGATGGGGAACCGCCTGCCGGATACAAAGGAAGGCCGAATCGACCGTATTGGCCTGCACGTCGCGCCACTCCTCGTAGCTGGTCTCGACGACGGGCTTGGCGATCCGGTGCGAGACGTTGTTGACCAGGATGTCGAGTCGGCCGAAGGCGGCGACGGTTTCCTCGATCAGCCCCTTCGCCTGCCCAGGATCGCTGACATCGGCGAGGTGGACGCAGGCCCTGCCGCCGGCGTCCTCGACCTCGCGCGCGATCTGGTCCGCGGCCTCAGCCGATTTCCGGCCGTTGACGACCACGGCCGCGCCGGCTTCGGCAAAGGCAAGGGCCGTTGCGCGGCCGATGCCGCGCACGCTTCCCGTGACGATGGCGACTCTCGATTCCAACTCCCGCCGGCTCATTCCTCTTCCTCGCTCGTGGGTTCGCAACGATCCAGAATACCGCGTTAAGATCGCCGCGACCAAAGCGGGAGCACGGCATGCCAATCGCCAGGGTCGGGGATATCGGCCTCAACTACCGGATCGACGGGCCCGACGGCGCGCCCTGGATCACCTTCACCACCGGGATGACCAACGACCTCACCATGTGGGATCCGCATGTCGAGGCGCTTTCCGCGAATCGCCGCCTGCTGCGCTTCGACAGCCGTGGCCATGGCGGCAGCGAGGCGACGCCTCCGCCGTATTCGCTCGACATGCTGATCGGCGACATCCTCGGGCTCTGGGGCGCGCTCGGGATCGAACGCTCGACCCTGGTCGGCATCGGGCTCGGCGGCGTGGTCGCGATCGGGCTCGCGCTCGAACACGGGGACCGGCTCGACGCGCTGGTCCCGGTGGCCTGCCGGTCCGAGCCCGTCCCCCAGTACCGCGCGATCTGGCCGCCGATGATCGAGCGCGCCAGGGCGGGCGGTATCGAGGCCATCGCGGACACGACGGCGGAGCGCTGGTTCCCGGAAGCCTTCCGCGCCGCCAATCCGGAGGTGATGGAGAAGATCCGCGCGATGATCGTGAAGACGTCGGTGGACGGCTATCTCGGCTGCATCGCGGCGCTCTTGACGATGGACTATACGGCGGGGCTCCCGGGTATCGACGTGCCGACGCTGCTGGTCTCGGGCGCCGAGGACCGCGTCGGCGCGCCGCCCGAAGTCATGCAGGGAATGGCGGATGCGATCCCCGGCGCGCGTCATGTCTCGTTGCCCGCAGCCGGCCACATTTGCACCGTCGCCAATCCGGGCGCCTTCGACGAAGCGCTCACCCGATTTCTCGGCGAACCGAAAGGATGACTCGCATGTTCAAGTCCATGAATCCCGAAGGCGTCTGCCCTCCCTTCCGCCATTACGTCCATTCGATCGAGGTGTCGCCCAACGCGCGCTGGCTGGTCGTTTCGGGCCAGGTCGGTACGCTGCCCGACGGGACCATTCCAGACGGCGTGGAGGCCCAGACGGAGGCGGCCTGGAACAACGTCGTCAAGATCCTCGATGCCAACGGGATGGGTATCGAGGACATCGTGATGGTCACCCAATACCTCACCCAGGTCGGGGACCGGGACGCGCACATGGCGATCCGCGACCGGTTCCTGGGCGACCACAAGCCGGCCTCGACGCTCCTCTACGTCTCGGCGCTGGCCCAGCCGGAAATGGTCGTGGAGGTTGAGATAAAGGCCGCGCAAGCCGTCGACTGAGCGCGTCCCGGCACATCCCCGAATGGCGCCAGCGGTCTCGCCCGTCGTCCTTGTCGGCGCGTTCTGCCTCGCGCTCACGGGCGTCAACCTGTCCTTCATGGTGGTCGCGGCCCTGCTGCCGACCCTGATCGAGGCGTGGGCGCTCAGCGATATCGAGGCCGGGTGGCTGGGCGGCATCTTCTTCGCGGGCTATATCGCGGCCGTCCCGATCCTTTCGAGCCTCGCCGACCGGATAGACCCGCGGCGGATCTATCTCGGATCGGCGCTGATCGGAATGCTCGCTTCCTTCGGCTTCGCGGGTCTCGCCGACGGATTCTGGTCGGCGTTGTTCTGGCGGTTTCTCGCGGGCGTAGGGCTTGCCGGAACCTACATGCCAGGGCTCAAGGCGATGAGCGACAACGTGCCCGGCGCCATGCGCTCGCGCGCCTCGGGCTACTACGCGTCGGTCTTCGCCATCGGGTCGGCGCTCTCGTTCATCGTCGGCGGAGAGGCGGCGGCGGGTTGGGGGTGGCGCTGGGCGTTCGTGGTGGCGGGTCTTGGGTTCGGGTTGGCGTTTCTGCTGATATTCCTCGTCCTGCCCCGCCAGGCGCCGGACGCGAGTGCGGCGCCCAACCCGTTCGACGTCCGGCCGGTCTTCGCGAACCGGAGCGTCATGGCCTATGTGCTCGCCAATTTCGGCGGTCTGTTCGAATCTGTCGGGCTCCGGACGTGGCTCGTCCCCTACCTGGTCTTCCTCCTCGGGCGCCCGGGCGAGGAGCCGGCCTTCCTGTCGCCGACCGCCATCGCGGCCGGCATCGCGTTCATCGGCGTCGCGGGCGCGGTCGCAATATCGGAGCTCGGCGAGCGCTTCGGCGTCCGCGCCGTACTGATCGGAACGGCGGTCGTTTCCTTCGCCGTCGCCATCGCCACCGGCGCGGCGGTCGGGCTGGACTACTGGACGGTGGTGGCACTGCTGGTCGCCTGCGCGGTGCTCAATTACGGGCGGACGGGCCCCACGACAACCGGCGCGCTGCTCAGCGCCGATCCGCGGCTCCAGGGGACGACGATGGGGATCTTCGCCTTCATCGGATTCGCCGGCGCGCTGGTCGGGCCGGTCGCCTTCGGCACCGCGCTCGAAGCCGCCGGAGGACGCGAAAACCCCGCGGCCTGGATATGGGGTTTCGCCGCCGTCGCGATGGGCGCCGCGCTGACCGCCGCCGCCGTAGCCGCCCTGGCGCGCGGCCGGGGGTGACGGCCAGGGTGGCGGTGCCGGGTCCGGATGAGCAAACTGGCGCGGATAACGAGCGAGGCGCGATGACCGATCCGGTAGCAGTCGTCGTGGGCGCGGGAGATGCGACGGGCGGTGCGGTGGCGCGGCGATTTGCGCGCGGCGGCTACGTAACGTGCCCGGTCCGGCGAAAGCGCGAGAACCTGGACGGTCTGGTGGCGCGGATCGAGGCCGAAGGCGGGACCGTCCATCCCTTCGGCGTCGACGCGCGGAACGAGGACGCCGTGGTCGCGATGTTCGACGAGATCGAGGCCGATATCGGCCCGGTCGAGGTGGCGGTCTTCAACATCGGCGCCAATTCGCCGGGCGGCATCCTCGAGGAAACCGCCAGACGCTATTTCAAGATGTGGGAGCTCTCCTGCTTCGCGGGGTTCCTGACGGGACGCGAGGCGGCGCGGCGGATGATTCCCCGCGAGCGCGGCACGATCGTCTTCACCGGCGCGACCGCGAGCTTGCGGGGGCGCGCCCGGTTCGCGGGCTTCGCGGGTGCCAAGCACGCGCTCCGCGCGCTCGCCCAGAGCATGGCGCGCGAGCTCGCCCCGAAGAACATCCATGTCGCCCACGTGATCGTCGACGGAGCGATCGATACCGAATTCATCCGCTCCAACTTCCCCGACCGCTATGCGCTCAAGGAAGAGGACGGGATCGTGAATCCCGATCACATCGCCGAGATATACTGGCAGCTGCACGTCCAGCCGCGCGATGCCTGGACTTTCGAGATGGACCTCAGACCCTGGATGGAACCCTGGTAGGACGGGTAGGACAATGACGGTGAAGGTTGAATTCCACTTCGATTTCGGAAGCCCCAACGCCTATCTCAGCCATTGCGTCATCCCGGAGATCGAGCGCCGAACCGGCGCCACCTTCGCCTATGTCCCGGTGCTGCTGGGCGGCGTGTTCAAGCTCACCAACAACCGCCCGCCGATGGACCAGACGGCCGGGGTGAGGAACAAGTCGGAATACGCGCGGATCGAGACCGACCGCTTCATCCGGCGCCACCGGATCGACAAGTACGCCTGGAACCCGAATTTCCCGGTCAACACGCTCCGCATCATGCGGGGCGCGGTCGCGGCGGACATGGACGGATGGCTGGACCGCTACGTCGCCGCCGTCTTCCGCCACATGTGGGAGGAGCCCAAGAAGATGGACGAGCCGGAGGTCATCGTCTCCGCGCTCGCCGAAGACGGAATCGACGGCGCGGCGCTACTGGAACGCACCGGAGACCAAGCGGTCAAGGACAGGCTGCTCGCCAATACCGAGGCCTCGGTGGAGCGCGGCACCTTCGGCAGCCCGACCTTTTATGTCGGCGAGGAAATCTTCTTCGGCAAGGACCGCCTGGGCGACGTCGAGGCCGAGATCGCCGAGGCGTCGCGGTAGCGGCGTGTCGAAGGGCGGACCCTAAGGCGCGTCCCGGCCCTCAAGCAGGTAGCCGAACTTCTCCCGCGCCTTGCGCGCGACCTCCTGGGTCGGCGCGTTCACCGGCGGGAAGTTGTCCTTCCAGTGGAACGGCCGGCAGGCATCGACGATCGCGCGGCTGTTGGTCATGTTGCCCCTGGCCTTTTCCTCGAGCGGGATGCGCGGATCGAGCGGAGTCGACCAGGCGTCCTTGATGATGTCGATCGAGGTCGCCGGGTCGGACCGGGTAATCATCGCCCAGGTCATCTCCTCAAGATTGGAGATGTCGACGTCCTCGTCGGTGACGACGACGTATTTCCCGGCATAGGCGCCGACATGGCACATCGCGGCGACATGGCCGGCCTGCTTGGCGTGGCCGGGATAGCGCTGCTTGATGGCGACGGCGAGCAGCATCCGGCTGTTGCCGACCTCATGCGCCCAGGCGGCGCGCACGTCGGGGACGCCGGCCTTCTCGATCGCGTCGCGCAGCATCGCCGAGCGGGTGACCGCGCGGTAGCGGCACATCTCGTCGGGCGGGCGCTGCGGCGGGCAGCCGAGGATGATCGGGTTGTTGCGGTGATAGACCGCCTTCACGTGCATCACCGGCTCGTCGCGCATGTCGGACCCGTAATAGCCGGTCCATTCGCCGAACGGCCCCTCGGGGCGGCGTTCCTCGGGGTCGACGAAACCTTCGAGCACGATCTCGGCGTCGGCGGGGAACGGGATGCCGGTGTGGCGCCCCTTTATCACCCTCAGCGGCTCGCCCCGCATGGCGCCGACGATGTCGTACTCGCAGACCCCGGGCGGCATCTCGGTGCAAGCTGTGAGGAATGTCATCGGATCGCCGCCGACAACGATCGCCGTCGGCATCGGCTCGCCGCGCGCGAGGTACTTGTCGCGGTGCACCCGGCCGTGCTTGCCGGGGGAGATGTAATAGCCGACGGTCTTCTCGTCCTGCACCATCACCCGGTAGGTGCCGAGATTCATCCAGCCGGTGTCGGGATCGACGGTGACGTCGAAACTGCCCGTGCCGATATAGTGGCCGCCGTCGTCGGGATGCCAGAACGGCGCGGGGAACCTGCTCAGGTCCACGTCGTCGCCTTCGAGGACGTTCTCCGTCACCGGCCCGCCGTCCACCGTCACATGCGGGATCGGCTCCAGATCCTTCAGCTGCGCGTCGTAATAGGCCTCGCTGAGCTCGATCTTGGAGAGATCGGTCGGGAAACCGAGCGTCATGTTCTTGCGCTTGCCGCCGAAGAAATTGACCAGCACGCGGTAGCCCGGCTCATGGCCCGGGATCTCGTCGAAGACGACGCAGTTGGCCTCGTCGGAGTGCATGACGAGCTCGGCCGCCTGGCCGATCTCCTCGTCCTTGCCGAGACCCTTGGCGACGGTAACCTCGCCGAGCTTTTCCGCCTCCGCCAGCCACTCGCGCAGATCGGCGTAGGGCAGTACCGCCCGCAGATTGCCGCCCGCCCTGGCGGGCGCTTCGGTTACCGCGTCGCGCGCAGTCTCGGCCATGTCCGGCTCCTCGGATGTCGGGATCGAAGGGTTTATAGGTGCGCCGCGACCGGTCGGCAAGCGAGGGGCGCGTCCCTCACCCCGCCGCGATCTCGAACCCGCTGTCCCGTTCCGCGTAGCCCGCCGCCTCGGCGAGGTCGGCTTGCTCCGCCGCGTGGATGCGGTAGAGCGGTTCGCCCGCCTCCACCGCGTCGCCGCGCTGCTTGAAGAGGTCGAGACCGGCGGATTTTTCCATCGGCGCTCCGGCGCGGCGGGCGATGCCGGAGATGCGGTAGCAATCGATGGAGGCGACGGTGCCGCCGCGTGCCGCCGCGACCTCCCGGGTGAGCGCGCCTGGACCGGGCGGGGCGGGGTTGCGCCCCTGGGCGTCTATCAGCCGTTCCATCGCCTTCGCCGCCGCGCCGCTCCGGAGCAGGGTTTCGGCGCGTTCGCGGGGTTCGGCGACGCCGTCGAAATCGAGCACCCGGGCGGCGAGCATCAGCGCCTTGTCGCGCAGGTCGGAGGGTGCGTCCGCATCGTTCGCCAGCACCTTCATCACGTCGCGCGCTTCCAGCGCCGGACCGACGCCGCGGCCGATAGGCTGGGTGCCGTCGGTGATCTCGCAACGGACGTCGATGCCGAGCCCTTCCGCCGTGACCACGAACAGCCGGGCGAGTTCCTCCGCCTCGGCCCGGGAGGCCACCTTGGCGGTCGGCCCGACCGGAATGTCGAACACGATATGGGTCACGCCGAGCGCCGCCTTCTTGGACAGGATCGAGGACACCGAGAGCCGGTCCGAGACAATCCCGAGCGGACGGGTGACGGCATTCATCACGTCGTCGATGGGCGAATGGCTGAGCTTTCCGTTCCAGACGATGCAGCCGCCGACCTCGTCGACCGCGCGCCGGACCTCGCCCGCGTCGAGATCGACCCGGGCCAGCACCTCCATCGCGTCCGCCGTGCCGGCGGGCGAGGTGATCGCGCGCGAGGCGGCCTTGGGGATGGTGAGCCCGTGCGCGACGACGATCGGTATAACCACCATGGTCACGCGGGTCCCGGGGATGCCCCCCATCGAGTGCTTGTCGACGACGATCTCCCGCGGCCAGGAGACTTTCGCGGAGCGCTCGGCGCGCGCCCTGGTGAACGCGATCACCTCGTCGTCGTCGAGCGTCTGCGCGGCCGCGACCAGAAAACCCGCCGTCTCGCGCGCGGCGTAGCGGCCGGCCACCATGTCCTCGACCACCGCGTCGATTTCGGCCGCGCTCAAGCGACGGCCCGCGATCCTCGCCCTGAGCGCCGGCCGGCTGGCGGGCTCGGGCGCGCGCCGGATCGAGACAGCCTCCCCCTCCGCGAGACCGAGCAGGTCGAAGGCGTGCGGAGACAGCGCGAGCGCATCCGGGGCGACGAGCGCGGCATCGTCGACGACGTTGAGCGCGCAGGTGACGCTCCGCCCGCCGCCCGACACCTCGACCTTACGCGGGCCGAGGAAACTCTCGGCGTTGCATTCCGGACAGCGGCGGTGGAGGTAGGCGACCGGCTCCCGCCAGGTGTCGATGGCGAGCCTGGCCAGTCTAAGCATCGGTTTCCGCCAGCGCGTCGATGAAACGGGCGATCCCGTCCTCCGGCGGCCCGTCGTTGACGACCCGCCGCACCGGAATGCCGTCCGGGAATGGCGCGCCCTCGCGGACGAGCCTGCGCGCGGCGTCCGCCTCATCCTCGCGCGCGCGGTCGGCGAGGCGGCGGGCGCGGATTTCGGGCGGCGCCGTGACCTCGATCGCCACCGTCGGGGATACGCGTCGACTTACATCGGCAAGGATCGTCCGCGAGACGTTGACGACGACATGGCTTCCGGCTTCAAGGGCCGCGGAAATGCACGCGGGGAGACCGTAGGCGAGCCCGTGCGCATTCCAGGTCGCGAAGAACCCGCCCCCGGCCTCGCGCGCGGCGAACGCCTCGGGCGAGACCGCTTCGTGGCCCTCCCCGCCCGCCGCCGCCGGCCTGGTGATCGCGCGGCGCGGAAAGACGTGGCGTCCGCCCGGCTCCAGCGCGGCGCGCGCGCCGGCAATCAGCGTGTCCTTGCCGGCGCCGCTCGGCCCGACGACGAGGAAGAGCGTACCGCGCGCCATGCGCTCAGGCGGAGATGGTGACGTCGAGACCGATATCGGCGGCGGGCGCCGACTGGGTCATCCGCCCGACCGAGATGTAGTCGACCCCGCTTTCCGCCTTCTCGCGGATGGTCTCGAGCGTAATCCCGCCGGACGCCTCGACCTCGCAGCGCCCGTCGACGATGTCGACCGCCTCGCGCATCATGGTCGAGCTCATATTGTCGAGGAGGATCACGTCGGCGTGCGCGTCCGCCGCCTCGCGCACCTGTTGGAGCGTGTCGCACTCTATCTCGATCTTAGTGAGGGAGGGGGTGAGCGCCCGCGCCCTGGCCATCGCGGCGGCGATCGAGCCGCAGACCGCGATGTGGTTGTCCTTGACCAACAGCCCGTCGTCGAGACGGATGCGGTGGTTACGCGCCCCGCCTACGCAGGAAGCGTATTTCGAGAGCGCGCGGTAGCCGGGGATGGTTTTCCGCGTGTCGATCAGCGTCGCCCCCGTCCCCTCGACCAGCCGGGCGTACTCCGCCGTCCGCGTGGCAATGCCTGTCAGGAGCTGGAACAGGTTGAGCGCCGTGCGTTCCGCCGTCAGCAGCCCCCGCGCCGGCCCTTCGACGCGGGCGAGAGTGGCGCCGGCCTCCGCCGGTGTGCCGTCCGGCGTCAGCGCTTCGGTCTCGCAGCCGGGCTCCTGGAAGCGCATGATCTCGAGCGCGAGGTCGACGCCGCAGACCACGACGTCGTGGCGCGTGTTCATCACGAAAGTCCCGTGCGCGT
>JAJEHI010000072.1 GCA_022823775.1 Defluviicoccus sp. | reverse complement strand
CGGACGCATCGGGGTCTCCGCCGTCGCGAAGTGAGGCCAACATGGTCCGGGCGATTGCCCGGGCCTCGGCCTCGGTGAGGGCCGCCGCATTACCGACGGTCTTCCAGACGCGGCGTCCCTGGTGCTGGCTTTGGATGAAATACCGCTTCGCGCCCGAGGGCATCACGCGGATGCCGAACCCCTTGAGTTCTGCATCACGGACATCGCGTATTTTGCGGCGGGGCCGAAGGGCGTCGACACGGCGCTGGGTGAGGCGGATTGCTGGCATGGCGATACGTCTCCGATCTGCTGCATCCGGGTGCGAAAAGGGCTTCCATTTCGCGACCGGTTGCACTAGAAACGGAGAAATATCGTAACTAAATCAGCTACTTAGCACCGAAGGTGCGACCCACCGTGTCCTCGACGATCTCGAACATCGGCGCCCGCCGGACGCTGACCAGCCGGTCGCCGGCGCCGAGGGTAAGGCGCATCAGCTCCGCGCGGGTATGGCCGGGCGACAGGAACTCGCCGATATCGTCGGCGCGGAAGGCGAAGAAATCGCAGATCTGCCGGCCCTCGACATTGACGATCTCGAGCCGTTCGCCGGCGCGCAGGTCGATACGCCCGCCATGTCCGCCCTCGATCAGGAGTTCCCGCACCTGTCGGTCCACTTTTTCACACCGTCATGCCCGGACTTGTTCCGGGTATCCACGGCCCTCCACCGGCTTGTCCGCTCCAGGCTCACACCGCGATGCCGCAAGACGTGGATGCCCGGAACAAGTCCGGGCATGACACGGTTGGGGGCGCCGCCCGGATGGAAACTTCGGAATCGGCACTCTAGGCTGCCTTCTTCGCGGCCCCGAGCCGGCCGGGCGAGATGGAGCACTGGCCGCGGTCCGGATTCGGCTCGACCTCGCGCTCGACGATCTCGGCCAGCGCATCGGCGCCGCCGACATAGTCCCCGTCGATCCAGATCTGCGGCACGGTGATAGGCGTCTTGGGTCCGACGATGGGCTTGACCCGGGCCAGCATCTCGTAGAGCGCGGCGGGCTCGCGCACCACGTCGTGGTAGTCGTAGGCGATCCCCGCCTCGTCCAGATAGCCCTTCGCGCGGACGCAGTGCGGACAGGTCGCCTTGCCGAACAGGCGGTTTCCGGAGACCGGCGCGCGTTTCGCAAAGGCTTCGATGATCGCCTGGGTCAGCACCCCCCGGTTGAGCGCCGCGCCCTGGCTCACGATGCGCCCCTCCACCAGCACGATCGGGGCGTGCCAGCCGCCCTTGGGCAGCGGTTTCCACCACTCCGTCAGCCAGTCGCGCGTATCGACCTCGACCGGAACGTCGCCGAGTTCCGTCTCGACGACGTCCGCGATGACGTCTCGTGTCAGCGAGCACTCGCCGCAGGGAATCTTCACCCTGAAAGGACCCCATGCGCCGGCCCAGCGATAGAGCGTGACCTTGACCGGCTCCAACGTGCCGTGGGGCGTTCTGGATTCCATCGGGATCCCACCGTTTCAGAGGCACCACCCATACGGCCGACGCAGCTTACCCGCGCGGACGGTGCGATCATCATGGTGCCGCGGGGTGATCGGCGCAACCGGCGTCGGCACCGCGGCCGGCTCGCCGGAGGCCGGGATCGGGCCGCGTGACACGGACCCGCCGTTGTCGTTAATGTCGGATCGGAAGGCCCAAAAGTAGTCATAAGGGAGACGCAGGGATGACTAATCGTTCCATCGCGGGGCTCATCGCGGCCGCCGCGGTTCTCGCGGTGCCGTTTCAGGTCTCGGTCGCGGCGGAATCGACCGTCAAGGTGGTCACCATGCTGGCCAAGAAGACGCCGATCGGCCAGTCCTTCGACGGCTTCATCGGGCGGCTCAACAAGAAGCTCGAGGGCGAATTCCGCCTCGACTGGCGCGGCGGGCCGGAGGTGGTGCCCCAATTCAAGCAGCCCAACGCGGTGCGCCTGGGCTCCGTCGACGCGACGCTGACCAGCCCGAGCTACGCCAACGGAATCCTCAACGTCTCGGGCGCGGCCAACTACTCCAACAAGACCTATGAGGAGATCAAGGCCACCGGCTACCACGGCTACATGGCCGAGCTCCACGCCGCCAAGGGTCTGATTTATGTCGGCGAACTGCCGGTCACGCAGTTGCGCTTCCACTTCTTCCTGCGCGACCCGATCGACTCGCTCGCCGGTTTCAAGAACCGGAAGATCCGGGTGTTCCCGGCGATCGCGCCGGCCGTCGCGGCGCTTGGGGCCTCGCCTCTGGTCCTCCCGATGACGGAAATCTACACCGCCATGGAGCGCGGCATCGTCAAGGGGTTCGTGACCGGCGTTTCGGGTACGGCACGACAGTACAAGGGGCTACTCGGCGCCTACGTGGAGCCCGGCTTCTACCGCGCTACCTTCCACTTCCTGGTCAATCCGCGCGCCTGGAACAAGATCCCGGCCGCGACCCGCGCCAAGGTGGTCGACTTCGTACGCAACGTCGAGCCGCCGACCTACGAGGCGAGCTGGAACGAACGCCTCAAGAACGGCTACGCCGATCTCGGCAAGACCGGCGTCAAGACGGTCCGGTTCTCTCCCGAGGAGGAGAAGAAATTCGCAAGAACGGTGCTCGAGGCGGCCTGGGCCGCGGTGCGCAAGAAGGCTCCGGAAGAGGGCAAGCGCCTGCAATCGATGTTGATGAAGTAGCCCGACCTTCCCCATCGGCCCGCCATGCCCGCGGCCGCCGGGGCGGCCGCGGGCGGGTTCGGGACGGTTGAGACCATGCGCGATACGCTGAACCGGACCGCCCGGTGGTTCGACCTGTTGAACCGCGCGCTGGCCGCCATCGCCTGCGCCGTTTTCGTGTCGATCGCACTCCTGATCTGCGCCGAGATCGTCACCCGCGCCACCATCGACGTCTCCAACCCGTGGCTCGTCGAAATCAGCGAGATCGCGCTTCTCTACATCACCTTTCTCGCGGCGGCCTGGGTGCTGGGGAACGACAGGCATGTCGCGCTCGACCTGCTGTTGAGCCGGCTGGGCGCCCGATCCGCGGCGTATCTGCACGTCGTTCTGTCGCTCGCCGCCGCGCTGGCGTGCCTCGTCGTCGCATGGTTCGGAATTCTGACGGCGATCGACCAGTACCAGAACGAAATCCGCGAGCCGACGATCATGGCGCCGCTGACCTGGTGGATCACCGCGGTCGTGCCGTTCGGCTTCACCCTGCTCTGCATCCAGTTCCTGCGCCGCGCGGTGCGCGCCGCGGCGGGCCTCCCGCTCGCGGTGGGTCCGCGCTAGGGGCGCGCGGCGATGGAATGGTACGAGGCCTTTCTGGTCATCATGGGCGGGCTGTTCGCCCTGATGTTCATCGGCCTGCCGGTGGCGTTCACCTTTCTCATCGTCAACCTGATCGGCGCCTACATCTTCTTCGGCGGGGTGCCGGGGATGCTGCAGCTGGTCATCCAAATTTCGGAATCGCTCACCTC
Source organism: Defluviicoccus sp. (assembly GCA_022823775.1). Taxonomy (GTDB): domain Bacteria; phylum Pseudomonadota; class Alphaproteobacteria; order MPNO01; family MPNO01; genus MPNO01. The sequence continues at coordinate 92,008 of JAJEHI010000072.1, read as the reverse complement.
CTTCACCCTGGTCCCGGTCGCGCTGTTCCTGCTGATGGGCGAAATCATGTTCCACTCCGGTATCGGGTTCGACCTGCTCGATACCCTCGACAAGTGGTTCGGAAGGCTGCGCGGGCGCCTCGCTTTGATGGCGGTGGGGGGCGGCGTGCTGTTCTCCGCGCTGACCGGGAACAGCATGGGCAGCATCGCCCTGCTCGGGTCGACCCTGGTGCCGGAGATGGAGAAGCGCGGCTACCGCAAGCCGATGTCTCTCGGTCCCATCCTCGGCAGCGGCGGGCTGGCGATCATGATCCCGCCGAGCGGGCTCGCCGTGCTGCTGGGAGTGATCGCCGAGCTCTCGATCGGCAAGATCCTGATCGCCATCATCCTTCCCGGCGTCATCATGGCCGTGCTCTACGCGTGCTACATCGTCGGGCGTTGCATGATCGACCCGGAGGTCGCGCCGGCCTTCGCGGTCGAGCCGATCCCGTGGCGGGTCAAGCTGCGCGCGGGGGCCGTGCATGTCGTTCCCGTGGGATTCATCATCTTCATGGTGGTCGGCGTGATCTTCGTCGGCCTGGCGACGCCGAGCGAATCGGCCGCGTCCGGGGCGCTCGCAACCTTCCTGCTCGCCGTGTTCCGCCGACGCATGACCTGGGAGGTCTTCCGCAAGGCCGTCGTCGGCAGCCTCGAGATCTCGGTGATGCTGCTGCTGATCATCTCCGGCGCGCTCGCGTTCACCCAGATGCTCGCATTCACCGGCGCGACCGAGGGGCTGGTCAATCTGGTGCTCGGCATCGAAGCCGGACCGATCGCCGTCGTCATGCTGATGATCGTTACCGTGATCGGGCTGGGCATGGTTATGGGACCGGTGCCGATCATGCTGGTCACCCTTCCGGTCTTCGTGCCGGTGGTCGATCAGCTCGGATACGATCCGATCTGGTTCGCGGTCCTTTACCTGATCGCGATCGAGACCGGTTCCACCTCCCCTCCCTTCGGCGCGGGACTGTTCGTCATGAAGGGCGTCGCGCCGGCCGGAACGACAATGAACGAGATCTACCGCGCCGCGGTCCCCTTCCTGGTGTGCGACGTGATCGCCATCCTGATCGTGCTGGCCTTTCCCGCGATCGTTTCCTGGCCGCTGGCCCGGATGTTCTGAGAGGTATCGAATCGATGTCGCCATGCCGGGCACCGGAGTTCCGTTTCCCGATCCCGCCGACACCGGTCGGCACCGCACGACTCTCCGGCCCGCGATTCCGGGTGGCGATCTTCATGCCCGCCAGGGTCGAGGCGTGACGATGCGCGGCCGGGGCGTCCATCTCGTCGGCAGCGTTCCGCTGGAGGACGCCGCCGCGGTATTCCGCGAGGCGGGACAACGTCTCGGCGACCATCTGGAGCGCATACCGGACGGCGAGACCGGGATCCGCTCGAACTGGATCGCCTGGCAGAAACGCGCGTTCGCCGAACAGCGGGCGCTGGTCGAATCGGAAGCGCGGGAGCGCGACTACCAGCTCGCGCCGCCCTTCGGTTTCGCACCGGGCCGCGGCGCGGAGGACCTCCGTTTCGGCGAACTCGGCTTCGCGCGCGAAGCCGTCGCCTCATGGCGGGAATTCCTGGCGGCGGTGGCGGACGGCACGGTTCCCGACCGCTGCCGTTTCCAGGTCTGCCTGCCCACCCCGTTCGCCCCGGTCTATTCCTTCGTCCGCTATCGCGACCAGGGGGCGGTGGAACCGCTCTACGAAGCCCGGATGCTGACCGAGCTCGCCGAAATCCGCGCTGCGGTGCCCGCCCGCCGGCTTGCGGTGCAGTGGGACGTGGCGACCGAGATGAGCATCTTCGAGGGGCTCTACCCGGTGCCGTTTCTCGGCGGGGAGGCCGAAGCCCGTCTCGTCGAGCGCCTCGGGCGTCTGGGCAACGCGGTGCCGGCGGAGGTCGAGCTCGGCTATCACCTCTGCTACGGCGACATGAACCATCGGCACTGGAAGGAACCGGAAGACACGGCGGTCCTGGTCCGGGTCGCCAATGCGATCGCCACGACGGTCTCCCGCCGGATCGATTGGATCCACATTCCGGTTCCGGTCGACCGCGACGACGACGCCTATTTCGCGCCGCTCGCCGGCCTTGAGCTCGATCCCGCCACGCGGCTGTATCTGGGCCTGGTCCACTTCACCGACGGAATCGAGGGCGCGCGGCGGCGGATCCGGGCGGCGGAGCGCGTCGTCGCGGATTTCGGTGTGGGCACGGAATGCGGCTTCGGAAGACGCGACCCCGCGACCGTCCTCGAACTGCTCGACCTGCACGGCGCGATCGGCGGTTGAGCGCGCGCCGTCCGGTCCGCGATCGGGCCCGTTTCAAAGACACCGAAAGATCCCACGCTGCGCCGGCCGGGAGAACCCCGGTCGAGGTCTACCGGGCGATGGGACCTGTGGATATGATGGATACCCTGCCCGCATCCCCGCGGGCGCGGCGGCAACGGGAAGATCGACTCAAGGGAATGCCTGCGGCCTGGGCATCGACCGGGATGCACCTTAATCCGGCCGTCAGGATGTCCGGGAAGGCGGGGTTGCCTCAAGAGGAAGCGCGGTGCTCGACTCGGTTCCGATTGCGCTAGACGAGATCTACGTCCCGGCCAAGCGCCGCCGGACCAGGGACGACGCCAAGGTGGATGCGCTCGCCCTCGACATTCTCGAAAACGGCCTCAAGAACCCGATCCACGTGCGGCGCGACGAAAAGCGATACGTCCTGGTCGAGGGGCTGCACCGCCTCGAAGCCGTCCGCGCGCTGGGGGAAGACACGGTGGACGCCCTGGTGGTCAGCGCCAAGCGGCACTAGGCGGCTGTTCGGGGCGAACGGACCGCGAAGGAACCGACTCATGGCCGAGCAAATTCATCTCACTGTCGGCGGCAGCCGAATGGAATGCCTGGTGGCGGTCCCACCGCTGACGGGTCTCCATCCGGCGCTCGTCATCGCGCCGCATTTGCCCGCCGACCGCGGCCTCAAGGCCGATGCCTTTACCGACGGTGTCGCCGACCGCTATGCCCGGGCCGGATATGTCTGTGCGGTGCCGCAAGTCTTTCACCGCCAACCGCTGGAGCGGGAACGTCCCGAAAAACGCCGGCACATGGACGACGACGAGGTCATGGAAGACTTGACCGCGGCACGGGATCTGCTGGCGGCCAGGGACGATGTGGACGGCGGCCGGATCGGCGTGCTGGGCCATTGCACAGGCGGGCGCATGGCGATCCTGGCGGCGACCCGGGACCCCGCCTACCGGGCGGCGATCGATTTCTGGGGCGGCGGGGTCGACACGGCCTGGGGCGAGGGGTTGCCGGCGCCTCTCGACCGTGTGGCCGATATCCGATGTCCCGTCGCCGGGTTCTTCGGCGATGAAGATGCCAGCCCGTCGCCGGAAGACGTGGACGCGCTGCAGGCCGCGTTGCGACGTCACGGGAAGTCCTGCGAGTTCCACCGCTACGCCGGCGCGGGCCACGCATTCCAGAACTTTGCCAATCCGGAGCGGTTCCGGCCGGAGGCGTCGGAGGACGCCTGGGCCAAGGCCATCGATTTCCTGGATCGTCACCTTAAGTCGTAACGGGTATCCGATCCGGATCGATCGCCGTCAGCCGCCGGCGCGCTCGCGATGCCGCTCGCCGAGCGCGTGCCAGTAGGACGGATCCCACCAGCGGACCGCGAGTCCCGACGGCGAGGGCAGGACATGGATTTCGGTGCCGCCGAGGTGCGCTTCCTGCACCCCGTAATCGACGCGCGCGATGCCGAACGCGGCCCCGAGAAAGACCTGCGCCGGGCGCTTGGCGGTGAAGGCGAGGATCGCGGGCCGGAACATTTCGATCTTCGCGACAAGCGCTCCGGCATCGTCGCCGCTGCCGGTGAGGTCCGAATCCGCGCCCGATTCCGTCTTGTTGATATCGGTGAGGCCCAGCCCGTAACGCGGCAGTTCGCGGAACTCGGCGGGCGACAACCGCCGCGGCGTCAGCCCGGCCTCCGCGAGGACCGGCCAGAACTTGTTGCCCGGTCCGGCATAGGGGAGGCCCAGCCTCGCCGAGACCGCGCCGGCCGCGCTGCCGCAGAGCAGGGTCACCACGCCCCGCTCGACGATGTCGGGAAGGACCGGCTCCTCAGAGGGCACGGAAGAAGTCGTTGCCCTTGTCGTCCACCACGATGAAGGCCGGGAAGTCCCGAACCTCGATACGCCACACCGCCTCCATCCCGAGCTCGGGATATTCGATGCAATCGACCTTGGTGATGCAATCCTGGGCGAGCCGGGCCGCCGGACCGCCGATCGAGCCGAGATAGAAGCCGCCGTATTCCTTGCAGGCCGCCGTCACTTCGGAAGACCGGTTGCCCTTGGCCAGCATGACGTAGCTGCCGCCGGCCTTCTGGAACTGCGCGACATACGAATCCATGCGCCCCGCCGTGGTCGGGCCGAACGAGCCCGAGGCATAGCCCTCGGGCGTTTTCGCGGGACCCGCGTAATAGACCATCTTGTCGCGCAGGTAGGAGGGCATCTCCTCGCCCGCGTCGAGCCTCGACTTGATCTTCGCATGGGCCGCGTCGCGGGCAACCACCATCGAGCCGGTCAGCGACAGCCGGGTCTTGATCGGGTAGCGGCCGAGGGTCGTCCGGATCTCGTCCATCGGGCGGTCGAGGTCGATCTTCACCACCTCGCCGCCGAGCGCGGACTCGTCGATGTCGGGCAGATACCGGGCCGGGTTGGTCTCCAGCCGTTCGAGAAAGACGCCTTCGCGGGTGATCTTGCCGAGCGCCTGCCGATCCGCCGAGCACGAGACGCCGAGCCCGATCGGCAGCGATGCGCCGTGCCGGGGAAGGCGGACGACCCGAACGTCGTGGCAGAAATACTTGCCGCCGAACTGGGCGCCGATTCCCATGTTGCGGGTGAGTTGGAGGATTTGTTCCTCCATTTCGAGGTCGCGGAATGCGTGGGCCCGTTCGGAACCCCGGGTCGGCAGCCCGTCGAGATAGCGCGTGCTGGCGAGCTTGACGGTCTTGAGATTGAGCTCGGCCGACAGACCCCCGATGCAGATGGCGAGGTGGTAGGGCGGGCACGCCGCCGTGCCGAGGGTGCGGATCTTCTCATCGAGGAATTGGAGCATCGATTCCGGATTGAGCCGCGCCGGCGTCTCCTGAAACAGGAAGGACTTGTTGGCCGAACCGCCCCCCTTGGCGATGAACAGGAAGCCGTATTCCCCGCCCTCGGCGGCGTAAATCTCGATCTGCGCGGGCAGGTTGGTTCCGGTGTTGACCTCCTCGTACATCCCGATCGGCGCGAGGTTCGAATAGCGCAGATTGCGCTCGGTGTAGGTCTTGCGGATGCCCGCGGCGAGGGCGGCCTCGTCATCGCCTCCCGTCCAGACCCGTTCGCCCTTCTTGCCCATGACGATCGCAGTGCCGGTGTCCTGGCACATCGGCAGCACGCCGCCCGCCGAGATATTGGCGTTCTTCAGCAGGTCGTAGGCGACGAAGCGGTCGTTGTCGGACGCTTCCGGGTCATCGAGGATCGCACGGAGCTGGGCGAGATGGCCGGGCCTGAGAAAATGCGAGATGTCGAAGAAGGCCTGTTCCGCGAGCAGGCCGAGCGCTTCCGGCTCTACCGTCAGGATGTCTTCGCCCTTGAAACGCTCCACGCCCACATGGTCGGAAGAGAGCTTGCGGTAGGGGGTCGCGTCGTCCGAGAGCGGGAACAGCGCGTGATGGGCGAAATCGGACATGTCATCCCCTCCATGGCGGGCGGCGCCCCTTGAAGATAGGTCCGCGGCGGCAACCGACCAACCCGGGCTATGGCCGGGTTCCGTGGAGTCCGTCGAGCGCCGCCCCTAGCGTATCGAAACCGTCGATCACCGCGTCCGCGCCGAGCGCCGCCGCCGGCACCGGGCTGTAGCCGAAGCTGACCGCGACGAACGGGATGGCGGCGGCGCGGGCGGCGTCGGCGTCGATCTGGCTGTCGCCGACCATCGCCGCCGGGCGCCCCGCCCCGCCGGCCCGCGCGACCGCCTCGAGCAATGGACCGGGATCGGGTTTCCTGACGGGAAGCGTGTCGCCCGCGACGACGCCCGCGAAATAGCCCGCAAGACCGAAAGTCTCCAGCACCAGCTCCGCCAGGTGTCCCGGCTTGTTGGTGCAAACCGAGAGCCGCGTTCCGCGAGCCGAGAGTCCTTCGAGCGCCGCGTGCACCCCTGGAAACGGAGTGCTGCCCGCCACGGGCGCCTCTTCGTAAGCAGCGATATAGGCGGCGAAAGCGGCGTCGATCCGCGCCTCCGACGCCGGTTCGCCGGTCGCCCGGAAGGCGTTCCTCATGAGCACCCGGCCGCCGCTGCCGATCAGCTGACGCACCTCCTCGCTCGTCAGCGCGCGGCGCCCTTCCGCGGCGAGCGCCGCATTCGCCGCCGCCTCGATATCCGGCAGCGTGTCGACGAGCGTTCCGTCGAGGTCGAAGACTACGGTTTCGGTCATCGGCTGTTGCTGTACCCTCGCGCTTCCACACCGGCGGGACTATTCTCGGCCGCGACCGATCCCGCAAGGACCCCCTCGCCATGGCCGGCAGCCTGCCCGTCCTCGCCGTCATCCCGGCGCGCTATGCCTCGACCCGTTTCCCGGGCAAGCCGCTCGCCAGGATCGCGGGAACCCCGATGGTGGTCCGGGTGTGGGAACGCGCGAGACAGGCGAAGACCGTGGACCATGTCGTGGTCGCGACCGACGACGAGCGGATCGCGCAGGTTTGCCGCGAGAACGGCATCGATTGCGAGATGACGGCCGCGAGCCACGCCACCGGGACCGACCGGCTCGCCGAGGTCGCCGGGCGGCGGCCCGCCGGAATCTACGTCAACGTCCAGGGCGACGAGCCGTTGATCGATCCCGCCAGCATCGATGTCGTGGTCGAGGCGCTCCAGCGTGTCCGCGATAGCGGGATCGAGGTCTCGACCTGCTATCTGGAAAAAGCGTCGCCGGAGCAGTGCGCCGACAGCTCGGTCGTCCACCTGGTGCCCGGTCTCGACCGGTGCGTGATGATGTTCACCCGGCTGCCGGTGCCGCTCGATTTCGCCGAATCCACGCCGCGAAGGATCCATGTCGGCATGTTCGCCTTTACAGCGGCGGCGCTTGCGAGGTTCCAGGTCTGGGAACGCGGGCCGGTCGAGCGCGCGGAAAGCATCGAGCTGATCCGCGTTCTCGAGCATGGCGAGCGGATCGCCTGCGCGCCGGTGGCGCCGGGGTCGATCGGCGTCGACCGGCCCGAAGACGTGGCGCTGGTCGAAGCGGCCCTCGCGGCAAGGGGCGGGCGATGAACGGCGAAGCCGACATCCGCGAGCGCGTCCGGCTGGTCAGCCTCGACTGCGACGGGGTGATGACCGACGGAACGCTCTATTACGGCGAGGACGGGCGGCAGTGGCGCGCCTTCCACGTCCATGACGGGGTGGGTATCCGCATGCTGATCGAGGCCGGGCTGGAGGTCGCCTTCGTCACCGCGAGCCGGACGGCGGCCATCGAGCGCCGCGCCGAGGTGCTCGGCGTTCCCCATTGCCTCGTCGGGGTCGGCGATAAGCTGGAAGCGCTCGCCGGGCTGTGCGAACGCCTCGGCATCGGCTTCGACGCGGTGGCCCATATGGGCGACGATCTCAACGACTTGCCGGTGCTGGAGGCGGTCGGGCTATCCGCGACGGTCCCCAACGCGGTTCCGGCGGTCCGCGCGGTGGCCCGCTACACGACCGGACGCGGCGGCGGCGAGGGCGCGGTGCGGGAATTCGCGGAATGGCTGCTGGACGGGCGCGCGCGGGACAGGGCAGGGAGTGAGGATGAGCGATAGCGATAGGGTACCGGTGAAGCGGGCGCTGTTCTCGGTTTCCGACAAGACGGGGCTGGTGGAATTCGCCTCGGCGCTGGCCGAACGCGGCATCGCGCTGGTGGCGAGCGGCGGCACCGCGCGGGCGCTCGCCGACGCGGGGCTCGAAGCGAAAGACGTTTCCGACCTCACCGGCTGCCCGGAAATGATGGACGGGCGGGTCAAGACGCTGCATCCCGCGATCCATGGCGGCATCCTCGCCCGGCGCGACCTCGCCGCCCACCGCGAGGCGATGGAGGCCAACCGGATCGAGCCCATCGACCTCGTGGTCGTTAACCTCTACCCGTTCGAGGAAACCGTCGCCGGCGGCGCGGACCGCGACGAGGCGGTCGAGCAGATCGACATTGGCGGACCCGCGCTGATCCGCGCGGCGGCCAAGAACCACGATTTCGTCGTCGTCGCCACCGACCCGGAGGACTACGCCGGAATCCTGCGCCAACTTGCGGAGAACGACGGCCGGACCGGACTCGACTTCCGCAGGTGCCTCGCCGCCGCGGCCTACGCGAGGACGGCCGCCTACGACGCGGCGATCTCGCAATGGTTCGCCCGCGACGTCGACATCCCGTTTCCCCGCCGGATCGCATTCGGCGGAACCCGCGCCGAGGTTCTGCGCTACGGCGAAAACCCGCACCAGGAGGCGGCCTTCTACCGCGCCTGGCCCGCACGGCCCGGCGCAACTTCCGCCGCCCCGATCCAGGGCAAGGCGCTCAGCTACAACAATCTCGGCGACGCCGACGCGGCATTCGAGCTGGTCGCGGAATTCGACCGCCCGGCCATCGCCATCGTCAAACACGCCAACCCTTGCGGCGTCGCGGTCGGCGACACGCTCGCCGGAGCCTATGCGCGGGCTTTCGCCAGCGATCCGGTGAGCGCCTTCGGCGGCGTGGTCGCCGCCAACCGTTCGATCGACGCGGAGGCCGCGCGCGCCATTACCGATATCTTCGTGGAGGTGGTCATCGCGCCCGGTATCGACGAGGACGCGCGCGCGGTGTTCGCGACGAAACCCAATATCCGCGTGCTGGCGGCGGGCGCGATGCCCGATCCCGCGGCTCCCGGGCTCGCCGTCCGTTCGATCGCCGGCGGGCTGCTCGTACAGGACCGGGACGCCTCGTTTCCCGACTCCGCCGAGGCGCGCGTGGTGACGAAGCGCGCGCCGACCGACCGCGAACGGCGCGATCTGCGCTTCGCATTCGCGGTGGCCAAGCACGTCAAGTCGAACGCCATCGTGTTCGCCCGGGACGGGGCGACCGCGGGTATCGGAGCGGGCCAGATGAGCCGGGTCGATTCGACCCGCATCGCGGCCCTCAAGGCAGCCGACGTCGCGCGCGAGGCCGGGGAAACAAAGCCCGCCACGGTCGGATCGGTCGCGGCCTCGGACGCGTTCCTGCCCTTCGCCGACGGGCTGATCGCCGCCGCGGAGGCCGGCGCGACGGCGATGATCCAGCCGGGCGGCTCGATCCGCGACGACGAAGTGATCGCGGCCGCCGACGAGCGCGGTATCGCGATGGTCTTCACCGGCAGGCGGCATTTCCGCCACTGACCGAGCGGTCTCCTAACGCCTGGGCGCCGCCACGAAGGCCATCAGCACGAGCCCGACCGCGAAAAAGGCGATGATCGTGGTCATGCCGGCGCGCTGCGATTCGAAGGCGAGCGTCGCCCAGGCGAGGACCGCGGGTCCGGCGAAAGAGGTCACCTTTCCGGACAGCGCGTAGAGACCGAACATCTCGGTCCGCAGCTCGGCCGGGGCGAGATGCGCCATCAGCGACCGGCTCGCCGCCTGGACCGGCCCCATGAAGACCCCGAGCGGCAGCGCGAGGAGCCAGAACGCGGTCTTGCTCTCGACCACCAGAAGCGGCACGCCGAACAGGATCAGCCCGACGATCCCGATCTGGACGGTCTGCTTGGATCCGATGCGGTCGTCGAGCCAGGCGAAGCCCGCCGCGCCGAGACCCGCGGTCACGTTGAGGGCGATGCCGAACTGGATGATCTCCTCGAACGACATTCCGAACGTGCCGGCGGCGTAGATCCCGCCGAACGCAAACATGGTGTTCATGCCGTCGACGTAGAACAGGCGCGCGAGCAGGAACCGCGCGATGTTGGCGTGCCGCCTGATCTCGCGCAGCGTGGAGACCAGCTGGGCGAGGCCGGCGCGAATGGCCTCGCCCGCCCGGATCCGGACCCCGGCTTCGTCGGGGACCCAGAGGAAGGTGGGGATGGCGAAGACCGCGAACCAGAGCGCCACCATGGGGCCCACGATGCGGATGTGCTCGGCTTCCTCCTTGTCGAGCCCGAACAGCGGGCGCTCGGCCTGGACGAAGAGGATCAGCAAGAGACCGAGACAGGCGAGGCCTCCCATATAGCCGAGGCCCCAGCTCCAGCCGGACAGCCGCCCGATCCGCTCCTTGGGCACCAGGCCGGGAAGCATCGCGTTGTAGAACACGTTGCCGATTTCGAACGCGGTGTTGGCGATGACGAAGAAGAAGAGCGCCCACAGCATGTCGGCCGGGTCGGGACGCGTATCCCAAAGGAACGCGGTCGCCACGACGGTGATCGCCGCGAAGACGCCGAGCCAGGGCTTGCGCCGCCCGCTACGGTCGGCGATCGAACCCAGGATCGGGCTGAGCACGGCGATCAGAACGCCGGAGACCGCGAGCGCATGGCCCCAGGCGGCGGTCCCCTCGATCGGGTCGTCCGCCACGGCGCGCGAGAAATAGGCCGCGAAGACGAAGGTGACGATGACCGTGGGGAAGCCCGAATTCGCCCAGTCGTAAAAGCACCATGCGATCTGCGCCCGCCTTCCGGCGGGCGGGCGGTCGCTCTGGGGAACGGAGGCCATGGCCGGAGACTAGCACCCTCGCCGGCCCCTGTGGCAGGATATGTCGCAGATGCCGCCGCACACGGAGGGAGCACGATCCATGGCGTATACGCTTGAGGAATTCTGTCGGGACTGTCGCACGCATCTCGGCGAAGACCCCGGCCCCGACGGCCGCGAGAGGGTCCGCCGCGATCTAGAACGGCTGCTTCAGGTGCCCGAATTCGTCGAAGAGTATTGCGGGCCGCAGGTCGAGCGCGGCGTCCACGTGCTCCATGACGACCCCGACCTCGGCTTCCAGGTACTGGCCCATATCAACGCCGAGGCCCGGGTTTCGCCGCCGCACGACCACGGCGCGTCCTGGGCGATCTACGGCCAGGCGACCAAACACACCGACATGACCGAGTGGGAGCGCCTCGACGACGGCTCCGACCCCGGCCACGGCGAAGTCAGGCAGGAGAAGAAATATCGCCTGATGCCGGGGCAGGCGGGGATCTACGCCGACGGCAAGATCCATTCCATCGACTATCCCGACGACGCGCGTTTCGTTCGGGTGACGGGAACCAACCTCGACGAGATCAACCGGATCGCCTTCAACGTCGACACCGGCGCGGTCAATCGGATGGGCCCGCAGATCGCGAGTTAGGCCTCTACCGCTCCGCGAGGGCCCTGATCTCCCGGGCGGCGACGGTCAGCATCGCGAGGTCGGCGTTTCCGGCTATGCGCAGGTCGGCCACGACGCTCTCGGCGCGGGTGACGGACCGGTCGTTGGCCTTGCGCCAGCGTTCGGTCGCGGCGGCGGCGTCCGGGCCGGAACCCCCGCGTTCCACGACATGGACGGTCAACGCGCGCTGCTGGACGTAAAGGTCGTCGACGATCGAAGCGGCGGCCCTCGACTGCCACTCCGTCTCCGCGGGTAATGCCGAAGCGGAACGCCGCAACCAGTCCAGGCCGAGCCTGTGACCGAGGCCGAAATAGACCCGGGCGACCTCTTCGACAGCCCGGCGGCCGTCGGCGGCGATGCTGACGATGTCCAGGCCCGAATAAAGCGTCGCCAGGCTCGCGACCTCGCGTGCGAGCGGCGAGGGGACGCCGGCTTCCACGGCGCGTTGCACCTCGCGCCCGATCCGTGCGGCGGTCTCTTCCGGAACGAAACCGGGAAGCCCGCCGGAAAGCGCCTCTATTCCCGTCTGGAATCGCTCTGTCGTCGAAGCGATCCCGAGCGGCCCGGGCACGTTCCGCAACAGCCAGATCGCGCTTCGCTTCAGTAGCCGCAGGATGTCGAGATTGAGCCGCGTCTGGATGTCCGCGCCCACCTTGTTGTCCAGCGCCTCGATCTCGCGCCACAAACGCGACAGCCCGAAGACGGTACGACCGATCAGATACGCCTTGACCGCCTCGGCCGGCGCGGCGTCGGCCTCCTCCGCGACCTCGCGCGCGAAGGTCGGGCCGGCGCGGTTGACGGTACTGTTCGCCACATAGGTGGCGGTGATTTCGCGGCGCAGCCGGTGATGGGGGATGAGGTCGCCGAACCTGGCGCGGATCGGTCCGGGGAAATAGTTGGCGACGTCCCGCACCATGGACGGATCGTCGGGGATATCGCTCGCGAGGACTTCGTCGAAGAGCGCCAGCTTGGCATATGAGAGGAGCACCGCGAGCTCGGGCCGGGCAAGACCGAGCCCGGCCGCCGCTCGCTCGTTCAGAGCCTCCTCGTCGGGCAGGAATTCGAACCCGCGGTCCAGATCGCCCTGCCGTTCGAGCGCGCGCATCAGCCGGGAGGCCTCCCCGATCAGCCGGGGTCCCTCGCTCTCGAAATGCGTCAGCGCCATGCTCTGGCGGTAATTGTCCCCCAGCACCTGAACCGCGACTTCGTCGGTCATTTCGGCGAGCAGCCGGTCGCGCTCGTCGCGTGACAGCCTTCCGGATGCAAGCGCTTCGCCAAGCAGAATCTTGATGTTGACCTCGCGGTCCGACGTCGACACCCCGCCCGAGTTGTCGATGAAGTCGGCGTTGATCCGTCCGCCGGCAAACGCGTAGGCGATGCGCCCGCGCTGGGTAAACCCGAGATTGGCGCCCTCGCCGACGACGCGGCAGCGGAGCCGGTCCGCATCCACCCGCACCGGGTCGTTGACGCGATCGCCGACCTCCTGGTGCGTCTCGCCGGGAGCCTTGACATAGGTACCGATGCCGCCGAACCAGAGAAGATCCACCGGTGCCCCGAGCATCGCCCGGATCAGCTCGTTCGGCGTCAGGCTGTCGCGCGGCGGCAGGTCGAACGCGCGGCGCATCCCGGGCGTCACCGCGATCGATTTGGCGCCGCGCTCGAATACCCCGCCGCCCGTGGAGATCAGCTTCGGATCGTAATCGGACCACGCGCTGCGCGGCATGTCGAACAGGCGCCTCCGTTCGGCCAGGCTCGCGGCTGGGTCGGGGTCGGGGTCGACGAAGATGTGCAGGTGGTTGAAAGCGCCGACGAGCTTCGTATGGGCGGACAGCTGCATGCCGTTGCCGAACACATCGCCGCTCATGTCGCCGATGCCGACGCAGGTGAATTCCTCCGCCTGGATGTCGATGCCCATCTCGCGGAAATGACGCTTGACGGACTCCCAGGCGCCGCGGGCGGTGATGCCCATGCCCTTGTGGTCGTAGCCGACCGAGCCGCCGGAGGCGAAGGCGTCGTCGAGCCAAAAGCCGTAACCGCGCGCAACGTCGTTCGCGATGTCGGAGAACGTCGCGGTTCCCTTGTCGGCCGCGGCGACGAGGTAAGGATCGTCGCCGTCGCGCCGGACGACCCGGTCGGGATGAACCACGCCGTCCGGCGTAATGTTGTCGGTCAGGTCGAGCAGGCCCGATATCATCGTCCGGTAGCAGGCGATGCCCTCTTCCAGCAGGGCGTCGCGGCCGGCATCCGCCACCGGCGGGCGCTTGACGACGAAGCCGCCCTTGGAGCCGGTCGGAACGATGACCGCGTTCTTGGTCATCTGGGCCTTCATCAGGCCGAGGATTTCGGTGCGGAAGTCCTCGGGCCGGTCCGACCAGCGGATGCCGCCGCGCGCGATCCTGCCGCCACGCAAATGGATCGCCTCCATACGCGGGGAATAGACGAAAACCTCCGCCATGGGCCTCGGTTGAGGGAGATCGTCGACGGCGCGCGGGTCGATCTTGAAGGACAAGTACGGTTTCGGCCGGCCATCGGCGCCGACCTGGTAGCGGTTGGTCCTCAGCGTCGCCTCCACCAGGTTGAGGAAGCGCCTGAGAATGCGATCCTGGTCCAGGCTCTCCACCGCATCGAGCGCGGTTCCGATCCGGTTGCGGATGCGGGACATGCGGGCCCGGCGCCGGGCGTTCGGCACGCCGTCGGCGCCGGGGGCGAGGTCGGGATCGAACGTCGCCTCGAACAACGCGAAGATCGCCCGCGCGATCTCCGGGTTCGCGAGCAGCGTCGCCTCCATGTAGGCCTGACTGAACGGGATCGCGGCCTGACGCAGATATTTGCAATAGGCGCGGAGCACGGCGATCCTGCGCCAGTCGAGCCCGGTCGCGAGTACCAGCGCGTTGAGGCCGTCGTTCTCGATCTCGCCCTGCCAGACGCCGACGAACTGGGCCTCGAAATTCTCCTTCACACGGCAGAGGTCGACCGTTCGCCCGTCCTTCGTCCGCATGTCGAAATTGTGGAGCCAGACCCGCCGGTCGCTGTCCCCGCGGACGATCCGGTGGCCGGCCTCGCCTATGACACGGAGACCCATGTTCTCCAGCATCGGCAGGACATCGGACAGCGGCAGCTGCTCGTCCGGGTGGTAAACCCTGAAATGCACCCGCGATTCGTCGAGGCCCGGCGGACGGTAAAGGTCCGTGGCGACCGCACCGGTGCGGATCGCGGTGTCGATCTTGCCGATATCGGTCAGCGCGTCCTCGGCGCCGTACCGCTCGCGATAGCCGGCCGGAAAGGCATCCTTGTATAGGTCGTGGATCTCCAGCCCTTCGGCTTCCCCGCGAGTCTCCGTCAACGCCCGGCGCAGCGCGTCCCGCCAGTCGTGCGCGGCCTCGGCGAGCCGGCGTTCGACGGCCTCGCGATCGAATTCGAGCGGCACGCCGGGCAAGGTGGGAACGATGAATTGCAGCCTCGCATGGGCCTCGTCGGAGACCTGGACGTAGAACACCGAGGCACGGGCGCCGAGACCGTCTTCGACGATCCTCCGCATCGTCGCGCGCAGCCGCGAGGTATAGCGCTCCCTCGGGATGTAGATCAGGCAGGAGACGAACCGGTTGAACGCGTCGCGCCTGGCGAACAGCGCGACCCTCTGGCTTCCCCGGATCTGGAGGATCCCCAGCGCGGTCTCGAAGAGATCTTCGTCGGAGTACTGGAACAGGTCGCTGCGGGGCAGGGATTCGAGGACCTGGAGCAGCGCCATGCCGTTATGGCTGTCGGGCGGGAAACCCGAACGCGCGATCACGGTCTCGGACTTGCGGGCGAGGATGGGAATCTCCGCGAGGCTCCGGCGATGGACGGACGGGGTGAAGAGGCCGACGAAAATCCGAACCCCGGAAACCCGTCCGCCCCGGCCGAACGTCTTTACCATCACCGTGTCGAGATGGACCGCCCGGTGGACCGGCGAACGGCCGTTCGCCTTGGAGACCGAGACCAGATGCGCCCCGTCGCGATAGGAGGCGGCCTCCGGCGGAGCCGCGCCGTCCTCCCAGCCGGCGAGCACGCTGCGCGACGGATCGCGCAGGATCCCGAGCCCGTCGGTGCCCGCCGGGGTCAGCCTCGTCCGCCCGCCTTTCATGGCGAAACCATGCTCGCGGTAGCCGATGAAGGTGAAAGTGCCGTCTGCCAGCCAGCGCAGAAACGACCGGGCCTCGGCGACCTCGTCTTCCACGGCCGGCGGTGGGTCCTCGTCCAGCCGGGCGACGGCATCGGCGAGACGGTGCCGCATCGCTTCCGTGTCCTCGACCGCCGCGCGGACATCTCCGAGCACGGCTTCCAGCCCTTCACGCAGCGCCTCGATGGCGCCCGGCCGGCGTAGCTCGGTGATCTCGCAATGCATCACCGACTCGGACACGGCGGCGTCCGTCCCGGTCTCGCATAAACGCGTCAGCCTCCCCCTCCGGTCCCGCTCCACCCGCACGATCGGATGGGCGATCAGGTGGATCGAGAGGTTCTGCCGATTTATCTCCGCGGTCACCGAGTCGACGAGAAACGGCATGTCGTCGTTGACGATGTCGACGACCGTGTGAGGCGACGTCCAGCCGTCGGCTTCCTCATCGGGGTTGAAGACCCGGACCTTGGGTTCCCCGCGCTTTCGAACGCGGAGCCAGTCCCAGGTCGACACGGCGCTCCCCAGAAGCGCGCCCGTGTCCGCTCCCGACAGATCGCCCTCCGCGACATCGGCGTAGAGCTGTGCGGCGAAACGCGCGGCGTCGGCACCGCCGCCCCTGCGCCGGCGCGCGCGGGCGGCCAGCTTTTGGATCGTCCGGGACTTGTCGTCTCCCTCGACACTCACGCGCCTGTCCTCCCGAACGTCGTATCGGAACGCGGGGTCGCGGTTCTAACCGGGATTTCTCACCGATTGACAAAGCCGCGTCCAGCGGAAACCCCGGGGATGCGCTTTTCTCTCCCGCGGCGACGGCGGTGTCGAAAGCGGCGCTCCGACAATCGACGATTTGCGGCGGCGCCGGCACGACGTGGGCCCCATCGGGCCGCTTCTCGCGCCGCCCGTTCGACCGGCGCGGCCTCGCGGCGGCGGGGCGCATCCTGTATTCCTTGCGCTGGTCCGCCGGTCGCCACTTTGGGGATGCCGCCAACTTGTCTATCGCGTCCCGGCCCCGCCCGGCGCTGCCGGTCGCGCCCCTTTTCGCCCTGGTCTGGGCCCTCGTGCTCATTCGCATCCTGTGGCGGGATGCGCCGGTCGACGACGCGGCGACGCTGGCCTTGGGATTGCTGTTCGGGATCGGTCTGACGCGCGCCCGGCGGCAAACCCTGGCGCTCGCCGCCGTCTTGTCTTTGGCGGCGCTCGGTTTCGCGGCCGCACGGGACGACTGGTGGGCGTTGTGGCAGGGATTGGGCGACGCGACGACCTTCGCCGCCTTCTTCGTTACCCTCGTCGTGCTGCGGACGACCGCGGAGCGCCGTCCCGAGACCGGGCGCACCCGCCGTCTGATGGCGCTGCTCGATCCCCGGCAGAGAATCACGGCAACCCTGTACGGCGCCAACGTCATGGGATCGGTGCTGGTGGTCGGCGCGCACGCGATCCTCGCCCCCGTGCACGACCCGAACGCGCCGGAGCCCGAACGCAGGCGGGTCGCGATCGTCGCGCTGCGCGGCATGGGGCTGGCGGGGCTCTGGTCGCCGTTCTGGGTCGCCATGGCGATCGGATTGCAACACTTGCCGGAGGTACCGCTGTGGTCGGTGATGGCGCTCGGCCTCGCTCTCGCGGTTCCCGCCCTCGTCATGGGGCAGGTCATGGCCGGAGCGTTCCAGGGCGGAACGCGGACCGCGCTAGCGGCGCTGCTGCCGGTGGTGCCGCCGGTCGCGGTAGCGGCGGCCACGGTCGTCGCCCTGACGAGCTTCACGCCGTTGCGCCCGCTGGAAAGCCTGTTGCTCGGAATCCCCGCCGTCTGCGCCGCCGCGCAGCTGCCGCTCGGACGCGGCGCCGTTCGGGAGATCGTGCGCGTGTCCTACGACCGCACCCCATCGGTGCTGGGCGAGCTGGTCATCGTCACCTGCGCGTTCGTGCTGGGCCGGGTCCTGGTGGGCGGTCTCGGCGACCTCGATCCGGCGCTCTGGCCCGGACCGGGAATGCTCCCGGCACCCGCGATCGTCGCTATCGTGATCGTCGTCCCGGCAGCGCTGGCGTTGGTCGGCATCCACCAGATCGTGACTATCACGGTTTTCCTGGTCCTGTTCTCCCAGGTGCCGACCGGCGTCGCCGACCTGATACTGTTCCAGAGCGCGCTGGTTTCCTGGTCGATCGCCTCGATGATCGGGTTGTCGGCGATATCGACCGTGGCGGCCGCGTCTTTCTTCAACGTCCGGCTGGAACGCGTCGCCTTCGGGGCCAACCTGACCTTCGGCGCGGCGATCGCGGTACTGGTTACGGCGATCCTGTCGGTCCTGAACGGGGCTCTCGCCGGATGACCGGGCCTGGGCCGCCGAAAATCGTTTGTATGCATATAACCATGGTCCTAAGGTCTGGAAGGTTCGAGCCTGGAGGAGCGGCATGACTTTCGTCAGGAACGCTTGGTACGTGGCATCCTGGGCGAGCGAACTCGGCCATGCGCTCGAACGCCGGACGGTCCTCGGCGAGGATGTGGTTCTCTACCGGACAGAGGACGGCGCGCCGGTGGCGTTGCGCGACCGCTGCCCGCACCGGCTGCTGCCGCTGTCCCAGGGGCGCCTGATCGACGACAGGGTCCAGTGCGGCTATCACGGGCTCGTGTTCGACCGGTCCGGCGCCTGCGTCCATGTGCCGGGGCAGGAGGTCATTCCGCCCAACGCCTGCGTGAAGAGCTATCCGGCGGCCGAACGCCTGGGCCTGATCTGGATCTGGATGGGCGATCCGGAAGAGGCGGATCCGGAAGACATTTACGACCTCCCCGAATACCACCGGCCGGAGTGGGGCGTCGCCCACGGGGATGCGCTCCACGTCAAGGCCGATTACCTGCTCCTGTGCGACAATTTGAGCGACCCCTCCCATGTCGAATACGTCCATCCGACGACCCTCGGCAGTCCGAGCTCGGAAGGCGTGGGCGTCGAGTTCGAGGAGGAGGAATGGGGCGTGACTACCCACCGCTGGTCGCTCGATTCCGAGCCCATCGGTTTCGCCAGGGCGTTCGGCAATTTCGACGGGTCGGTCGACCGCTGGCAGTATTACCACATGCACACGCCGTCGACCGCGATCATCGACTTCGGGACCGCTCCGGCCGGGGCGGGGTTCAAGGCCAAGGCGGGCGAGTTCGACAACTGCATCCGGGTGTTCTCGTGCCACTTCATGACGCCCGAGACCGAGACGAGTTGCTACGACTACTGGCTGCATGTGCGGAATTTCGGCGCCGGCGACCCAACCGTGGGAGAGGGTATTTCCGGGCAGTTCCGCATCGCTTTCGCCGAGGACAAGGAGGTGCTGGAGGCCATCCAGCACGAGGAGGACAAGTTCGAGGGCGGCCCCAGGGTCGGGCTCGACCTGGATGCGCCCGCGGCGCTGTTCCGCCGCAAGATCGATCTGCGGATCAGGGCGGAAGCAGCGTAGGGAGGCCGCGATGAGCGCCGAAATCAGGAAAACCAGCGTCGTCGTCGAGGAAATCCGGTCCGATATCGGCCGCCCGGTCGATCCTCCGACCCGGAAGGCCGCCGCCATCGCGGTGATCCGGAACCCGTTCGCCGGACGCTACGAGGAGGATCTGACGCCGCTGATGGATATCGGCGCGGAGCTCGGCGGGACTCTCGGCGACATGTGCGTGAACGCGCTCGGCATCCGCCCGGACGAGGCGGAGAGCTACGGCAAGGCGGCGATCGTCGGCGAACGGGGGGAGTGGGAGCACGCCGCCGCGATCCTGCACCCGAAGCTCGGCGCGCCGCTGCGCAAGGCGGTCGAGAAAGGCGCCGCGCTGGTCCCCTCGGTCAAAAAGATGGGCGGACCGGGGACCCCGATCGACATTCCGCTCGGCCACAAGGACGCGGCCTACGTCCGCAGCCATTTCGACGGGATCGAGGTCCGCCTCGCTGACGCCCCGCACGCGGACGAGATCCTGGTTGCCGTAGCGGTCACCGACTCCGGACGCCCCTTCCCGCGCGTCGGCGGCCTCACCACGGACGAGGCCAAGGGCGAGGACGGGTTGCGTTAGACCGGGGGCGTCCCTCGATACGGCGCCCGCGGCGCCTACTCGGGATGAGGGGATTTCCCCTCGATTTCAACGACTTCCTCACCCTGAGTAGCCGCGGAGCGGCGTATCGAAGGGCGGACTACAGCACCTCCGGCAGCCGTTCCGCGGGCGGCGTGTTGCGGCTTCGGCCGGAAGCCACCTTGCCGTCGATGATCACCATGCCGACGCCCGGAATGTCGCCCATCCCGACCGACTCCAGCAGATCCTTGCCGGCGGTATGCTGGGCGCGGTCGATCAGGACGAAATCGGCGGCGCGGCCCTCCTCAATCAGCCCGCAGTCGAGTTCGCGCATCCGGGCGGTGTTCCCGGTCGCAAAGCAGAACGCGATCTCGGCCGGCGCGTCGCCGAGCGCCGACAGCATCGACACCATCCTCAGGATTCCGAGCGGCTGAACCCCGGAGCCCGCGGGCCCGTCGGTGCCGAGGATGACGCGGTGGAGCTGGTCCAGCTCGCGCGCGGTGCGGAGCGCGAACAGGGCCGAGGCCTCGTTGCCGTTATGGACGATCTCGATCCCGGCCTGGCACTGCTCGCAGAGGCAGGCGATCTGGTCGCGCGGCAGCGAGGTGTGCCCGCCGTTTATGTGGCCGATGATGTCGGGCCCGGTCTCCAGCACGACGTCGGCGTCGATCAGCCCGGAGCCGGGGATCGAGGGACCGCCGGTGTGGATCGTCGACTGGATGCCGTATTTGCGCGCCCAGCCGACCATCTTCTTCGCCTCCTCGCCGGTCTTGACGCCGCCGAGGCCGATCTCGCCCAGCAGCTTGACTCCGGCCTCGGCGAGGAACCTGAAATCGTCCTCCTCCATTCCGGTCTCGAGGATCGGCGCGCCGGCGTGGACCTTGACCCCGCCGGGCGGAAAGGACGAGAAGGCGCGCTGCGCGGTGATCCCGAGCGCCACCACGCCCTTCGGATCGCGCGGGCGTCCGGGGAGGTGGACCTCGCCGGCGGAGATCATCGTCGTCACCCCGCCATGCATCGTGGAGTCGATCCAGTTGAGCTGGCTCTGGCGGGGCGTCCAGTCGCCGAACACCGGATGGACGTGGCTGTCGATCAGCCCGGGCGCGAGCGCGACCCCCTTGGCGTCGATTACGACATCCGCCCCGGCGGTGTTGCAGTCGGCCTCCTTGCCGAAGGCGGCGATCTTTCCGTCCTCGGCGACCACGGTGTCGGCGTCGAGGATGGGGTTTTCCAGCGCCCCGGACAGGAGCAAGCCGATATTCCTGATGACCAGCTTTTCAGCCATGGCGCGCGCCCCCGGATCGGTTTTCCCAAGGCGCGAACATCCCCGAAGGGGCGGGCCGGTTCAAGACCCGCCGCCGACGGCAAGGAGCGTTGCGAGGCCGCCTACTCGCCTGCCGCGGCCAGCGGTGCGGCGCCGAGCTCGGCAGCGATCCGGCTCTCGATGATGCGGCGGGCCTGGATGCCGCCGCCGTCATGGTTGATATCGACCCGCGCCCGGTCCGGCGCGGTGCTTATGTTGTCCTGCTGGAGCTGGATGATCTCCAGGTCCTCCAGAAAGGCGGTGTGCACGTTCTCGTAGAGCAGGTCGGTCACCCACGGCTCGTCGATGCGGAAATCGTGCGCCTGGGCCCAGAAATAATGGGTCGTCGTCTCGGTCTCCGGCGTGATCGCGTTGAGGTTCCGCATTGAGAAACCCTGGCTGCGGTCGCCTTCGGGCGCCCCGGTGCCGGCGACCGCGCCGCCGATATCGAGGCGGACGAAGGCCGGCGGGGTGTACTCGATGATTTGCCACCGGTCGATGTGCTGGTCGGGGGCGAACCCGCCCGCCTTCTGAAAGAACGGCGGCGGCGGGCTGTCCAACACCCAGCGGGTCACGCGGACCAGCTCGCCCTCGCGCTCCGCCTTCATCGGCGTCTCCGCCACAGCATCGGTGCCGAGCGTGGTGGGGTGGATGTAGCTGAGATGGGAAAGGTCCAGCAGGTTCTCGACCAGCAGGACGTAATTGCCCTGAAGGTCGAGCTTTTCGCCCCGGGCGCGCCAGCCGGGATCGTCGATCCAGTGGAAATCCTCGATCAGGTCGGGGTCGGCCGCCGCCGGGTCGCCCATCCAGATCCAGATCCAGCGGTAGCGTTCCACGGTGGGAAAGCCCCTGACCCTCGCGCCCGGCGGAATCGCCGTCTGGCCCGGAACCCGGATGCACTGGCCGGACGGATCGTAGAGCAGCCCGTGATAGGGGCACTCGACGTTGTCGCCCCTGAGCTTGCCCTTCGACAGCGGCGCATGGCGGTGGCAGCAGCGGTCTTCGAGCGCCACGGGCGCGCCGTCCTCCCGACGGTAGAGCACGACCGGGATGTCGAGCAGGGTCCGCCGCAACATGTTCTGGCGACCGACCTCACGGTCCCAGGCAGCCACGTACCACGCGTTCTCGATGAACATTCCGCCCTCCTCAAATCATCCTGTCCGGGTCCAGAAAAGCGAAGGGCGGCACCGGGGTGCCGCCGTATCGCCGTCGACGGACCGGAAACTACTCGGCCGCGATCGCCGCTCCCGCCTCCGCCTGCTCGGCCGCGATCTTGCGGTCGATCATGGCGCGCGCGGCGATGCCGCCGGCGTCCTGGTTGGTTTCGATCGTCGGCCGGTCGTCCCAGTTTTCCTCCTGCAGGTCGAAGACCTCCCAGTCCTGGTGGAAGGCCTGCCAGATCTGCTTGTACTGCATCTCGACGAAATCGGGCTCGATCGGCTTGCCGGGGACCTGGTAGGCGTTGGACCAGAAATAGTGCGTCGAGGTCTCGGTCTCCGGCGTGACGAAGTTGAGGTTGTGGAACCCGAATCCGTCGCCAGGCACGTCGCGTTCTAGCTCGGTGTGGCCGAATTCCCTGCCTTCCGCGGCGCCCGGAGCCGCGCCGGTGAACAGCCGGACCGCGCCCGGCATCCGAAACTCGATGATCTGCCAGCGGTCGACGATCGTCTCTTCCGGCCAGTCGCACATCTTCTGGTAGGTTGGCGGCGGGTTCTGGCCGATGGTCCAGCGGGCCACCGTCACCGAGTCCTCGTCCTTGAGGGTCTTGAGCACCGCGTGCTCGGCGACCGCGGCGTTGCCGATCGTCGACCGGTGGACGAAGGCCAGATGCGAGAGGTCCAGCAGGTTGTCGATGACCAGCTTGTAGTTGCCGTTGACGTGGAAATAGGTGCCCTTGTCGCCCCAGTCGTCAGCCGACTTCCACGGATACGGCACGATCAGGCTCTCGTCGGCCAGCGCGGGATCGCCCATCCAGATCCAGATCCAGTTGTATTTCTGGACCGCGGGATAGGCGCGCACCTGCGCGCCGGGCGGGATCGTCGTCTGGCCCGGCACGTGGACGCATTTGCCGGTGACGTCGAACTGGAGTCCGTGATAGTGGCACGACAGGATATTGCCCTGCACGCTGCCCTTTCTGAGCGGCATGCGGCGATGGCAGCAGCGATCCTCGAACGCCACCGGATCGCCGTCCTCGGTACGCCAAAAGACGACCTTCTCGTTGCAGATCGTGCGTCCGAATGGTTGACGCGTGATCTCGTGCGGCTCCGCGGCCACATACCAGCAGTTCTTGAGGAACATTGGGGGCTCCTTCCGTTCGCGCGGATTCTCACCTGTGAGCGGCGATTATTCGTCATCGTGGCGCTCCAAGTCAATCTCGGCCCGCCCGTCCGGGAGGTTATAATCGGCCGAATCGGAGAAACCCGTAAGCCGGAGGGAGGCCGCCATGCAGAACCGCGCGATGTACCCCGAAACCATCCACCCGCCGATCGGCGCCTACGCGCACGCGATCGAGGTCCCGGAATCGGCCAAGACGATGTTCATCGCGGGCCAGATCGGGATCGACATCGACGGCAACGTGCCCGCCGACTTCGCCGCCCAGGCCGACCTCGCCTGGCGGAACCTCATGGCGATCCTCGAATTCAACGGGATGCGCATGAAGGACGCGGTCAAGGTCACCCATTTCCTGACCGACGCGGCGAACATCCCGGCCTACAACCAGGTCAGGGCCAAGTATCTCGGCGAGGAGCGGCCCGCGTCGACGCTCCTGATCGTGGCCGGTCTCGCCCGCCCGGACCTGCTGGTCGAGGTCGAGATGGTGGCGGCGATCCAGCGCTAGGGCACCGCTCCTGTCCGCGCCGGGCCGGTGAAAGCGGAGGAGCGCGTTTCACCGGCTTGACGCGGTACCCGGTAATGATACCTTAGGGCCACGTGGTGATTTGGCCCGACCGGCTTGCGGCCACGAAAAACAACCAGCTAAAAGGTCGGAGGCACGACACCCCCGACTTTCCGGTCGGGGGTTTTTGTTTGTCCGCGGGAGAACGGGGAAATGGACGGTCACACCCGGGAAGAAGCCGGTTGGCGCCCTCAGACCAGGCTGGTTCGCGGCGGGTTGCAACGCTCGGCGTTCTGCGAGACCTCGGAGGCGATATACGCCACCTCCGGCTTCGTCTACGACGCCGCCGAGGACGCGGAGGACGCGTTCGCGAACCGCGTCGATCGGTACATCTATTCGCGCTACGACAATCCGACGGTCGGGATGTTCGAGGAGCGGCTGCGCCTGATCGAGGGCGCGGAGGCGTGCCGAGCGACGGCGTCGGGCATGGCGGCGGTTTTCGCCTCGCTCGCCTGCATGGTGGAGACGGGAGACCGCGTGGTCGGCGCGCGCGCCCTGTTCGGCTCCTGCCTCTATGTTCTGACCGACATCCTGCCGCGGCTGGGGGTCGAGACGACCATCGTCGAAAGCCCCGATCCGGCGGAATGGCGGGCCGCGCTCGACCGGCCGACCAGGGCGGTGTTCCTGGAATCGCCCTCCAACCCGGGCCTCGACATCTTCGACATACGGGCGATATCCGCGATGGCGAAGGATGTGGGCGCGATGACGATCGTCGACAACGTTTTCGCCACGCCCCTGCTGCAGCGCCCCCTCGAGCTCGGCGCCGACATCGTCGTCTATTCGGCCACGAAGCATATCGACGGGCAGGGCCGGTGCCTCGGCGGCGCGGTACTCGGCAGCGAGGCCTATTGCATGGACACGCTGAAGACCTTCATGCGCCACACCGGGCCGTCCATGAGCCCGTTCAACGCCTGGGTGCTGCTCAAGGGGCTGGAAACGCTGCAGCTCCGCCTGAGGCAGCATTGCGCGGCCGCGCTCGAAATCGCGACGGCTCTGTCCCAACGCGGCGATCTGGTCCGGGTGCTCTATCCGGGACTGGAGAGTCATCCCCAGCACGAACTGGCGAGGTCCCAGATGTCGGATTTCGGCAGCGTCGTCACCATCGATGTCGCCGGAGGAAAGGAGCGCGCTTTCCGCTTCATGAACGCGCTCCGGCTGGTCGATATCTCGAACAATCTGGGAGACGCCAAGAGTCTGGTCACCCATCCGGCGACGACCACCCATCAGCGCCTGTCGCCGGAGGAGCGGGAAAGCCTCGGAATCACGGACGGGCTGGTGCGGCTGTCCATCGGGTTGGAGGATCCCCAAGACCTTCTGGAGGACATCGCCGGCGCGCTCGACGGCGCCTGAGCGGCCCGACGGCGCGCGATTGACGCCGGGCCGGATCGTCCTACACTTTACCGGGTCGCGGCCCGGCGGTTTGCGTGCGGCCAGGGAGACCCCATGTACACAGCCATTACCCGGGCGATCCGCGTTTCGGTCGAGCCGGTCTATCTCGACCGGCAATCCTCCCCCGCCGACGCGCACTATGTATGGGCCTATCACGTCAAGATCAGCAACGAGGGCGCGGCAACGGTGCAGCTTCTGACCCGCCACTGGAAGATTACCGACGGGCTGGGCCGTTTACAGGAGGTGCGCGGCGCGGGCGTCGTCGGCGAACAGCCGGTGCTTGCGCCTGGCGAGACCTACGAATACACCTCCGGCACGCCCTTGCCGACACCGTCGGGGATCATGCTCGGCAGCTACGGCATGAAAGGCGAGGACGGGGAACGCTTCGACATAGAAATCCCCGCCTTCTCGCTCGACTGCCCCGACGAGCCCAGACAGGTCAACTAGCCCGCGGGGCACGGCGTCTCCGGGGCTCCGGGCGACCGATATCAGACAGGAAGCGCATGGCAGTGTCGACACACCGAAGCACGCTGACGACGGTCGAACCGACGACGAACCGGCCGACATTCGAGGAGGCCGCGGAGGCGGTCCGGACCCTGATCCGCTGGGCCGGCGACGACCCCGCCCGCGAGGGGTTGAGCGAGACGCCGGGCCGCGTGGCGCGGGCGTTCGACGAGTGGTTCTCCGGCTACCGGGAGGACCCGTCCTCGATCCTCTCCAAGACGTTCGAGGAAACCGACGGCTATGACGAGATGGTGGTGCTGCGCAACATCCGCTTCACCTCCCATTGCGAGCACCATATCGCGCCGATCGTCGGCCGCGCCCATATCGGCTACCTCCCCACCCGGCGGGTGGTCGGCATCTCGAAGCTCGCCCGGCTGGTCGACGTCTACGCGAAACGGCTGCAGATCCAGGAGAAGATGACCGCCCAGATCGCCAACACCATCAACGACGTGCTGGAGCCCCAGGGCGCCGCGGTGGTGATCGAGGCGAGCCATCAATGCATGACGACGCGCGGTGCGGACAAGCCGGGATCGACGCTGATCACCAGCCAGATGACGGGTGCGTTCCGCGACGACGCTTCGACCCGGCGCGAGTTTCTGTCGGCCATCGGCAATCCCCAGATGGGACAGACCTGGTCGGCCTAGACGGGAGGGGCGCCGCCGCGCTTCACTTGGGGCGAGGCGGCTCCGGGCCGGGTCGCAACCAAGGACGATGACGTGGTCGATTTCCGTCCCATCTTCTTCATCGTCGGGATATTGCTGACCACGCTGGCGCTGGCCATGCTGGTGCCGATGGCGGCGGACCTCGTCGACGGGCACGGGGACTGGCAGGTCTTCGCGGGGTCGAGCGGTCTCACCCTGTTCATCGGGGTGTCGATGGTGCTGACGTCGCGCGCGCCCCGGTTCACCCTCGACATCCGCCAGGCCTTCCTGCTCACCGCGGGAAGCTGGTTGGTGCTGACCGCCTTCGCCGCCCTGCCCTTCAGTTTCTCGGAGATGGAGCTCAGCTACACGGACGCGTTTTTCGAGGCGATGTCCGGGATCACGACAACCGGGTCGACGGTGATCGTCGGGCTCGACGACGCGCCGTCGGGCATTCTCCTGTGGCGCGCGCTTCTCCAGTGGCTGGGCGGGATCGGCATCATCGTCATGGCGGTCGCCATCATGCCGATGCTGCAGATCGGCGGCATGCAGCTCTTCCACACGGAGTCGTCGGACCGGTCCGACAAGGTGATGCCGCGGATGACGCAGATCGCCAGCGGCATCGGCCTCACCTATCTCGGCCTCACCGTCGCCTGCGTGCTGCTGCTCATCGCGGTGGGCGTGGGCGGGTTCGACGCGGTCGTCCATGCCATGACGACGATCGCCACGGGCGGGTTCTCCACGTCCGATTCCTCGGTCGGCGGCCTCGGCAACGCGGCGGCGGAGAGCATCATCATCCTGTTCATGATCGTGGGCTCGCTACCCTTCGTGCTCTACCTGCGGGCGATCGGCGGAAGACCCTGGGCGCTGCTCCAGGACAACCAGGTTCGGGCGTTCCTCGCCATCGTTGCCGTTATCGTTGCGATTATGGCGGTCTGGCGCGCCTGGTCGGGCGGCGTGACGGTTGTCGACGCTATCCGGACCGCGAGCTTCAACGTGGTTTCGATCATCACCGGAACGGGGTACAGCACGACCGGCTACGACAGCTGGGGTGCGTTCGCGACCGCGACGTTCTTTTTCATCATGTTCATCGGCGGCTGCGCCGGCTCGACGACTTGCGGGATCAAGGTGTTCCGGTTCCAGGTGCTTTACGCGACCGCCCAGGCGCAGCTGCGGCGCCTGGTGCAACCGCACGGCGTGTTCGTGCCGCACTTCAACCAGCGCCCGATCGAGCAGGACGTGGCGAGCTCCGTGATGAGCTTCTTTTTCCTTTTCGTCGCCTGCTTCGGCGTGCTGGCGCTCGCGCTCGGCGCGCTCGGACTCGACTTCATCACCGCGGTTTCGGGAGCCGCGACCGCGATCTGCAACGTGGGCCCCGCGCTCGGCGAAACGATCGGTCCGTCCGGGACCTTCGCGCCTCTCCCCGATGCCGCGAAATGGGTTCTCTCGGCCGGTATGTTGCTCGGGCGCCTGGAGCTATTTACGATCCTCGTCCTGTTCACGCCGTCCTTCTGGAGGGGGTAGCGCGTGCCCGCCACGAGCCGCGCCGGTCAGCGCGCGATGAGCGATGTCGAAGCGATCGGCTGGCTGGTCGGGTTCGACACCACGTCCGCGAAGCCCAACAAGCCGCTGATCGATGCCGTGGCGGCCTATCTCTCGGGCCATGGAGCGACGATCCGCCAGGTGCCGGACGAGACCGGGGACAAGGCCAATCTGTTCGCGACCTTCGGACCGGCGGAGCCCGGCGGAATCGTGCTGTCGGGCCACTCCGACGTAGTCCCGGTGGAAGGCCAGCCCTGGACCGGCGACCCGTTCGCCATGGTGGAACGCGAGGGCAGACTCTACGGCCGCGGGACGGCGGACATGAAGGGGTTCATCGGCTGCGTCCTCGCCCTGGCGCCGGAGCTCGGCGCCGCCAGCCTGACCCGGCCGGTCCACGTCGTGCTGTCCCACGACGAGGAGGTCGGCTGTATCGGGGTGCGGACCCTCATCGCGCTGATCGGAAACGAGCTTCCGAGGCCGGCCTTCGCGATCGTGGGCGAGCCGACCGAGATGCGGGTGGTCAACGCTCACAAGGGTATCTCTCAGCAGCAGACAAGCGTGCAGGGCCGCGACGGGCATTCGAGCCGGCCCGCCGCAGGGGTAAACGCGATCCTCTTCGCGGCCGAATATATCCGCCGGATCGAAGCCGTCGTGGGGTCCCTGCCCCGGGACGGCATCGCCGGGTCGTTCGACCCGCCGGGAACGACGTTCAATATCGGCAGGATCGGCGGCGGATCGGCGGTCAACATCATCGCCCGCAACTGCGATTTCCGTTGGGAGATGCGCCCGACCCCGGATGTCGATCCGGCCGAGGTGCTGGCGCGGCTGGATGCGTTCGCGAACGACGCGCTGATACCCCGCATGCGGGCGGTAGACCCGGAGGCGGGAATACGCACCACGGTGGACATTACCGCGCCGACGCTGGGGCCGATGCCGGGCTCGGAAGCCGAGGCGTTCGCGCTCCGCCTCACCGGGCAGAACGAGCCTTCGACCGCGCCCTATGTGTGCGAGGCCGGGCTGTTCGCCGAAGCCGGGGTACCGTCCATCGTCTGCGGTCCGGGCAGCGTGAGCCAGGCGCACCAGCCCGACGAGTTCGTGAGCCTGGACCAGATTGCCGCTTGCAGCGCCTTCCTCAAGCGAGTCGTGGCGACGCTCGCCGCATAGTCCGGGCGTTCCCGGCCGGGCTCACTCGATATACGCCGCGAGGCTCTTCTTCATCTGGCCCTCAAGCGCCTTGTCGAGCGCATGCATCATCGCCGTCGTCATGCGGTGCCACACGCGCTCGCGCTCGTTGAGCGTCACGTCCTCGGCCACGGTGCGCGAATAGCGGGCGGTCGCGGACGCGTTGGCCAGCTCCTTCCCGAGCGAATCGAGAATATGTACGGAAATCGTAATGGCGGCGTCGTAGCGTTCCGCCTGGTCGGTGGTGAATGCGCCGCGGACACCGTCGGTACGCTCGAGCGCCGTTTCGGTCGCCGATGCATCGCGGATCGCGACCTCGGCCCGGCCCGTCGTGCCGCCGGCGCGCAGACGGTCGCGTGCCCATCGCCTGGCCGCTTGCGACGGCCGCACGGGAAACAGATGCTCCCCGTTCGGGGCCTTCAAAGGCGGCCGATAGGCGTCGACGATGTCGATCCTGGCAACGTCGAGGAGGATCGGCGGCTTGTCGGCGAAGCGAATCTCCGGATGGCTCGGGGCCGTGGGCACGGACGTACATCCGGTAACGACCAAGGCAAGCAGCAGCGCCGCGCATCCGGACAGGTGGGGAATCGGCAACCTCACGGTTCAATTGGTCCGGTAGAGGCGCTCTATGTCGTCCTCGTCGAAGGCATAGCGCTCGCCGCAGAACTCGCAGGTGACGACGACCTGCCCGTCGACCTCCAGATCCGCGATCTCCTCGCGCGGGAAGGATCGCAGCGTCACTTCCACCCTGTCGCGGGAGCAGCGGCAGCCATGCGCGAGCGCATGCGGCTCGAACACCCGCACCCCGTCCTCGTGGAACAGGCGGTAGAGGAGCTCGTGGGGATGCAGGCGGGCGTCGACCAGCTCGCCGGGCGTGCACGACCCCATCAGCACCAGGGCGCGCCGCCAGCTCTCCTCGAGGTCGTCGTCGGGAGCCTCGCCGGAAAGACGTGCCCGGCCGCTGTCGGGCAGGCGCTGCATCATCATGCCGCCCGCGCGCCATGCTCCGCTCGGGCCGGTGGGCGCGACCGCGAGCTTGAACGCCGCCTGGTTCTGGTCGGACTCGCGGAAATGTCGGTGCGCGCAATCCGCGAGCGACCCTCCGCTGAGCTCAACGATGCCCTGATAGCGCTCGACCTCGGGTCCCCGGTCGACGGTGAGGGCCAGATAGCCCGCTCCGATCAGCCGGGGCACCGGAGCGGTCCGCCAGTCGGCGGAACCCTCCCCCGCCAGCACACCGTCCAGCGTGCCGCCGTCGAACGCCGCATAGGCGCGCAGCTCGCCGGAAGACGTGGCATCGGCGACCAGCATGCCGACCGGGCCGTCGCCCTTCACCTGGACGGTCAGAACGCCCTCGTCCTTCAGCGCCGAAGAGACCAGGGCGGCCAGCACCGCGAGCTCGCCCAGGAGCGTCGCCACCGGCGCCGGATAGTTTCGCCGCGAGAGGATCCTGTCCACCGTGCCGCCGAGGCGGACAAGTTTGCCGCGCGCCGCCTGGGTCTCGATCTGGAACGGCAGCACGATATCGGTGTCGACCAGCCCTGCCGGCCCCTCCGTGACGAAAGAGGCGCCGGCCCCGGTCATTCCAGGCACCAGAGCAGGATCGCCTTCTGGGCGTGGAGACGGTTTTCCGCCTCGTCCCAGACCACCGATTGCGGCCCGTCGATGACGCCCGCGGTTACCTCCTCACCGCGATGCGCGGGCAGGCAGTGCATGAAAATCGCGTCGGGCTTGGCGCGCGCCATCAGGCGCTCGTCGACCTGATACGGCGCGAGAATGTTGTGCCGGTGGTCTTCCGCGTCGTCGCCCATCGACACCCAGGTATCGGTCACCACACAGTCCGCCCCGTACGCGGCTTCGCAGGGGTCTTCCGTCAGCGCGATGCGCCCGCCGTTCCGCTCCGCCCGTTCGACGATCGCGGCGGGCGGCGCGAGCACCGGCGGGCAGGCGAGGCGGAGTTCGAAATTGAACGCCGCCGCCGCCTCGATCCACGAGCAGGCGACGTTGTTGCCGTCCCCCGACCACGCGACGATGCGATCCTCGATCGGTCCCCGGTGCTCCTCGAATGTCATCACGTCGGCCATCAGCTGGCAGGGGTGCGATCGGCCGGTGAGCCCGTTGATCACCGGGACCGTGGCGTGCTCGGCCAGGGCGGCAAGCGTGTCCGCCTCGAAGGTGCGGATCATGATCGCATCGACGTAGCGCGACAGCACCCGCGCGGTGTCCTCGATCGTCTCGCCGCGGCCGATCTGCATATCGTTCGGGCTGAGGACGATCACGTCCCCGCCGAGGCTCCGCATCCCGACTTCGAAGGAGACGCGGGTTCTCGTCGAAGGTTTCTCGAAGATCATCGCGAGCGTCCGCCCGGCGAGCGGCGCGGGATCGTCCAGCGAGGCCGGGTCGGCCTTCAGCGCGAGCGCCGTGTCGATCAGCCGGCGGAGCACCGCCGGCTCGTTCTCGGCAAGGTCGAGAAAATGCCGGGGCCGGGTCATTTGGCGATCTCGGAGCAGCAGGCCTCGACCGTCTCGAGCGCCTCGGCGATGTGTTCCTCGGTGGCAATCAGGGGCGGCAACAGGCGCACCATGTTGTCGCCGGCGATCACGTTGAGGAGCCCCTTGTCGAACATAAGCCCGCTCAGCTCCGCATTCGGGCCGACGCACTTCATGCCCCACATGAAGCCGACGCCGCGCACATCCGCGATGACCCCCTGGTAGCGCCGGGCGAGGTCGCCGAGCGCAGCGCCCAGGGCCGCGCCGCGCTCCTTCACCCCGTCGAGGAATCCATCTTCCAGCACGATGTCGAGCACCGCGTTGGCGGCGGCGCTCGCCAGAGGATTGCCGCCGAAGGTGCTGCCATGCGTGCCGGGCACCATCCCGACGGCCGCTTCCTCGTCCACCAGACAGGCGCCGATGGGGAACCCGCCGCCGAGTCCCTTGGCGACCGCCATTATGTCGGGCGGCGCGTCCGCGGCTTCGTGGGCGAAGAGATAGCCGGTCCGGCCGATGCCGCACTGCACCTCGTCGTAGATCAGCGCCAGCCGGTGCTCATCGGCGAGCGCGCGCAACCCGCGCAGGAAGGCCGGACCGGCGGGCCGGATGCCGCCCTCGCCCTGCACCGGCTCGACGACGATGCCGGCTGTCTGCGGGCCGATGGCCGCCTTCACTGCGTCGAGGTCGCCGTAGGCCACGCGGTCGAAGGAATCGAGCATCGGACCGAATCCGCGCCGGTGCGCGTCGCTCGCGCCCGCCGCGATCAGCGCGAGAGTCCGCCCGTGGAAGCTGTCTTCGAAGACGACGAACCGGTAGCGCTCCTCCCGTCCGGACTCGAACTGGAACTTGCGCGCGGTCTTGAGCGACGCCTCCATCGCCTCCGCGCCCGAGTTGCAGAAGAATACCGTGTCGGCGAAGCTCGCCGCGGTCAGACGCTCGGCGAGCCGGGTCTGCCCGGGAATGTGGTACAGGTTCGATGTGTGCCACAATTGCCCCGCCTGGCGGGTCAGCGCGTCCACCAGGTGCGGATGGCAGTGGCCCGCGACCGTGACCGCGATGCCGGCGCCGAAATCGAGGAATCGTCGACCGTCCGCAGCAAAGAGATAGGGTCCCTCTCCGCGTTCGAACGCGATGTCCGTGCGTCCGTAGCTCGGCATGACGGCCGGAATCATGACTGTTCCCCAAAAGAAAGCGGGCGCTTCGACCCGCGGAACGCGAATATATGTTTCCCGCCCGCGATTTAGTCAACGCCGTGGCCGGTTCTGGCGGGAGCTAATCTTCCGCTTTGACGGATTCCGGCGGAACGAAGATTTCCGGCGCATCGCCGCCGCTCTCCACATAGAGCGACCGGGACGGGAAGGCGAAGCCGGTCCCTGCTTCCTCGACGATCGTCTTGATGCGGTAGGCGAGCCGTTCCTTGATCGCCAGCCACTCACCCCACGACGTGGTCACCGTGAAGCAATAGACCATGATATCGATCGAGGAATCGGAGAACCGGTCGATGCGGACGAAGGTCGGAACCTCCGGCGGATGGGCGAACGCTTCGTCTTCCAGCAGGAAAGCCTCGATCCCGTCCCGGATTTGCCTCAGCTGGTCTACGGTCGTGCGGTATTCCACCCCGATCATCCAGTAGATGCGCCGGTGGGTCATCCGCGTGTAGTTGACGACCGCGGTATCCGACAATTTGGAGTTGGGGACGTAGATCGGCGCCTTGTCGAACTGCCGGACCCGGGTGGAGCGAAATCCTATCGCCTCGACCGTGCCCTCGACGCCGCCGTCGATCTTGATCCACTCGCCATGCGCGAGCCGGCGCTCGCCGATGATGAGGAGCCCCGCGATCAGGTTGCGGAAAAGGTCCTGCGCGCCGAGCGCGACCGCGACCCCGATCAGCCCCAGCCCGGCCAGAATGGGACCGACTTCTATCCCCCATATCTCAAGCACGGTTATTGCGCCGAGGGCAACGAATGCGATCTTGAGTCCGCGGATCGACCAGTCCACCACCTCGGCGCCGATCTTCTCCTCGACCCGGGAGGCCAACCCGCGGAGCGGCTCGGCGAGGCGATACAAGGCCCAGAACAGGACGAACGCGGCCAGCGACCGCAGGAGGTCGTCCGCGATGCGCTCGGCCAGCCCGGCGAACGGCAGGATCGCCTTCGCCAGAAAGAGGCCGAGTACCAGCGGCATGAACCGTAGGGGCGGCTCCAGCGCCGCGACCGCCTCGTCGTCGAGCCTGCTCTCGGTCTTCTCCGCCCAACGCGCCAGGCGCCGCACCACAACGCGGGTGAAGACGCCGCGCAACAGCAGGCAAACGACGAAAACCAGCGCCGCCGTCGCGACCGCGCCGATCTCCAACCCGAGCACTTCGGCTTCCCGGATGCCGTCGGCATGCCGGACGAAGGCCGAGAGAGTGTCCAGCGTCCCTTCCATCCCATCCCTTATACAGGAGTTCGGCGGCGGGAATCGGACCGGCTGGCGGCGTTGTTGCCGTCCGGCCCTTCCCCTATCATCCGGCGTCCGCAGATGACAGCGCCGAACTCGGCGGCCGTGGAACGCATTGCCGCGCCGAGGGGGATTCGGCCGTCGACGCCGGTGGAGCGATCGGGAAGGAAACGATGACGAAGTTCGGTATCGGCCAAGGGGTGCCGCGCTGGGAAGACCCGCGCCTGCTCAGAGGCGGCGGGCGCTACAGCGACGACCTGAACCGGCCATACCAGGCTTATGGCTACGTCCTGCGTTCGCCCCACGCCCATGCGGAGATCCGCTTGATCGACACGGCCGCGGCGGCCGCCGTTCCCGGCGTGCTCGCGGTCTATACCCATGACGATGTCGAGGCCGCGGGGCTCGGCAGCATTCCCTGCGCGGTGCCGCGCAACAGTGCGGACGGCTCGCCGATGTTCACCCCGCCCAACCTACCGCTCCGCAAGGAGCGGGTGCGGCTGGTCGGCGACTACGTGGCGTTCGTCGTCGCCGAGACCCATGACGGAGCGCGCGATGCCGCCGAGCTTATCGAGGTCGATTACGCGCCGCTTCCCTCGGTCACCGCGACCGCCGGTGCGCAGGCAGAGGGCGCGCCCGCGGTGTGGCCGGAAGCACCCGACAATGTCTGTTTCGTCTTCGAACAGGGCGACAGCGACGCGGTCGAGCGGGCCTTCGCCGAGGCCGACCATGTCACCAGGCTCGACTTTATCGTCACCCGCGTCGCCGTCGCGCCGATGGAGCCGCGCGCCTGCATCGGCGAGTTCGACGGGTTCACCGGGCGCTACACCCTCTATACCGGGACCCAGGGTCCGCACGGCGTTCGCATGGCGACCGCTTCCCCGATCCTCAAGGTGCCGGAGGGCGATCTCCGCGTCGTCAGCCACGACATGGGCGGTGCCTTCGGGATGCGCTCCGGCCCCTATTGCGAATACACGATGTGCCTCTTCGCCTCGAAGATGCTCGGCCGTCCGGTCAAGTGGACCGGCGACCGCGCCGAAGGGTTCATGGTCGACGATCAGGCGCGCGACAACATCTCGACCGCCGAACTCGCCCTTTCCAAGGACGGCGAGTTCCTCGGTTTCCGGGTTCGCACGACGGCTAATCTCGGCGCCTATCTGACCCTGCTCGGCCCCCATTCCTCGACCAACAACCTGGGCTCGCTCGCGGGCCCCTACCGGACACCGGCGATCTATACCCATGTGACAGGCGTCTTCACCAACACCGCATCCACCGGGCCTTATCGCGGCGCGGGCAGGCCGGAGGCGGCGTATGCGATCGAGCGGGTCATCGACACGGCGGCGGACGAGATGGGCATCGATCCGACCGAGCTCCGGAGGCGCAACTACATCGCCCCCGATGCGTTCCCCTTCGCCACCGGCCTCGTCTTCACGTACGATTCGGGCGAGTTCGAGACCAACATGGACCGCGCTCTGGCGCTGGTCGATTACGGCGACCGCGACGCCCGCCGGGCCGACGCCGAAGCGCGCGGCAAGCTGCTGGGGATCGGCATCTCCAACGTCATCGAACAATCGGCCGGCGGTCCGCCGGAATGGGCGCAGATCCGGTTCGACCCCTCGGGCTCGCTCACCCTGACGATGGGAACCCATAACCACGGCCAGGGGCACGAGACGGTGTTCCGTCAGATGCTGTCCGACAAGCTGGGGCTGGAATTCGAGCAGATCCGCATCTCGCAGGGCGACTCCGACGAGGTCATGGCCGGCACCGGGACCTTCGGCTCGCGCTCATCCGGCGTGGGCGGCGCGTCGATCATGCTGGCGGCCGACAAGGCGATCGAGAGATGCCGCAAGATCGCCGCGCACAAGCTGGAGGCGGCGGAGGAGGATATCGAGTTCGCCGACGGCACCTTCACGGTCGCCGGAACCGACCGGACGATCGGGCTGGTCGACGCGGCCAAATTGGCCCAGTCGTTCATGACGGTGCCTCCCGGGTTCGAGCCCGGCATCAACGAGTGGGCCGCCTGGACGCCGCCGGCGCCGACCTTTCCCAACGGATGCCATGTCTGCGAGGTGGAGATCGACCCCGAAACCGGCGAGATCGACATTTTGCGCTATGCCGCGGTCGACGATGTCGGCACCGTGCTCAACCCGCTTCTGATGGAGGGGCAACTCCACGGCGGGATCGCCCAGGGCGTGGGCCAGATCCTGATGGAGAACGTGGTGTGGGACCGGGAGTCGGGCCAGTTGATCGCGGGATCGTTCATGGATTACACGATGCCGCGCGCCGACGACCTTCCAAGCTTCGAGATGGAGATCAACGAGGTGCCGACCCCGACCAACCCGCTCGGCATCAAGGGCGCCGGCGAAGCGGGGTGCGTCGGTGCGATGCCGGCGCTGATGAACGCCATCGTCGACGCGTTGAGCCCGCTCGGCGTCTCGGCGATCGACATGCCGGCGAGTCCCGAAACGGTATGGCGCACCATCGACCGCGCCGCCAGCTAGTCCGGACGCCGGCGGACAGGAGGCTGACTTGGAGTTCGAGAATTCATTCAACGTCGGGGTGCCGGTCGACCAAGCCTGGGCAATCCTGACCGACGTCGAGCGGATCGCCCCCTGCATGCCGGGCGCCGAGCTCACCGAGGTGATCGACGAGAACAGCTTCAAGGGCAAGGTATCCGTCCGGCTGGGCCCGGTGGCGCTGACCTTCGCGGGCGACGCCCGGTTCGAGGACCGCGACGACGAGGGTCATTCCGCCCGCGTCAAGGCCCAGGGACGGGACTCCAAGGGCCGGGGCGGCGCCAACGCCAATGTCGACTTCCGCCTGATCCCGGCCGACGACGGCACGACCACGGTCGAGATCCGAACCGACCTGCAGCTCTCCGGCTCGGTCGCCCAGTACGGCCGCGGCGTCGGCATGATCAAGGACGTGGCGACGCAGCTGATCGACCGGTTCGCCGACGCGCTTCACGAGCAGATCGTGGCGGAACGCGGCGCGGAAGACACGGAGGCACCCTCGGGCGCCGACGACGCCCCATCCGCCCCGCCGCCCGCGCCTGCCGCCAAGCCGATCTCCGGTTTTTCGCTCGGCGCCAGCGTGATGTGGAACGCCATCGTCCGCTGGCTGAAGGGTCTGTTCGGCGTTCGTTCAGACGGCTGAGCCCGCCTCCGACGCCGCGATCAGACTCCGTATGCGGTCCGGGCTGAGCGGCAGCCGCACATCGTCGCATTCAAGGCCGAGCGCGTCCAACACGGCGCCGGCGATGGCCGCGGGCGCGCCGATCGTGCCGCTCTCCCCCACACCCTTGTAACCGCCTTCGGTGATCGGCGAGGGGGTCTCCTGATGGACGATCTCGATCCCCGGCGCCTCGAACGCGCCCGGGATCATGTAATCGGCGAAATTCGCCGACTGGAGCTGCCCGGCCTCGTCGTAGCGGACCTCTTCCAGCAGCGCCGCCCCGATCCCCTGCATGACGCCGCCCCAGGTCTGGCCTTCGACGACCTCAAGATCGGCGATCCTGCCGCAATCCTCGGCGACGACGTATTTGAGGATTTCGACCTCGCCGGTCTCGGTGTCGACCGCCACGACGGCGATATGCATCGCCGCCGATGTCGCGGCGCCCGGCGTGTCGAAGGTGGCCGCAACCTGCAACCCGTGCGGCAGCCCTTCGGGCAGGTCGGGGCTGGGCGAATGGGCGAAGTCGGCGATTTCCTCGAAGGTCGCGAACCGGTTCGAATTGTGCCCGTCAGCGAACCGGCCGTCGGCAAAGACCACGTCCGCCGGATCGACCTCGAGCTTGAGCGCGGCGAACCGCTTCATCCGGTCGACCGCCTGTCGAACCGCCTTCTGCAGCGCGCCTCCGCCGGAGACCAATCCGCGGCTTGCGAAGGCGCCCGAACCGTGCGGCATCGTCTCGGTGTCGGTGCAGGAGACGTGAACGCGCGCCTCGTCGATTCCGAACCCGTCGGCCACGATCCGCCGCATCGCCCTGAAAGGCTGCTGGCCCATGGAGGGCGTCGTCACATAGGCCTCGACCGCGCCCGACCGGGCGACCCGAAGCACCGCCGAATCGTAGCCCGGAACGTCGGTCATCCCGCGCCCCCGGAACACCGTGCATCCCATGCCGGTGGGCTCTATGAAGCAGGAAACGCCGATTCCGACCCTGCGTCCGCCTCCATCGTGCTCTTCGTCGATCCGGGCGGCATCCAGCAGCTTCGCCAGCAGCCCGTGGTAATCGCCGCTGTCGATGACCCCGCCGCCGACGGTCTTGAACGGAAAAGCCCCCGTCGGCACCAGGTTGCGACGCCTGACCGCGACACGATCCGCGCCGATCTTCCGCGCGAGCGCGTCTACCAGGCTCTCCGTCACAAGCGGACAGAGACCGAACCCGACGCCGCGATAGGGTCCGGTCGGGCACTTGTTGGTCGCGACCGCGCGCGAGGTGTAGTCCATGAAGGGAATGGCGTAGGGCCCGGGAAGGCCGACCAACGCGGTATGCGGTTCCAGCGACGGGCCGAGCGGGTACGGGCTGTAGGCGCCCGAATCGCACCGGACCTCCGCCTTCATGCCGAGGATCCGGCCTTCTTCGTCGGCGGCCAGCGAGGCTTCGATCACCGCGTCCCGGGCGTGATACCCGCGCTCCAGGTGCTCGAGCCGGTCCTGGGTCCACTTGACGGCGCCGCCGAGAGAGCGCGCCGCGAAGGCGGTGATGGCCTCTTCGGGGTAGAGGAGCATTTTCACCCCGAACCCGCCCCCGATATCGGTCGTCCGCACCCTGATCTTCGACTCGGGCAGGCGCAGGAATTTCGCGATTCCGTCCCGCAGGATATGCGGAACCTGGGTCGGCGAACGGATTTCGATCACGTCGTCGCGCCGGTCATGGACCGCGAGGCAGCCGCAGCATTCGATGGGCGAGGGCGCGACGCGGGGGTGGCGGAACCGGCCCGAAACGACCACCGCCGCGGTTGCGAAGGGGTCGGCCTCGGGGTCGCTGACGAACCGGCTCTCGAACAGGATGTTGCCGCCGAGCGCCTCGTGAACCAGCGGCGCGCCGTCGCGAAGCGCCGAGGCGGCATCGGCGACCGGATCTCCGGGCTCGTACTCGATATCGATCAGCGAAGCGGCATCCTCGGCGACATAAGCGTCGCGCGCGACGACGGCAGCGACGATTTCGCCCGCGAAGCGCACTTCGGTCTCGGCGATCAGCGGCCATGCGGTAGGGCGGTAGCGGTACCAGTCGGCCTCGTCCATGCGGGCGGCAACCGGCGCGGTCGTTTCGGCGAGCTCCGCGCCCGTAAGGACCCGGACCACGCCGTCCATGGCACCGGCCGCGGTGCAATCGATGCCGGCTATCCGCGCGCGTGCGAAGGGACTTCTCAGGAAATGGATGTGCAGACATCCCGGCGGGTCGAGGTCGTCGAAGAAATACCCGCGGCCGAGTATCAGAGCCCGGCGATCGTCGATCGTTTCCGGTGTGGTCAACGCTCGGCCCCCTACCAATGTTCCGCCCGATCGCGATGATAGTCCGGGAGTCGGGTCAAAGGGAGATTCACGATGTCGGATCGACACCAGGGCCGGGTCGCGACGGTGACCGGCGGCGCCAAGGGGATCGGTCGGGCCTTCGCGGAGCGTCTCGCGGCCGAGGGTGCCGCAGTGGCCGTCATCGATCTGGAGGCTGCGACGGATACGATGGCCGCGCTGTCCGGCGCCGGGGCGGAAGCCGCGTCGTTCGAAGGCGACGTTACGTCGGAGGACGATGTCGCTCGCCTGTCCGCCGAGATCGCGGAGCGCTTCGGACGCTGCGACATCCTGGTCAATAACGTCGGGATCTACCCCAACGAACCGTTCGAGGAGGTTACCTTCGCCAAGTGGCGGCGGGTCATGTCTATCAACCTCGATTCCATGTTTCTGACCGCCAAGGCGTTTGCGCCGGGCATGGTCGAGCGCGGCTGGGGCCGGATCGTCAATATGGCATCCAACACCTTCAACACGTCGGTGACCGGGTACAGCCACTACATCGCAAGCAAGGGCGGCGTGATCGGGTTCACCCGGGCGCTCGCCAGCGACCTCGCGGACGAGGGAATAACCGTCAACGCGATCGCGCCCAGCCTGGTCCGCACGCACGGCACGCAGGTGACCCACCCGAGGTCGGACGAACGCTTTGAGACGGTTTCCTCGATGCAGGCGATCAAGCGTACGCAGATGCCGGAAGACCTGGCGGGCACGTTGTCGTTCCTCGCGAGCGAGGATGCCGCGTTCCTGACCGGACAGACGCTCTATGTCGACGGCGGCTGGGTGAGGCCGTGACGCTCGGGGAGCGGGTCCCGCGGATCGAGGACCCGGCGCTCCTGCGGGGGCGGGCCTGTTTCGTCGACGATCTTCGCTTCCCCGACCTGCTGCACGCCGCTTTCGTCAGGAGCAGCGTGGCTCACGCGCGGATTCGCGGGATCGACAAATCGGCGGCCATGATCTCGCCGGGGGTTCGCGCGGTCCTCACCCTCGAGGATCTCCGGCCGCGCGTGACGCGGGTGACGATGCCGCTTGCCCAACCCTCCGGTGCGATACGGCATGTGCTGGACCCGCCGATCCTCGCCGACGGGGAGGTCCGCCATGTCGGCGAGCCGGTGGCCGTGGCGATCGCGGACAGCCCGTACCGTGCGGAGGATGCGGCCGCCCAGGTCGAGATCGACTACGAGCCTCTCCCGGCCGCGATCGACTGCCGGCGCGCGCTGGAGCCGGACGCTCCTCCGGCCCACGGCACGCTCCCCGACAATCTGGTCGCCGCGCTCTCCATGGCCTACGGGGATTGCGACCGGGCTTTCGCCTCGGCCGCGCATACGGTCCGGGCGGACATGCATCAGAACAAGGGGCTCGGCCACGCCATCGAGTGCCGGGGGGTGCTCGCCCGGCTCGATCCCAACGACGGCAGGCTGACGGTGTGGAGCGGCACGCAGATGCCGCATCGCGCGCACGGGGTGCTCCGCGACCTGCTCGGCTGCGGCGAGGACGAGCTGCGCGTAATTGCACCGGATGTCGGCGGCGGGTTCGGGCCCAAATTCGTCTTTTACCCCGAGGAGGCCGTGACGGCGCTGGCCGCCCGCATCGTCGACCGTCCGGTCAAGTGGATCGAGGACCGCCGCGAGCATTTCACCGCCACCACCCAGGAGCGAGACCAGTTCTGGGACGTGGAGATGGCGCTCGACGGGGCGGGGCGGATCCTCGGAATTCGCGGCACGCTGATCCACGACCATGGCGCCTACAGCCCCTATGGCGTCAACCTGCCCTACAACTCGGCGACCAACCTGCTCGGCCCCTATGGCGTGCCGGCGTACTCGCTCGACATCAGGCTCGCCGCGACCAACAAGGTGCCGGTCACGCCGGTGCGCGGCGCCGGCCGCCCGCAGGGAACCTTCGTCATGGAAAGGCTGCTGGACAAGGGTGCCGAACTGCTTGGAATCGACCGCGCCGAGATCCGCCGGCGCAACCTGATCCGGCCCGAGGCGATGCCCTACGAGACGCCAGTGAAGAACCGCGACGGCACCGCGATGACCTATGACAGCGGCGATTATCCGGCGACACAGGCGCTGGCGCTGGAAGCCTCGGAGCACGATGCATTTCGGGAACGACAGGCCTTGCTGCGTCGGGAAGGGCGTTATGTGGGGATCGGGATCGGCAACTATGTCGAGGGGACGGGACGCGGTCCGTTCGAGTCCGCCCGGATAAGGATCAACCCTTCGGGCCGGGTGACGATCGCGACGGGGGCGACCGCGCAGGGCCAGGGGCTCAAGACCGCGCTCGCCCAGGTCTGCGCGTCGGCGCTCGGACTCGATCCCGGCGCAATAGAAGTCACCGCCGGCGATACCGACACGGTGTCGCTCGGACTCGGCGCGTTCGCGAGCCGCCAGGCGGTCACCGCCGGCTCGTCCGTTCACGTCGCCGCTTCGTCCCTCGCGGAAAAGGCGCTGCGGGCAGCCGCGCACATGCTGGAGGCCGCGCCCGCCGACCTCGAACTCGCCGGGGGGCGGGTCCGCGTCCGAGGCGTGCCGGACATGGCGGTGGAGCTAGGCGAAATCGCCCGCGCCCTCGCCGGGCAGCCGGGCTACGCGCTGCCCGGCGGGATGGAGCCGGGGATGGAGGCGCTCGGCACCTTCACGCCCGAGACCGTAACCTATTGCAACGGCTGTCACGTCGCCGAGGTGGAGGTGGACATCGAGACCGGGGCGGTCGGAATCCTGCGCTACACGGTGGTCCACGACTGCGGGCGGATGATCAACCCCATGATCGTGGAAGGTCAGGTGATCGGCGGCGCGATCCACGGGATCGGCAGCGCACTCTACGAGCGCATGGCGTTCGACGATGCCGGCCAGCCGATGACGGTCAATCTCGGCGAGTGCCTGATGCCGGGCGCCTGCGAGATGCCGAGGCTCGACCTGATCCACACCGAGTCGCCGACCCCGCTCAACCCGCTCGGGGCGAAGGGCGCCGGGGAAGGAGGGGTGATACCGGCGCCCGCAGCAATCGCCGCCGCGGTCGACGACGCGCTTGCGCCCTTCGGTGTCGTCATCGACGATGTGCCCATTGCCCCCGACCGGATCGCGGCGGCGGTCGCCGCGGCGCGCGGCTGACGGAACGACCGATGGCCTTTCTCGAAAACTGCTGGTACGCGGCGGCCTGGGATGACGAGATCGGGGAGTCCCCGCTGGCACGGCGCATCCTCGACCGGCCGGTGGTCCTGTTCCGCGGAGACGACGGCGAGGCGATCGCGCTCGCCGACCGTTGCATTCACCGCCATGCCCCGCTCTCGCATGGCAGGATCGAGCGGGGCGGCATCCGCTGCGGCTATCACGGGCTCTTGTTCGCAAACGACGGCACCTGCATCGAAGTGCCGGGCCAGACCAGGGTGCCCCCGGGTGCCCGGGTGCCGTCCTATCCCGTGGTGGAACGAGACCGCTTCGTCTGGATCTGGATGGGCGATCCCGAGCGGGCCGATCCGGCACTGGTTCCCGACTATCACTGGAACGACGACCCCGCGTGGAAATCGGTCCAGGGGCGGTTCTACGTCGCCGGCGACTACCGGTTGATCGTCGACAACCTGCTCGACCTGTCGCATGTGCAGTTCGTCCACGGTGCGACGCTGGGCACCGATCGGGTCGCCCGGTTCCCGGTCGAGGTCAGCCGCGACGGCGACCGGGTCCATGTCGACCGCTGGATCATGGGGGGAAAGCCGCCCGGCATGTTCGCGCGGGCGGGCGGTATCGACTTCGACGTCGACCGCTGGCAACTGATCACCTGGACCCCGCCCAGCCATGTCGTGATCGACGCGGGCTGCGCGCCGGCGGGGCAAGGCGCGCGCGCGGGCAACCGCGCGGACGGGATCGAGCTGTACTCGAACCACACCATCACGCCCGAGACGAAAACCAGCGCGCATTATTTCTGGCACCACGCGCGCGGCTTCAACCTGGAGGACGACTCGATCACGACGTATCTGGCCAAGGCGGCGGAGACGACTTTCGGGGAAGATGTCGGGCTGATCGAGGCACAGCAGCGAAGCATCGAGACGATGCCGGACGGCCTGCCGCAAATCGACATCAACGCCGACGCCGGCGTGCTCGCCGCGCGCCGCATACTCGACCGGCTGATCTCGGAGGAGGGGTGACGGGCTAACCGTCCGCCGACAGATGCGCGGCGAGGCGTTCCTTGGGCGGGACGATGTCGGTCACCAGATCCCGGATCAGCGCCTTGTTGTCGAGCGGCTCGATCAGCGCGCCCTCCGGGCCGAGGCGGGACGTGCAGGCATAGCCGGTCTTGCCGTCGACCCGGACCATGCATTCCTTGCAGGCATTGGCGTTGATGCAGGCGTAGCGAATGGCGAGCGTCGAATCGACATGGGCGTGCACCCACATCACCGCGTCGAGCACCGACATGCCCTCGGTATAGGGGACGGCGAAGGTCTCGACCCGGGACGGCTCTTCGGGCGTTCCCCGGCGAACCCGGATGGTGACGGTCCCGGCGCTCACTCGGCCGCCTCCAGCGGCGCCCGCGCGTGGGACGCTTCGACGATCCCGGCCCAGTCGCATTCCAGCGCGCCGTCGGTCGACAGCGTCA
Organism: Defluviicoccus sp.; assembly: GCA_022823775.1. Classification (GTDB taxonomy): domain Bacteria; phylum Pseudomonadota; class Alphaproteobacteria; order MPNO01; family MPNO01; genus MPNO01. Next base: position 48,023 of record JAJEHI010000072.1, on the reverse strand, counting down.
CAACCTGGTTGCGCGCGTAAGCCGGATCGGTCTCCACGAAGTCCTCGCGTTGATGCGCGCCCCGGCTCTCCCTGCGGTTGAGAGCGGCAAGCGCAACCGATTCCGCCGCGAGCAAGGACGCCCGGAGATCGAGCCAGTCGAGCAGGGCGTGATCGAAACGCGTCTTGCGCGCCGGCGCGAGGGCGGGAAGGTCGTCGTCGCGCATCCTACGGATACGGTCGAGCGCGCGGGAAAGGCCTTCCTCCGTCCTGAGCAGGCCGACATCGTCCCACATCAACGCCTGCAACTCGCGGAGCAGCGCGCCGAGCCCGGCCCGGTTGTTGCGACCGCTGCCGTGCGCACCGTCGACGACACGTTCCGCCCGGCCATCGTCGTCGCTCCGCCAGGCCCCGGCCTCCGATCTGCGTTCGGCGGCGAAGCGTCCGGCGCGCTCGCCGAATACGAAGGCCTCCGGGATCGCGTTGCCGGACAACCTGTTCGCGCCGTTCGCGCCGCCTACCGCCTCGCCCGCGGCGTAGAGTCCCGCGATGCGGGTCTCCATGCGCTCGTCCACCCGAATCCCGCCCATATGGTAATGCGCGATCGGGGCCACCTCGATGGGACGCCGGGTAAGGTCGATCCCGTTCTTCGCCAACCGGTCGATCACTGGACCGAAGGCGAGCCTCAGCTCGGGCTCCGGGATGTGCTCGAAGCTCAGATACACGCCACCGTTGGGCGAGCCGCGCCCGGCCTCGCACTCCTTCACGATGGCGTAGGAGGTGATGTCGCGGGGAGCGGTATAGACTCCTGAATCCTGCTCGCCGTAGTTCTCGATGAATTCTTCCATGTTCCCGTTGAGCAGCCGCCCGCCGAGCTTGTAGCGGAACGGGTCCCACATGATCGGGTCCATCCCCACCAGGCGCGGCGCGAGGTGGCCGATCGGGAAGAATTGCGGGAATTCCATGTCGATCAGCTCGGCGCCGGCGTTGAGCGCGAGCGCAAAGGCATCGCCGCCCATATTGGCCGACGCGCTGTTGCGCCGGAACAGACGGGTGAGCCCGCCCGCGGCGAGGATAACCGCCCTGGCCGCTATCCCGACCGGCGCGCCGTCCTCGAGATTGATCCCGACCGCGCCGGCGACCCGCCCGTCATGGACCGCGAGATCGGCGATCGATAGCCCGCTTACCCGCGCGATCCCCGCCCCCTGCGCAACCTGCGTGCGGAGCGTCTTGGCCACCGCCGGACCGGTATTGAGGAAATCGACATAGACGCAGCGCGGGATCTTGTGGCCGGGGGCCATCACCGCCCGCATGCGCCCGTCCTCGCGCGCCCAGCCGACCCGCCACGAGTCCATCTCCCGGATGCGAACCGGCGCCTCCTCGCAGAGAATGGCGGCGAGACGTTCGTTGCAAAGACCCCGCCCTGCCTCGATGGTGTCGGCGAGATGGTGGGTCCAGTGGTCGGGCTCCCACTCGCCGACCGCCGCGGCGACCGTCATCTGCGCCATGATCGTCGCCCCGCCACGCCCGACCAGACTCTTGTCGACGAGAACCACGCGCGCGCCCTCACGGGCGGCGGCAACAGCGGCGTACATGCCCGCGCCGCCGGCGCCGATCACCAGAACATCGGTTTCGAGTTGCGGCATCGGCTCATTTTCTCAAACCGCCGAAAGACCCGCAATGCTTGCCGCCGGCCGGTCCGCCGCTATCATCGCGGCGGCATCGCGGCGGCATCGCGGAGATCGACATGACGGACACGGAACACGCACTGCTCGCCGCCGCCTGGCCGTACTGGGAGGCCGAGGGAGAGATCGCGCGGCGGTTCTACGCCAGGGCCAGCGAGGACGACCACGTCTTCTATCTGCGGGCGCAACTCTGGAAGGAGCTCAACCCGGTCGACGGCTACTTCAACGGGCTCCACCGCGAGCTCGCCGCGCTGGTCGACTGCTTCCCCGAGGTCGACAAGACGATCCCCCGGCGCGAGTTCCATTTCCGACTGACCCAGCTCGCCGACGAGTTCAACCACTATGCGTTGCTCGCCGACGTGTTCGAGCACCTCGCCGGCCGGCCCATCTCCCCGGACGACACGGTCCAGCTCCCCGAGGAAAAGAAGCTCGGCGATATGCGCCGGTCCTATGTCCAGTCGGGTTCCCCCATCGAGCGCGCGGCCGTGGGCTTCACCGAGGGCGGCGGCGCCCGGCTCTTCCGGGAGGGCGCGAAGCTCGCGGGAAACGAGCTCAACGTCATGACCGCCAGGGCCATGCAGGTAATCTACGACGACGAACGCGACCACTACAAGGAAATGGCGCGCGAAGCGGTATCGCTGATCGGGAACGAAGACGACCTCGCGGAGATGACGGACGCCATCCGGGCGATCAGCGCGCAGCGCGTATCGATGCGCCGGGAGATGTTCCGCGGCGCCATGACCGAGAACGAGACGGAAGCGTTCCTCGTCGGGGCCGAACGCGCGTTTGTGTCCGGCGACGCCGACCTCGACGCGGGAATCGCAGGCCGACTCTGACGAGACCCGGCGCCCTCCCGCCCCCTCAGTCGTCCTGCCAGCGCGCGCGTTTGTCGACCGGCGCGCCCTGGTGATAGACCGGCGCGCGCTTTTCCAGGAACGCCTCGATCCCCTCCGCGCAGTCGGCGGTGCGGGTGATCTCGAAGATGCGCTCCATCTCGACCTCGCCATGCTCCTTCAGACGATTCTGGTTCTGGTAGAGCCGGATAGTCTCCTTGGCGTATTTCAGCCCGAGCGTGGGATACGTACACATCCGCCCTGCCCAGGCACGCGCCTCGTCGAGGAGGGTGTCCGCCGGCACCGCCTTGTTGACCAGCCCGATCCGCTCGGCCTCCTCGGCGAAGACGAAACGCCCCGTCAGGATCATCTCGTTGGCCCTGGTCTGGCCGATCAGTCCGGGCAGGCTGCGGGGTGCGCTCCATTCGCTCATGAAGCCGGCCGGCACGGCGATCTCGGCGAAACGGACGCGGTCGGACGCGATCCTGAGGTCGCAGGAGACCGCCATCTCCAGCCCGATGCCGACGGCGATCCCGTCGACCGCCGCGATGGTCACCTGCGGCAGGTCCTCCAGCTTGCGGCACATGCGCTGGGCGACGATGTGGAAATAGTCGTTGGCGAACCAGACCAGCATCTCGCCGTATTCGCCCTTGACCCCGTAATCGGTCCACTCGTCCTTCTGATCCTCCATCGGCATGGTCTCGATCTGGAGGTCGCCGCCGCCCGAGAAATTGCCGCCGGCGCCGGTGACGATGACGACCCGGACCGGGGAATGGCGGATCTCGTCGACCAGCTGGTGCAGTTCCATCGTCATGCGGGGACCAATGGCGTTGGCATGGTCGGGCCGGTTCAGGGTGAGAATGCCGATCGCGTTGTCGCCGGGGTTTTGCGGCGAGGATTCGATCGACCAGTCCAGGTAGCGGTATTTCATGCTCGCTGTCTTTCGCTTGTTCGGGGCACCGGGCGGCGATCCTAGGGAGCCCGCGGGCGGGCGACAACGCGGGCTCGCTGTTGCCGCCGAGCGCGGCATGCTAAACGCTCCCGCGGGGCCATTTGGGCGGGATCGGAAGGAATGGGTGTCAGGCGTTTCGAGACCGACATTGCCATCGTCGGGGCCGGCGGCGCGGGAATGGCCGCCGGCATCGAGGCACGCGAGGCGGGCGCGCGCGTAACCGCCTTCGAAATCGCGGCGGAACCGGGCGGAGCGTCGATCATCTCGGGCGGCGGCTGCCTGATCGTCGATTCTCCGCTGCAGCGCGAGAGGGGGATCGAGGACAGCCCCGACCTCGCCTTCGACGACTGGATGAAATGGGGCGGCCCCTCGGCCGATGCCGTCTGGGCGCGCTACTACGTCGAGCATTCGCTCAACGATCTCTATTTCTGGGCCGAGAAGCTCGGCGTCGAATGGTCGTCCATGCTGCCGCAGGAGGGCAATTCGGTGATCCGCTGGACCCGTCCGGGAGGTGCCGGGCGGGAACTGACGGAACGGCTGATCGAAGCCTATCGCGCGCGCGGCGGAGAGATCGTGCCTCACACCGAAATTACCGGCATCCGCATCGACAACGGCCGGGCAACCGGCCTCGGGGGCCGCAACCTGGAGAGCGGCGACTCGGTCGAAGTCCATTGCGGGACCGTCCTGGTGACGACGGGGGGGTTCAACTCCAATCTCGATATGATCCTCGACGTCAGGCCGGATCTCGCGAAACACCGCATCATGGAGGGTTCCGGCCCCAACGCGACCGGCTCCGGCCACGCGCTGATCCGCGAGGCGGGAGGCTATCTCACCCATCTCGGAAATATCTGGCTCTATGTCTACGCCACGCCCGACTACCGCGACCCGAGCGGGCGGCGCGGCCTCGTCTTCCGCGGTACCCCCGGCTACATCTGGGTCAACCAGCAGGGACGGCGCTTCCACAACGAGGCGCGTTCGGGCGCCGCCTCGGCGACGCCCGCGCTGCTGGGGCAAGACCCCTGCCACGCTTGGGGGATCCTGGACGCCGCCATGACCGAGACCATGGAGGTCGCCGATCCCCGCTACCGGGAGGGGAGCAAGGTTTCGCGCGCCAGGATCGCCGAGCTGTTCGCGAATTCGCCCTTCATCGCCAATGCCGACACGCTCGGCGGGCTGGCCCTGGAGATCGGGGTCGACGAAACCGCGTTCCTGGATACCGTCGCGCGCTACAACCGTGCTTTCGACGACGGGCTGGACGCCGAACCGGAGTTCGGCAAGCCGCTCGGCCAGTCGAAGAAATTCGACACTCCGCCTTTCTCGGCGATCCAACTCTTCCCGCTCGCACGCAAGAACTTCGGCGGCGTCAAGACCGATCTCCGATGCCGCGTGCTCGACAAGCATTTCGAGCCCATCCCCGGTCTCTACGCGGCGGGAGAGCTGGCGGGCATGGCGGGAGGACATATCAACGGAGAGGCCGGTCTCGAGGGCACCATGCTGGGACCGGCCATCTTCAGCGGCCGAGTCGCCGGTGGCTGGGCGGCCGAGGAGGCGGGTTACGGCGCGGGTTTCGAGGGAAATCCCGACCGGCGTTAGCCGCCGAGCGCCGCGACACCGGGGAGCGTCTTCCCCTCGAGCCATTCGAGGAACGCGCCGCCGGCCGTCGAGAGATAGCCGAAGTCTGCCGCGACCCCGGCATGGGAGAGCGCCGCCACGGTGTCGCCGCCGCCCGCGACGGTGCGCAGCGATCCGGCCCTGGTGAGTGCCGCCGCGGCCCTGGCGACCGCGACCGTCGCCGCGTCGAAGGGCGGCACCTCGAAGGCGCCGAGCGGGCCGTTCCAGACCAGCGTCCGGCATTCCGCGAGCCGCGCGGACAGTGCGTTCGCCGAGCCCCCACCGATGTCGAGGATCATCGCGTCGTCGGCCACCGCGGCGATGGGCACCGTTTCCGACGGCGCTCCCGCTTCCAGCGCCCGCGCCACGACGACATCGGACGGCAGCACGATCTCGCAACCCGCCGCGTCGGCGTCCGCCAGGATCGCACGCGCCGTATCGGCCATCCCGACCTCGCACAGCGAAGCGCCCACATCGGTTCCGAGCGCGTGAAGGAAGGTGTTTGCCATCGCGCCGCCGATGGCGAGCATGTCGACCCTGTCGAGCAGGTTGCCGAGGAGATCGAGCTTGGTGGAGACCTTGGCGCCGCCGACGATCGCGGCAAGCGGCCGCGCGGGCGTTTCCAAAGCGCTCGCCAGTGCCGCCAGCTCGGCCTCCATCGACCGCCCCGCGGCGACCGGCAGGAGGTGTGCCACCCCTTCCGTCGAAGCGTGCGCGCGGTGCGCGACGGAAAAGGCGTCGTTCACGTAGACTTCCCCGAGCGCGGCGAGCGACCGGGCGAAGTCGGGATCGTTGGCTTCCTCACCGGCATGGAAACGCAGGTTCTCGAGCAGCAGCACGTCGCCCGGACCGAGCCCCGCGGCCGCTCCTTCGGCGACAGGGCCGATGCAGTCTTCCGCAAACGCCACCTCGCGGCCGCCAAGCGCCTTGCTCAGGGGCCCGACGAGTGGGCGCAAGGACAGTTCGTCCAGGCGCTTGCCCTTCGGTCGGCCGAAATGGGAAAGGACGACCGCCGAAGCACCCTTGGCGCAGATTTCCTCGACGGTGGGGGCCAGACGATCCAGCCGGGTCGTGTCGGCGACGACCCCGTCCTTCATCGGGACGTTGAGGTCGGCGCGCAGCAGGACCCGCTTTCCCGCCAGCGCAAAGGCGTCGATCGAACGCGGCATCGGCCGCGCCGGTTCAGCCGAGCCGGCCGAGCGCCGCCGCGACGTCGAGCATCCGGTTGGAAAAGCCCCACTCGTTGTCGTACCAGCTGAGTACGCGGACCAGCGTGCCGTCGATCACCTGGGTCTGGGTCAGGTCGAAAACCGAGCTCGCGGCGTTGTGGTTGAAGTCGGTCGAGACCAGCGGCGCGTCGTTAGTGGCGAGCACGCCCTTGAGGCGCCTGGTCCTTGCCGCCTTCGCGATCGCGGCATTGACCTCTTCGGCGGTCGTTTTGCGCGACGCCACGAACTTGAAGTCGATCATCGACACGTTCTGGGTCGGCACCCGGATGGCCGTGCCGTCGAGCTTGCCGTCGAGCTCCGGCAGTACGCGGCCGACCGCCTTCGCGGCACCGGTCGAGGTGGGGATCAGCGACTGTCCCGCCGCGCGAGCGCGCCGCAGGTCGCTGTGCAGGGTGTCGAGAATGCGCTGGTCGCCCGTATAGGCGTGGACCGTCGTCATATACCCCTTGGAAACGCCCACCGCCTTGTCGAGCACGGCGGCCACGGGAGCGAGGCAGTTGGTGGTGCAGGACGCGTTGGAGACGACCCGGTGCGACTTGCGGAGCCTGTTCTCGTTCACCCCGTAGACGACGGTGATGTCCTCGTCCGTCGCGGGCGCCGAGATGAGAACGCGTTTGGCGCCCGCCGCGAGATGTTTCTCCGCGTCCGCCCGTTTGGTGAACAGGCCGGTGCATTCCAAAGCCACGTCGATGCCGAGCTTCGCCCAGGGGAGGTTCGCCGGGTCGCGCTCGGCGAAGACCGCGATGGCGTCGCCGTTCACGTTGAAGCCGGATTTGGTCACCCGGACCTTGCCTTCGAAATGCCCGTGACTGGAATCGTATTCGAGCAGATGGGCGTTCACCTCGGGCGAACCGAGATCGTTGATCGCGACGACCTCGATGTCCTCGCGCCCCGATTCGTAGAGCGCCCGCAAGACGAGACGCCCGATACGGCCAAACCCGTTGATCGCTACCCGAACCGCCATATCGTTTCCTCCGGAATTACGCTTTCAGATGGGCGCGCGCGGCGTCGGCCACCGCTTCGGCCGTCAGCCCGAAATGCTCGTAGAGATCGCCATGCGGCGCCGAGGCCCCGAACCCCGTCATCCCGACGAACGCTCCGTCGGCGCCGATATGGCGTTCCCAGCCGAGGCCGCAGGCAGCCTCGACCCCGACACGGACCGCGTCTCCGCCGAGCACCGCGTCGCGCCAGGACTTCGGCTGCTCCTCGAACAGCTCCCAGCAGGGGAGCGAACTGACCTGGGTCGGGACACCCTCGTCCTCGAGGATCGCCCGGGCCTCGACCGCGATCGAAACCTCGGACCCGGTCGCGAGCAGCGCCACGCGCGGGGCTCCGCCGCTCGCCCGGGCCAGGACATAGCCGCCCTTCGCACCGAGACCCCGGTCGTGCTCCGGATTGCGCAGCGCGGGCAGGGCCTGGCGGGTCAGTGCAAGCACCGAAGGCCCGGTGCGGCACGCGAGGGCCGCAGCCCAGCATTCGGCCGTCTCGACGGCATCGGCCGGCCGAAAGACACGCACGTTGGGCATCGCGCGCAGGCTCGCAAGATGTTCCACCGGCTGGTGGGTGGGTCCGTCCTCGCCGAGCCCGATCGAGTCGTGGGTCAACACGTAGATCGCCTGCTTGCCCATCAGCGCGGCCAAACGAAGCGCCGGTCTCAGATAGTCCGAGAAGATCAGGAAGGTTCCGGCATAGGGAACGATCCCCCCGTGCAGCGCCATCCCGTTCATGGCCGCGGCCATGCCGTGCTCGCGGACGCCGTAATGGATGTAACGTCCGGAGAAGTCATCGCGAGTAACAATGCGGGCATCCTTGAACAGGGTGTTGTTGGACCCGGTGAGATCGGCCGAACCGCCGATCAGCTCGGGTATCAGCGGCGCGAGTACGTTCAGCGCCTCGCCGGAGGACTGGCGGGTGGCGCGCTTCGGCCCGGCCTCCACGAGGCGGTCGACATGGGCATCGAATGCCGCCTCCCAACCTTGCGGCAGCGCGCCCGAGACCGCGCGCTCGAACTCGGCCCCGCGCTCCGCCGGCAATGCTTCGATCCGCATGCGCCAGGCTGCCCGCTCCGGCCCGGAGCGGGCGCCGGCGGCCCGCCAGGCGGAGACCACGTCTTCCGGAAGCTCAAAGGGGGGCAGATCCCAGTCGAGCGCCCTGCGCGCACCCGCGATTTCGTCCTCGCCCAGCGGCGCGCCGTGCGAACCGGCCGTCCCCGCCTTGTTGGGCGCGCCGTAGCCGATGACGGTCCTGCACGCGATCAGCGACGGGCGCCCGTCGTCCTGTGCGGCCCCGATGGCCGCGGCGACCGCCTCCGGGTCGTGGCCGTCGACGGAATCGGTGTGCCAGCCATAGGCCGCGAACCGCGCCGGTACGTCGTCCGCCACCGAGAGCGCCGTCGGGCCGTCGATGGAGATCGCGTTGTCGTCGAACAGCACGATCAGCTTGCCGAGCCCGAGATGGCCGGCGAGGGAGGCGGCCTCGTGGCTCACCCCCTCCATCAGATCGCCGTCGGAAGCGATCGCGTAGGTCCGGTGGTCGACGACCTCGTCGCCGAACCGCGCCGCGAGCATGCGCTCGGCGAGCGCCATCCCGACCGCCGTCGCGATGCCCTGTCCGAGCGGTCCCGTCGTGGTCTCGATCCCCGCCGCGTGGCCATATTCCGGGTGACCGGCGGTGCGGCTCCCGAGCTGCCGGAAGCGGCGGATCTCGTCCATCGTCATGTCCGGATAGCCGGTCAGATGAAGGAGCGCGTAAAGCAACATCGAGCCGTGCCCGGCTGACAGCACGAACCTGTCGCGGTCGGGCCAGTCGGGAGCCGCGGGGTCGAACTTCAGAAAACGCGTAAACAGCACCGTGGCGGCGTCGGCCATACCCATGGGCATTCCGGGATGGCCGGACCTGGCCGCCTGGACCGCGTCCATGGCGAGCGCGCGGATCGCGTTGGCCATGCGCAGCGGTGTGACCCCGGCGGCGCAGCCGACGGTCGACGCTTGTTGGGTGCTGATCGTCATGACGGTCTCACACAATTGGGCGCGATGAAGGGTATTCGAATCGGGACCCCCTAGGGCGCCGCAATGTGTCCCCGGCGCGGCGGCGATGCAAGGCCGTCGGGTCTCCGCGGAGGGATTTCAGCGCGCCACCGTCGCAAGCGGCACGCCGATCTTCGCGCGCCGGATCAGCCACGGGCTCGGGCGGTAGCGCGGATCCCGGTAGAAGCCGTGCAGCGCTTCGAGGATCGCGAGCACCCTGGAGGGGCCGAGATAGTCGCCCCAGGCGATCGGCCCACGCGGATAGGCGAGGCCGAGCTCGACGGCGGCGTCGATGTCTCCGGGGGTGGCGATCCCCTGCTGGGCGATGTCGCAGCCGATATTGACGATCGTGGCGACCACCCGCTGGGCGACGAAGCCGGGACTGTCCCCGATAACCGTGACCGGCGTGCCGTCGGCGGCGAGCAGCGCATGAGCGAGATCGCGCCATCGGGGTTCGGTCACCGGGGTAGTCATGACGGTGCGCCTGCCGTCCAGCCCGAACGCGGTGTCGACCGCCACCGTGCGTTCCGGCGGCAGGCCCTGGTCGAGCGCCGCTGTCGTTGCGTCCGATCCCGTGGGCGTAACGATGCAGAGGGTTCCCGGATCGGGACTCGCCCCGCTCTCGATCTCCGCCGCGTCCGCGATGGCCGACATGACGGCGGCCTGCCCGTCGGGGTCGGCCGGGCTCACCCAGACCGGGGCGGGCGCCGCCTCGGGGATCGCCGGCGCCGGTGCCGCGGCCTTCCCGCCGTCTTCGTAGGCGTAGAAGCCGCGGCCGGTCTTGCGCCCGTAAAGCCCGGCGGCCATGCGCTGGCGCGCGATCGGGACCGGGCGGAAGCGCGGCTCCTCGTAGAACTGGCGGTAGATCGACTCCATCACCACGCCGGAGACGTCGAGCCCGGTCGTGTCCATGAGCTCGAATGGGCCCATGCGGAACCGGGTGCCGCCCTCGCGCAGGATGTCGTCGACATCACGGGGCTGGGCGATGCCTTCCTGGACGATTCGCAAACCTTCGGTATTGAGCCCGCGTCCGGCATGGTTGACGAGAAAGCCCGGCGAATCCTTGGCGCGGACCGGGCGATGGCCGCAGCGGCGCGCGACCGCGTCCAGGACATCGCCCACCCAGGGCTCGGTCAACAACCCGTCGACCACCTCGACCACCTTCAGCAGCGGTACCGGGTTGAAGAAGTGCCAGCCAGCCACGCGCTCCGGCCGCTCGCAGTCGGCGGCGATCGCCGTCACGGAGAGCGACGAGGTGTTGGAGGCGAGAATGCAGTCGTCGGAGACGATGGTCTCGAGCTCGGCGAACAGCCGTTTCTTGGCCTCCAGCTCCTCGACGATCGCTTCGACCACGACGCCGGCGCCGGCCATGGCGTCGAGCCCGTCGACGATGTCCAGCCTTGCGATGGCCGATTCCGCCGCGCCTTCTGTCATGCCGCCCTTTTCCGCCGCCCGGCGCAGCATCCGGGCCACGAAAGCCGACGCCTCTTCCGCCGCGCCGTCGCGGGTGTCGTACAGCCTGACGGAGACGCCGCCCGCCGCCGCGATCTGGGCGATGCCCCGGCCCATCGTACCGGTGCCGATGACCCCGAGCGCGAGATCGGGCGATTGAGGGTCGATCGTCATGAGGTGCTCCTTACGAACGCCGGAAATCCGGCGCGCGCTTCTCCCTGAACGCCGCGCGGCCCTCGGCGAAATCGGCGGTGGTGAAGTTGGAGGCCTGGCCCAGCGCTTCCATCTCCAGCGCCGCCTCCAGGCTTGCCGGGGCGAGCCCGATCTGCTGCTTCGCGAGCGCGAAGGCCAGCGCCGGCATGGCGGCGAGCTCGCGCGCGCGTTCCAGCGCGACGGCCTCGGCCCCGCCCTCGGGCGCGAGCTCGTCGGCGAGCCCGGCCTCGACCGCCTCCGCACCCCGCAGCATCCGCGCGTAGAGGAGGATCTGGCGCGCCCTGGCCGTCCCGACCCGACGCGGGAGGGTGTGAAGGATGCCGTAATCGGGGATCAGCCCGACCTTGAAGGAGGGAAAGCCGATCGCACCGGTCTCGGCGATCGCGACGGTGTCGGCGAGAAGCGCGATGCCCGCGCCGGCGCCGACCGCATAGCCTTCCACCGCGGCGACGACGGGCTTTTCGGCTTCCGCGATCAGCCGGACCATGCGGTGGTTCGACTTCATCCGCGCGCGCCCCGCCGCAGCGTCCAGCCCCTCCATGGACGCGATGTCGCCACCGGCGCAGAAATGTCCGCCGTTGCCGGCGAGGATCACGGCGCGGACCGACGAATCCTCCAGCACCGCGCCGATCCCGTCGATCAGCGCAAGCCGCAACTCGGGATCGAGCGCGTTGCGCTTTTCCGGCCGGTTCAGCCCGATACGGGCGATCCCTTCGGCCGGCCGGTCGATCGTCAGGACGGGTTCTTCGGCGCTCATATCCAAGGCCTCGTTTGCAATACCGCCGGACTATCCCGTTTCGCAGGGACAGCGGCAAGGAAGAGGGACGATGACGTCTCTATTTCGCGACTTCCGTCAGGAAGGGGTTGCGGACCGTCACCGTGCCGTACATGCGACCGTGCTGAAAATCCTCGGACAACAGCTCTTCGATCCCGTTCACTTCCGCATAGGCCCAGAGGTGCGCATCGAACCAGGAAAGGCCGTAGGCCGCAGCTCCCCGCAGCGCCGTTCGCAACACCGCGTCATCGGGGTAGAGGATCGGAAACTGCGCCATGATTTCTTCCGCCTCGCGTCGCGCGTCGGCGGCATCGAGCAACCGGTCTTCCGGACGACCCCTCGTGGTCGCGGCGACGAACTCCACGACCGCCTGATGGGGCACGCGCGCGGTGCCGGTGACGATGCCGTCGCGCAGAACAGCGGACGCGGTCGCCCGCTTGTCGGGAAACCGGTCGTCATAGCGGTAAACCAGTATGTCGGTGTCAATCAGAACCCGGGATACCACGCTGGTAGAACTCCTCGCGGGTCCAGCCCCGCGTCTCGGCGCGGCGCGATGGCCGGCCGGCCTCGCGCGCCCGCTGGCGATCGGTCGCGGCGTCGAACAGCCGCAGCCGCGCCTCGGTGTCCAGACCTTGTTCGGATACACCGGTATTGGCGGGCACCACGCGGATGACTTCGCCGGCTTCCTCGAAACGGATGTCGTCCCCGGGCGCGATTCCGTAACGCTGGGCGAGCGCCTTGGGGAGTGTCACTTGCAGTTTGCTGGTGACCTTGCTCATTTCCTTGTTCTAACAAGGATATTTTCCTTGTCAAGAGTCGTCGACATCAATACTTGGACAAGATCGGGCTCCACGGCCAGCAAATGAGCCTCGCAGCGGCGGCAATCGGAAGCCCCGAAGCGGCGAACCGGCGCTTGCGCTCCGCGGGCGACGACGAAATCCGCTATCTCGCATTCCCGGGCACCGGGGAAGGCAACCGCCCGTTCTACCGTCGCCACCTCCGTCAGATGGTCGATGTGCCAGACCCGCGCCCTGGAGCGTCGCAGATGGCGACCGGCCCGGGCGCGGATCCCGCCGGGCCCCCACGCGCTGCCGGCGTAGAGGTAGAGCCCGGCGGGCAGAACCGGCCGGCCCAGGGTCGCGATGTCGAGCCGGGTGTCTCGCGCGAGACGCAAGACCAGCGCGTAGGCGCCGCGGTCGGCGGGAAGGTCTTCCGGACTCAGGGCGCGCCCTTCCAGGGCTTGCAATCGGCGAGTGCCGCCTCGAACGCCGTCATCAGGTCGCCGGCCGCGATGCCGGCGAACTCGACATCGCCCCTGGCGAGGAAAGCCTCCACCGCGGGCCGCAGGGAGTCCGCCCGGGCAGTCACGCCAGCGAGCGCACGCTCCAGCCAGTCGACGGACTCCAGCGGGCGCGGGTGCCAGTCGCCGTTGACGATTGCACGCAGAACGATCCCGTCCCGGACGAGCAGAGTCGCGCGGATCATGCCGCCCATGGCCTTCTCGCGGCCCCTGCCCAGCAAGTCGCCGGAACGCGGCATATCGGCGAAGCGGATTCGTTCCGACTTCCCGAACAGCCAGGCCTCCGTATCGAGCTCGGCGCGAAAGGCATCGGCGTAGTTCCGTTCGACCGCGCCCAGCCTTGCCCGTTCCAGCCCCGATTCACCGAAGGCCCGTTCGGTGCAGGCCAGGGCGAAGGCGGTCAGTTCCGCTTCGTCGATCTCTCGGCCGGCTTCCCTCTCCAGCCAGGTGAAACGCGATTCCAGCGTCTTCAGCGCCTTGTCGCGCACCTTCTCGGGCGGCATCGGCATCGCCTTGCCGGCGAGCTCGGTGTCGATGGGCTTTACGTTGACGACGATGCGGAGCGTCATCACCCCGTCCTCGATCTTGAGGGAGGTGGGGACCAGCTTCCGCCCCTCGACCTGGATGTCGTTGAGCGGGCGGTATTCCGCCGGGAATCCGTAGCGGTCGCGGAATACATCGGCGACCGCGCCGAGGATCTTGCGAAACGCCTCCTCCGTGGTCCCCGGCACCTCGGGGTGCGACAATGGAAGGAAATAGATCAGGAAGGCCGACCCGGCGCCGGCATAGATCGGCCCGCCGCCATTGACCCGGCGGCGGAAATCGATCCCGTTGGCACGACAGAAATCGAGGTCCAGCACCTGCTCCGGATCCTCGTTGACGCCGATGGTGATCGAGTCCGAGTCGAAGATATTCAGAAAGACGGTCGGCGGTGCCTCGCCACGCACCACCGCCTTCTCGACCGCGGGCGACACCGAAACCGAGAAATCGGCGTAGGAGCCCCGATCGACGACCAGGCGCCAGCCGCTCATGCGGAACCCCTGCGATCGAGCGTCACCGGCCCGTTGTCGAGCGCGGAAACGAGCTCGATCCGGTCGGCGGCGATCAGAGTCTGGCTCCTGAACCGCTCGGCGACGGTTTCCAGCGCGTCGTCGTCCACGCTGCCTTCGAGGATCAACCCGAGGCGGTCGCGCCCCCGCTCGGTTTCGACGGCGATCCGGTATTTGCCGGTCAACCCCGAGATGCCGAGGAGGACGGCGCGGATCTCAGACGGATAAATCTTGACCCCCTTGACCTTCAGCATCTCGTCGGTACGGCCGAACACCACACGCGGCAGGCTCACCGTGCGGCCATGCAGCGGCGCCGTGGTGCGCCGGACCGTGAGGTCGCCGGTGCGGTAACGGACGAGCGGCTGGGCCTCCTTCACCAGATGGGTCAGCACCAGCTCGCCCCGCTCCCCGTCCGGAACCGGGTCCAGCGTCTCCGGGTTTATCACCTCGGCATGGACCAGCTCGTCGAACACGTGAACGCCCTCGCCACCGGGAAAGGTGCGCGCGACGGGCAGGAACTCGGACAGGGAGAACGCGTCGACCAGCACGGTTTCCGGCATCGCCGCACGCACCCGGGAGTACAGCGCGGCGTTGCCGGTGAATGCCTCGCCGCCGGCGAAGAAGACCTTGGGCGGAGTGAGCCCCGCCTCGATCAGGCGCAGGGAGAAGCTCGGATTGCCGGCGAGCACGGTCACGCCGTGGCCGTTGCACACTTCCACCGCGCGTTCCGCCTCGCCCGGGCCGAGCGGGATGCAGGCGACCCCGTGGGCTTCCATCTGGGATTGGTAGAACAGTCCGGCGACGAAAAGGTGATAGCCGAAGGTCACCGCGCAGACATCGGCTTCGCCGATTCCGCAGGCGTCGAGATGGCTCCTCGCCGCGGCGATCATGCGCTCGAGGTCGCCGCTTGTATGGAAGACCGGCACCAAGGTCGGTCCCATCGGGGTCAGGTTGACACGGACCGCGCTCGCCCCGCCGAACGCGCCGTAGCCGGGCTTTCCCATCTCGGCGACAAACTCCGCCCGTGTCATCAAAGGCACGCTGGCGGCGAATTCTTCCTCGCCGGAGACCGACTTCGGCAGCCGTCCACGATAGAACGGATGGGCGCGGAGCCGTTCCAGCGCTCCGTTGACGGCCTCCGCCGGGAAGGCCATCAGCGTTTGGCGTCGGCAAGCGCCGCCGAGTCGTCGTAAGCCGTCAGCACATTCAGCACCGCCTGGCGCTTCTCGACCTCGACCGCCTTGAGGCCCCGCTCCAGCGCGACCGGGAGCGCGTCGGGAGTCTCGACCTCCTCGCCGTAGCCGCCCGAGGCCTCGACGACCTTGTGATAGGCCGGCGCGGGTTCGAGATAGGTGAGCGGCGCGCGGTTGGTGCGGGACGCCGCCCCGTCCGGGTGAAGGCCGAGCGTTGCCTTGCGCACCGACCCCCACATGCGGTTGTTGAGGATTACCGTCAGCACCGGCAAATCGTTGGCGGCGGAGACGAAATGCGCGGGCGTCGGATTGCCGAACATGTAGGAGCCGTCGCCCACGACGCAGAACACCCGGCGGTCGCCGTAACCCAGCTTCACGCCGAGCGAAGCGCCCATGCCCCAGCCGAGCCCGCCGGCCGGGCTGGTGGCGAAGAAGGTGCCCGGCTCGCGGAAGTCGATATTTCCGAGTGTAAGCTGGGATTCGCTCACCATCACGTCGCCGTCGTCCTTGATCTCGTCGATGCAGTGGGCGATCCAGGCGGCGTCGGTGGCGCCGCGTGTCCTCGCCGCCTCGATCCGCGCCGCGCGAGCATCCGCCGCGACCGCCTTGCGTTCGGCGGCGCGCGCCCGGCGCCCGTCGACACTCCCATTGGCCCCGCTTTCCAGCGCCTCCGACAGCGCCGCAAGTCCGAGGCTCGATTCCGCGGTGATCGCGAGATCGCAGGGATAGCCGCGCACGGGATAGGTGCTGAACAGCGGATCGACGCCCATGTGGATCACTCTGGCGTCGGGGTTCGGGCTGTGAAGGCTTGGTATCCAGGGCACGTCGCAATCGACCACCAGGATCAGGTCGGCTTCGCCGATCAGGCCGCCGGGCTCGAACCCCATGTGCATCTCGTGGTCGGTGGGCAGCGAGACGTAGCGCGGACGGTAGGTGACCACCGGCAGCGCGAAGCGCTCGGCGAGGTCGGTCAGCGCCCTCGCCGAAGCCGGGTTCTGGCCCGCGCTCGCGGTGATGAGCACCGGGTTCTCGGCCGCGCGGATCCATTCGGCGGCCCGGTCGATCGCGTTCGGATCGGGCGCTGGACTGGAAGCGGTAAGCCGACGCGACGGGCTTTCATAGGCGAAATCCCCGGGCGTCTCGGCCAGTACCTCGCGCGGCAGGGTGAGATAGACGGGGCCCCTCGGCTCGTTCATCGCCACGTTGACGGCGCGGTCGACGATGGTCTCCAGCTGGCGGGCATTGCGCAGCTCGTAGTCCCACTTGACCATCTCGCGGACCATGCCCGCCTGGTCGAACATCTCCTGCCCCCAATGGATGTAGATCGAGCGCGCCCCCGGCGCGCCGGTCTCGGTCAGCGGCGTCCGGCCGGAAGTGAAGATGATCGGCACGTTCTCGCGCGACGCGTTGGTGATGCCGCAGATCGCGTTGGCGGTGCCGACATTGACATGGACCATCACGGCCTGCGGCTTGCCGGTGGCGAGGAAGTAGCCGTGCGCCATCGAGACCGCAAGGTTCTCGTGCGGTACCGTCATCGGAGTCGGCGCTTTCGTGCCCTCGGTGGCTGATTTGGACAGCGCCTCGATAACCGAGGCGAAATCGGTCCCCGCATTGCCGAACAGGTAGTCGACGCCCCGGTCCTTGAGGAGCGCGAGATAGGCTTCCGCCAGGCTGTCGACCTGGATTCGTTGCTGCGGCATGGGGGTCTCCCTTCGCGGCGGCTGCGGGTCGGTTCACTATAGGTGTTCGATACGGGTGAGTGAATTCGGGACCACGGGATCGGCGATGGCGGTACGCCTTGCTCTGTTCTACGCGGCGGTCTTTCTGTTCGTCGGCGTGTCGCTGCCGTTCTGGCCGGTCTGGCTGACCGCGAAGGGGATGAGCGCGACCGAGATCGGGCTCCTCTTCACCGCGGGCAGTTGGATCAGGATCGCGGCACCCGCGATCGCCGCCCATTTCGCTGACCGCCGCGGGCGCCGGCGCGGGGTGCTGATCCTGCTCGCATCCCTGTCCTTCGCGGTACACCTGCTGTTTCTGGTCGCGGAAGGATTTGCGGCGCTCCTCGCCGTCAGCATCCTCGCCGCCATCGCTTTCACACCGATCATCCCGATGGGCGAGAACACGACCCTTCTCGCCTCCCGGGAACGCCGTTTCGATTACGGCCGCGTCCGCCTGTGGGGCTCGATCGCCTTCATCGTGGGCGCAACCGCCGGCGGCCGGTTCGTCGGAGGCGCCGGCGCCGACGTGATCCTGTGGCTGGTACTCGGCACTCTCGCGCTGACCGTGCTGGCGTCGCTCGCGATGCCGGAGACCGGCTCGCCACCGTCGCGCCGGCGCGTGCCGGCCGCCGCGCTCCTGTCCAAGCCGTCGATGGCGGTGTTCCTTGCGACGGCCTCGCTGATCCAGGCGAGCCATGCGGCGGCTTACGGCTTCGCGACGCTGGCCTGGCGCGCCGCCGGAATCGACGATGACGTCATCGGCCTCCTGTGGGCCGAAGGCGTGCTCGCCGAGATCGTCCTGTTCGCGCTGGGCGGCGGGCTCGCCGCCCGGCTGGGTCCGGCCCGGCTGCTCGCCATCGCCGCCGTCGCGGGGATCGTCCGCTGGCTCGGATTCGCGATCGAGCCGGGACTCGGGCTGCTCGTCCTCCTCCAGGCGCTGCACGCGCTCACCTTCGGCGCGGCGCATCTGGGGGCCATGCTGTATATCGTCCGCTCGGTTCCGCCGGAGCATTCGGCGAGCGCGCAGGCGCTCTATTCCGGGATGGCGATGGGTCTCTTGATGGGCGGCGCCATAATCCTCGCCGGCGCGCTCTACGACGATGTGGGGGCCGGCGCGTTCTACGCCATGGCGGCGATGTCGGCGGGCGGTCTGCTGGGCGCGCTGGCGCTGGCGCGGATTACGCCGAGCGCTGCCCGGAGCGCAGGAAGTCGCGCCTGACCTCGTAAAACCCGCCGAGCCAGAGCGGGTAGTAGACGTGGTCGTCATGGGCGTCGTCGGCTTCCGGATGGACCAGCACGACCAGCCCGTCCCGGTTGTACATCAGCCAGGGCACGAACTCGGCGAACAGCTCCTTGTCGAAGGCGACCTGGAACATCGGTTCCGGGTGCGGGCCGACCGGGCGGTCGCGGAACCGGCCCATGACGATGTCGAAGCCCCATCTGTCCCAGATCCGGCCGCGCAGCCGGGCCGCCGTCTCCCGGGTTTCCTCGTCGTAGTAGATATGGGCGTGGTAGCCGGTGATCCTGGTATGATCGCCCGGCGGGAAGTCGTTGTTCTTCACGGTCCTGTCCTCGGGTTGGGCGGGAGCCTGTTTCATCCCCGCTCGTCGCGCACGCGTTTTGCCTTGAACTCGGTCTTGGGCAGGGTGTCGGGCAGCAGCACCTCGACCGCCACCCGGACCTCGCAGCGGCTGCGCACCGCCGCGCCGACCCGTTCGGCGACATCCCCGGAAGCGTGCTCGACGCGGAGGTCCATCACGTCCAGCCCGTCTTCGTTGGTGGTAAGTACGATCTCGAACTCGTCGCCGATGCCGTCGATGGAGCGCACCGCCTGCTCGACCTGGCTGGGGAAGAACTTGACCCCGCGCAAATTGATCAGGTCGTCGGCGCGGCCGGTGAAGGATCCCATCGCGCGGACGTGGGTGCGCCCGCAGGCGCAGGTATCGGTGTCGAAGACCGTGTAGTCGCCCACCAGGAAGCGCAGTTGCGGCGAACTCTCCGAGTTGAGCGAGGTGCAGACGGTGAGCCCGCGCTCGCCTTCCGGGACGCGCTCGTGGCCGTCTGGGTCGACCAGTTCCCAGATCTGCACGTCCTCCATCAGGTGGGTGAAGGTGGTCTCGCCGGGCCGGACCGAGGCCTCGCAGGAATAGCCGCCGACATGGGGCGACACCTCGGTGCAGCCGTAGAACTCGACCACACGGCATCCCCAGAGCTCCTCCAGCCGCTCGCGGGTGCGGTCGATCCCCATCGCCGGCTCGCCGCCGGTGAACAAGGTCCGGACCGAAGACCCGCGCGGGTCGAGGCCGAGCCGCTCCATCGTGCGACCGAGATAGAGCGCGTAGGAGGGCGTGCCGGCGATCGCCGTCGGCTTGAAGCGGTCGATCACGCGCGCCCGCGCCTCGGCGTCCATCCCGCCGCCCGGGATGACCGCGACCCCCATCCGCGCGAAGGCGTACATCGCCCCCCAGATCCAGACATGGGGGCCGAACCCGACCATGGGAAAGACGCTGTCGCCGCGCCTTATCCCCATCGAGTAGAGAGCGCGCGCGTTGGCCCACTCCCAGTAGCCGCGGTCGATATGGGTGTAGCGGAAGACGCGCGGTACGCCGGTGCTCCCCGACGACGAAAACAGCATCCAACCGCGATCCGCCCACTCCGCCTCGCCGATCGTGGAATAGGTCCCGTAGGGCGGGTTTTCGGTCGCGTCCTCCATCATCTCGGACTTCTCGACGACCGGCCATTTCTCGAGGTCGTCGACCGTCCGGATATCGGTCGGCGCGAGCCCCAGCCGGTCGAAGCGCCGGCGGTAGAAGGCGCTGTTCTCGTAGAGGAACGGGGTCAGCGCCTGGAGCTTGTCGTTCTGGATGGCGATCAGCTCGTCGCGCGAGCAGGTCTCCAGCGCCTCCGACCAGTATTTGTCGCTTGCCGGGGCATCCGTGTCGCGGCGGTGGCGCTCGAGCGTCTCCAGCCAGACCTGGCGGGTTTTGTCCATTACGCCTTGCGCCGGTTGGCCTCGAGCCAGGCGTCGACCGTCGCGACGGTCTTGTCGACGGTGTCGTTCCGCATACCCTTCTGGGCGGCGAGCGCCTGCACCAGCCGGTCGGCGCGCTCGATATTCGCCGCGCCCGCGTCGAGGGCGCGCGCGGCCGAGGAGGGCCGGATCAGCCCGTCCGCGGCGGCGGCGTATTTCTCGAACGGGACCAGATCGCCGGCCGCCGCGCCGAGGGCCCGACAGACCTCGCAGACCCAGTCGTAGACGCCCTTCGAAACCGCGAGATCGCCGTGCACGGCCTCGCGGATCGGGCGCATCCCGTCCTCCCCGACGCAGCGATAGTTGCCGGTCAGCAGCATCGCCCACTTGGCGAGCGGCACGAAGATGGAGTCGTGCACCTTGAGCTTCACCGGCAGCGCGATCTCGCCCATTCCGTCATCGAAGGTCGCGGCCTCGATATCGGCCTGCAATCCCCTGAGCAGGGCGGTCGATTCCTCGGAATCGAACCGCGCCGCCTTGAAGTTGGTGGGCAGGCTGACCTGCAGCACATTGGTCTTTTCGTCCGGCGGGCGGAAGGCTTGAGGGTCGGGGCTGCACAGCGTGATGCGCGGCGGCTCGAACCCGTCCCACACCGAGGCGTCGGTGTAGCAGCCGTCGAGCGTATCGGTGTCGATCCCGGGGATCCGCCTGACATAGGCGAGCGGCGGCATGTTCATGATCGACATCACCGGCTTCCCGGACGCGGCCACCCGGTCTAGAAGCTCGCGGACGCCCGGCGCGCGGTATTGCGGCTCCTGCATGGCCAGCACGATCAGGTCGTAATCGGCCGGGTCCACGTCGGCGGGCGTCGCGGCGGAGAGCTTCCCCGGAAGCCTGCTCGAATGAACCTCGACCGGCCCGTCCCGCCCCTTCGCGGGCATGCGGACGAGCTGGCCTTCGTCGTTGATCAGCGCCGCCTCGTCGGGCAGGCACACCAGCTTCGCGTCGTGTCCGGCGAGCAGAAGCTTGATCGCGAGCAGGGAGCCGTAGGACGCCCCCATGATCATCGTGGTCGTCATCTGGCTGACGTCTCCTTTCAGTGCCGGGTGCGCTCAGTATTCGAGCACGGGATCGACCCGGTTTTCCAGCGGCTCGCCGGCGAGGAACCGGCGCATGTTCTCGAAGAACAGGTCGAGCGTCCGCGGGATGTAGAGCTCGGTGTCGTCGGACGAACAATGCGGCGTGATGATCAGGTTGGGGGTCCGCCAGAGCGGCGAATCGTCGGGCAGCGGTTCCGGGTCGAACACGTCGAGGATGGCGCTGATCTCGCGCCGTTCCAGCCGCGCACGCAGCGCCTCGTAATCGACCACCCGGGCACGGCCGTAATTGACGATGCCGCCGCCGGGCCTGATCGCCTCGATCTCCGCCTTGCCGATCAGGTGGCGGGTATGCGCGGTCGCGGGCGCGGTGGCGATGATGTAGTCGGCGCGCGGGATCAGCTGCAGCAGCGCCTCGGGCCCCCGCATCTCGTCGACCGCCGGGTGCGGTTTCGCCGTCCGCCGCACGCCGATCGTTCGCATGCCGAAACGCCTGGCCCATTCGGCCACGCCGCCGCCGACGCTGCCCACGCCGACGACCAGCAGCGTCTTGCCGGCGATGCCGGTGTTGAAGGTCTGCTCCCAGCGCCCGGCGCGCTGATGGGTGACCATCTCCGGCACCCGGTTGTTAAGCATCAGCACCGACATGATCGCGTATTCGTGGGCGCGCGCGCCGTGGACGCCGCGGTTGTTGGTGAAGGTCACGTCGTCCGGCAGCCAGTCGAACGGCGTGAAGTGCTCCACCCCCGCGCCCGTGGCGTGGATCCAGCGCAGCCTGGGCGCCCGCCTGGCGATCTCGCGGTGGTCGATGTCCCAGCACACCAGCGCGTCGGCATCGGCGATCTGGCGGTCGAAATCGGCGCAGTCGTAGCCGATGCTGCAATCGACCCTCTCGGCGAGGTCGGGAAAGCGGGAGAAGGCCGCGGACAGGCGTTCCCCGGTCACCTCGAATACGGCGCCGAGGCTCGAGTCGTTCTCGATATGGAGACGAACCCGGTTGGGCAATTTCGGTCCTCGCGACTAATCCAGCGTCCGCTCGACCCACCACTGGGCAAGCCGCGGGACCAACGGTTCGAGATGGGAGAACCGGCCGCGCGGCGCGAGCGGCGACTTCAGCCCGCGCTGCTGCAGGGCGGCGACCGCGTTGTCCTCGGCGAGCGTGGTGTCCCAGCGCTTGTAGTAGTAGGGCACCTTGGCCTCGAAATCCGGCCTTGCCACGGTCGTCCTGGGGAAGCAGGCGCCGTGGATCACGCGCGTGCGGTTGGGACCCCGCGGCTGGAGTTCCAGGTACCACACCGAATCCAGCGTCATGCCGAGCATCGTGGACGGGTTGAGGCAGACATAGTTGGTGCCCATCGCCGCCCTCCCCTCCAGACCCTCGATATGCGGCAGCTCGTGCTCCAGATCCTCGATCAGGAGCGAGCGCGTGTGCTCGTCGTGGTGCTCGCGGATATCGAGCCAGGCCCCTTCGGTGGGCGCCGCCGAGTGCTCCATCTCCTTCGGGTTGAGCGTCGCCCCGTGGACCATCGGCAGGTGGTATTCCTCCATCGCGTTCTCGATGTGCACCTTCCAGTTGCAGTCCACCTCGTGGACGCGCTTGCGCACCAAAGCGAGCTCGTCGAGCCCGTAGGACCCCATGAGCTCGGGGAAGTTTCCGAGATAGTCGGAAAGCGGCGGGGCGCCGGCGTCGAAATTGACGAAGATAAAGCAGCCGCTGGTCTCCAGCCGGAGCTCGCGCAGCCCGTACCCGGCGGCATCGAATTTCTTCGCCCGCTCCATCCCCGGCGCGCTGTGCAGTTTGCCGTCGAGGTCGTACACCCAGCCGTGATAGGGGCAGGTGAAGGCGCGGCAGTTGCCCTCGCCATCCGCCACCGGGGTTCCGCGATGCCGGCAGTTGTTGGCGAACGCCCGGATCTCCCCGTCCGCACCTCGGACGATCAGGATCGGCACGCCGACATAGTCGACGGCGATGAAATCGCCCGGCTCCGCCACCTGGTCGACATGGCCGAAGAAGTTCCAGGTCCGCGAGAACAGGTTGCGGACTTCCAGCCGGTAGTATTCTTCCGACGTATAGCACCAGGCGGGCAGGCTCTCCGCCTCCTCGACCTCCCGGAACACACTGTCGAAGGCGGAACGGTCGATCGTCTCGGTCTCGAACATCGTCCTCTTTCCCGGAAGCGCGGGTCTCTGCCGGGAAAGGCTAGCCAAAAGCCCCTCTCCGGTCCAATGATGGGGTCGAACGAAATCGACGCGGGAGGAAAACGATGGCGACCTTCGTCCTGGTGCACGGCGCATGGCACGGCGGCTGGTGCTGGCGCGACGTGCGGGCGATCCTGCGCGCGGGCGGGCACGAGGCGTTCGCCCCGACGCTGACCGGGCTCGGCGAGCGCTCGCATCTGCTGTCCCGCGACATCGACATGGACACCCATGTCGCCGACGTCGTCAACACGATCGTCTGGGAGGAGCTGGAGGACGTGGTCCTGGTCGGGCACTCCTACGGCGGCAACGTCATCACCGGCGTCGCCGACCGGATGAAGGGCCGGATCGCCCACGCGGTCTATCTCGACGCCTTCGTGCCGAAGGACGGAGACAGTTCGGCCTCTATGGCGGCGACCCTCGCCAATCCCGATGCGACCGACGCGGACATCGGCGCGGAGATCAAGCGCCGCCTCGACCTCACCGGAGAGCGCGGCGGTTCGAGGACGCACTACACCAACATGTTCGACATCCCCAGGGACCCGCCGGAGCCCTATCGCTGGGTGGAACGCCGCATCACGCCGCACCCGGTGCGCACCCAGATCGAGCCGATCCGCCTGGAGAACGGCGGCTCCGACGGCCTGCCCCGCACCTATATCCTTTGCACGGGCTCAGAGGGGCCGACACCTTTCAAGGTCCTCGCGGAGCGGATCCGGAACGACCCCACCTGGCGTTTCCGTGAATTGGCGACCGGCCACGATGCGATGGTGACGATGCCGGAGGAAACGGCGGCGCTGCTGATCGAGGCGGCGGAGGCCTCCTGAATGCGGATCGACGACACCCCGCGCGGAAGCGAGATCGTCGACGCGATCAAGGCCGCCGGAGTGCGCCATGTCGCGGCGCTGCCCGACATCGTCACCAGCGGCGGTATCCTCTGGCGGCTGGCGGAAGACCCCGACATCCGGCTGATCCGGCTCTGCAAGGAGGACGAGGGCGTCTCGATCTGCGCCGGCCTTTCATACTGCGACAAGCGCGCCGTCCTCCTGATGCAGCAGACCGGGCTGATGGATTCGCTCAATTCGGTCCGCGCGACCGGGGTGGAGTACGGGCTGCCGATCTGCATGGTCGTCGGCCTGCTGGGCAAGGAGCCCGACCGGCCGGCGTCGGAGTCCGAGAATTACGGCGTGCGAATCGTCGAGCCCGTGCTGGACGCGATGGGAATCGACCGCCTCGGCATCGAGACCTCTTCCGACGTCGCCCTGCTCGCCCCGGCGATCGACCGGGCTTACGCGGAATCGCGGCCGGTGGTGGCGCTGATCGGAAGGAGGATCGAGCGATGATGCGGCGCGACGAGTGTTTCCGCAAACTCGCCGAGCACCGGGGCGACGCCATCGTGGTCCCCGCCTACACGTCCGCGTTCGAGTGGATCGCGATCGACCCCAACCCGCTCAACTTCGTCAGCATCGGCGCGATGGGGCAGGCCTCTTCGCACGCGCTCGGTCTCGCCATGGGGCTTCCCGACCGCAAGATCGTCGTGCTCGACGGCGACGGCTCGCTCCTGATGAATCTCGGCAGCCTGGTGACCGTCGCCGAGGCCGGACCGGAGAACCTGGTCCACTTCGTGGTGGAGAATGGGACCTACGAGGCCAACGGAGGCCACCCCATTCCGGGGAAGGGCCGGGTCGACTTCGCCGGTTTCGCGCGCGATGCCGGGTACCGGGAAGTGCATTCCTTCGACGGCCTCAACCGCTTCTCCGCGATGCTCCCGGAACTGCTCGCAGCGAAAGGGCCGGTCTTCGGCTGCCTCAAGATCGAGCCCGGACCGCTGCCGGAATACGACTACCCGATGATCCACAGCGCCCGCATGCGCGAGACCTTCCGCCAGGCGATCCGCCCGTTCCTCGGCGGCGAAGAGGGCGGCCCAGCGCGGAAGGGGTGAGGCGGATTGCCCGCATGTTCGACCGATCCGATACGCCGGGCACGTCAAGCGAGCGGGTTCGTCCAGTTTAGACCGGGGAACCGCGCCATGTCGGCGTCGGTGGAGTGAAGTTCCGCTTGGTGCTCGATCGCCAAGGCGGCGAGATGCGCGTCCGTTGTCAGATTGCCGGCGGAACCCACTTCTTCAAGGAGAGAGAACAGAATGTCGGCGTGACGGTCTCCCGGGTGAACGATTACCGTCTGCGGTCTGCCAAGCCACGCCCGAACCTGCCGACAGGCGCCGACCACGTCGAGCGGGTTGTCGAAAACCCTGGGATTTGTGGCGATGCGCACGAATCCCAGCATGGCGACCCAGGGAAGGCCGATTCCGCCCACGCCGTTCAACAGGGCTTCCCACCATTCCCGCGCCGCCTCGTGACGAGGAGACTGCGAGTCGTGGGCGTGCAACAACAGGTTGACGTCGGGAACGATCACCGGCCGTGACGACCGGCAGTTTCTTCGGCCTCCATCTCGTCGACAAGCTGGTTGAGCCGGTCCCTGTCGAGGCCCGGCTTCAGGCCGAACGCGTGGGGCTCGACCCTGTAACGAGGCGACCGGGGAGGCTTGCCCCGTGCACCGAGTCCGAGACGCAAGGCATCGTTGACGACCGC
Organism: Defluviicoccus sp.; assembly: GCA_022823775.1. Taxonomy (GTDB): domain Bacteria; phylum Pseudomonadota; class Alphaproteobacteria; order MPNO01; family MPNO01; genus MPNO01. Next base: position 22,157 of record JAJEHI010000072.1, on the reverse strand, counting down.
CTTCATACTGCGGTCCGTCCGGCGTATTTCCCGCCGGAGGAGTTGCTCGACGTCCGGATCGAGCGTCAATGTGGTCCTCATATGTACATCATGATGTGTAACAATTTTGCTGTCAAGATGTCAGCCGAACGAACGGCGTGCCCGGAACGGCGACCGGGTGACGCATCGGCGGACCGCTTCGCCAAAGCCTCAGCCCAGCCCGTAGAACGCCCTGGCGTTGTCGTCGAGGATCTTGTCGACCACGCGAGGCTCCACCCGCCCATCGGTCTTCAACAGGCGCAGCGCCTCGATCTCGGTCGCGGTGTCAGCGTGGCCGTAATCGGTGCCGATGACGACATGGTCCTCGCCGGTGTAGCCGAGCACGTAAGGCAGGTCGTCGGTCACTTGGCAGGCGACCCAGATGTTGTTGCGCCGGAGCACGTCTTCGCCAAGCTCCTTGCCCCGCCTCTGGAACCGGATCGCGAGGTCGTTGAGGACGTAGGGCACCCACTGGCTCGACACCTCGATGAAGCCCCAGCGGACGCCGGGAAAGCGGTCGGGAATGCCGTGATAGACCAGGGTGTGGAAGGCGCCGATGGTCGCGAGCTTGAACTTCGAGAACCCGGAATCGTCGAGGAAGAAGCGGTGCATGGTCGGGCTGTTGGTCGCGGAATGGATGCAGATCGGCAGGTTCCGCTTCTCGGCCGCCTCGTAGACCGGGAAGAAACAGGGGTCGTTCAGCGTGCGGTCGCATTCGAGCCCGCGCATGAAGATGCCGACCGCGCCGTTCTCCTGCGCGAAGTCGAGCTCCTCGTCCAGCCTGTCCATGGCCAGAAGCGGCGGCGACATCACCCAGCGCAGCCGCTCCGGCGCCTGGCGCCAGATATCGGCGAGCCAGCGGTTGTAGCTCCGGCTGAGAGCCAGCTCGACGCCTGCCTTCATGGTGACGGGCCGGAGGAACAGCGTCGGGTAAAGGACCTGGATGTCGACCTCGAGCCGGTCCATGTGGGCGAGCCTCGCCGGGATGTCGCGCATCTCGCGCGTGTCCCGGGTGGTGTCGCTGCCGACATTGTCCTCCTTGGGAAGGATCGAGCCGTCGACCACCCAGTATTCCTCGACCGCCTGGCCCTCGAGCCCGCGATCCTGTCTGCCGGACGTGCGGGCGACGACCATCGGGGTGTAGCCCTGCTCGTCCGCGCGCAGATAGCGCCAGGTTTCCGGCGTCTCCAGGACATGGGCATCCGCATCGATCGTCGTCATCGCAATCCTCGCTCCCGGTCGTTGCTCGCTCGCGCCATCTTGTGGCGTCAGGGCGGGTCTGGCAACGCGCCGGCACTATGGTGCCGCCATTGCTTCTTATCAATCTTACGGCATATTATCCTAACTGCATAAACTTGGGTAAGATCGCTTGAAATGGATCCTCGGCAGAATCCCTACGCACCGGGCGCAGGCACGCCTCCCCCCGAACTTGCGGGGCGCGACGAGTTGATCGAACGCGCCGCCGTGGCGCTGGACCGCATTCGCTCCGGGAGGTCCGCGCGAAGCTTCATCCTTTATGGATTGCGTGGAGTCGGCAAGACCGTCCTGCTCAACCGCATCCGCCTGGACGCCGAGGCGCGCGGCATGGCCAGCGTCAGAATGGAAGCTCCCGAGGAGCGGTCGCTCCCGGCCATGCTGATTCCGGCGCTGCGCGCGGCGCTCTTGCGCTTGAGCCGCGGAGAGGTGCTCAAAGACAGTTTGCTGAAAGGCATGAGGGCGTTAGCGAGTTTCACCAAGGCCCTCAAGGTCAAATATCAAGACATCGAATTCAGTATCGATGTCGATCCTGAAACCGGGCTGGCCGACAGCAGCGACCTCGACACAGATCTCACGGATCTCATTCTGACCCTGGGCAACGCCGCCGGCGAGCGCGCCACCGCAATCGTGCTCTTCATCGACGAATTGCAATATGTACCGGAAGACCAGCTCGCCTCCCTGATTGCCGCGCTCCATAGCGCCAGCCAAGAGCAGTTGCCGATCACCATGGTGGCGGCAGGACTGCCCCAACTGGTCGGGCGGACCGGCGACGCCAAGTCCTACGCGGAACGCCTCTTCGAATTCGCCTCCGTCGATCGCCTCGGCGACGACGATGCCCGCGATGCCCTCGTCGTGCCTGCTTCCAAGGAGGGGGTCGCCTTCCAACCCGGCGCGGTCTCCGAAATTCTGCGCCGGACAAACGGCTATCCCTACTTCCTCCAGGAGTGGGGCAAGCACAGCTGGGACGTCGCCGAAGCTTCCCCGATTGAGCTCGACGATGCGCGGCGCGCAACAACCGAGGCGCTCGCGGAACTCGATGCGAGCTTTTTCCGCGTGCGCTTCGATCGGCTGACGCCGACCCAAAAGCGCTACATGCGTGCCATGGCCGAGCTCGGGCCCGGACCCCACCGGTCTGGCGATATTGCCCACATCCTGAATCGGCAGGTCACCTCGGTCGCCCCCGTGCGCAACGCGCTTATCGCCAAGGGCATGATTTACAGCCCCGCCCACGGCGACACGGCATTCACCGTACCGCTCTTCGACGGCTTCATGAAACGGATCGTGCCGGAACTATGAGGAAATGAAGCGCTTCGCCGTTTCGAAAACCGAAAGCGTCGGGCCGGACGCGAGGCGTTAGTCTTCGACGTCGCCACCGCCGCCCGCCGCGTCGTCGAGCGCCGTTGCGCGCCGGTACGCGTCGCGCCCTTCGAGCCGCGACCGGTACGCCTCGAAGGCGGGGCGCTTCTCGATCAGGTCGAAATGCAGCCCCCACAGGATGTGCGAGCCGACATAGACATCGGCGGCCGTGAAGGTATCGCCCGCCACGTAGCCGCCGCCCTCCACGGCCCTCTCCAGCGTGTCCATGACCAGGGAGAAATTGCCGTAGCCCACCATCGCTTCCTTGTCCACCGGCGGAACGAGCCCGAAATTGCGGTTGGTCACGGCGGCTTCGAGCGGCCCCGCGGCGAAGAACAGCCAGCGGTAATAGGCGCCGCGCTCTCCCGCCGGCGGCGCCAGCCCGGCCTCTGGGAAGGCATCGGCCAGATAGGCGCAGATCGCGGGAGCCTCGGTCACGATCGCGGCGCCGTGGCGAATCGCCGGCACCTTCCCCATCGGGTTGACCGCGAGGTACTCCGCCGACTTCATCGGCGGCCCGTACTCCACGATCTCGGTGCGGTACGGAACCGCCAGCTCCTCCAGCATCCAGCGGACGATGCGCCCGCGCGACATCGGGTTGGTGTAGAAGACGATCTCCGCACTCATCGTGAGCCTCCCCCGCAATCGCGGCGCTATTCCCAGGGATCGTAGCTGCCGAAGTTCCACAGATTGCCCTCGGGATCGCGGCAGGCGTAGAGGCGCCCTCCGTAGTCCTGGTCCTCCGGCGGCATGACCACCCGGGCCCCGGCGCCGACGGCGCGGGCGTGGTGCGCGTCGACGTCGTCCACGATCGCGTAGGCGCTCATCGACACCGGGCTGTCCGGCGTGTCGAGGGGCCGCTGGAGCCGGCCGAACGCGTCGTCGCTGGCCGAGCCGAGCATGATCATCCCGTTGCCGAACGCGAGCTGGGCATGGGCGATCGTCCCGTCCTCGCCCGGCACCACGAGGCGCTTTTCGAAACCGAACGCCTCGCAGAGCCATTCGATCGCGGCCGGGGCGTCCCGGTAGCGGAGCGACGGAACGACGGTGGCCGCGGTGTCCTTCGCGGGAGTCGTCATGGGCGCGGGCCCTCTTGCGTAAAGCTGTCGGTCATCTTGCGGCCTCGTCCGGGGTCTGGCAACGCGCCGGCGCGGACGCCACAATCGGGTCCGCAACCGGGACGGGAAGGACGATGGAACCCCGCGCCTACGGCCCCTACGCCTACGAGCCGATAATCGACCGGCCGCCGCTTGTCTGGCCGGGCGGGGCGCGGATCGCGTTCTGGGCGGTCCCCAATATCGAGGTCTTCGCGCTCGACGAGCGGATGCCGGAGGGGCCGGGCCTGATCCCCGACGTATCGGCCTGGGGAAAGCGGGATTACGGCAACCGGTTCGGCGTGTTCCGCATGATGGAGGTGATGGAGCGCCACGGGGTTCCCGACACGGTCGCGCTCAACAGCGAGGTGTGCGATGCGGCCCCGCGCATCGTCGAGGAGTGCCTGCGGCTCGGCTGGGAGCTCATGGGCCATTGCGAGAGCAACACGCGGCGGCTCAACGAGGCGGGATCGGAAGAAGAAGCCGGGCGGATCGTCGCGCGCACGCTGGACCGCATCGAGCGCGCCACCGGCCGCCGCCCGACCGGCTGGCTCGGCGCCGGGCGGCAGGAGACCTGGGGCACGCTCGACCGGCTGGTCGCCGAGGGCTGCCGCTACGTCGTCGACTGGGACTCGGACGACCAGCCGGTCGCGATGGAGGTCGCGGGCCGGACGATCGTCTCGATGCCGTACGGCGCCGGCGTTTCCGACAAGCAGGCCTTCGAGGGGAGCGGCTTCACCGCCGACGATTTCGAGCGCATGATCCGCCGCGCCTTCGACGTGCTCTACGCCGAGAGCGCCGTCTCGGGACGCGTCGCCACGGTCTCGCTCCACCCCTACATCGTGGGCGTGCCGCACCGGATCGGCGCGCTCGACCGGGCGCTCGCCCATATCCGGAGCCACGACGACGTCTGGTTCGCCACCGGCGGGGAGATCGTCGCCCATTTCCTCGAATGGAAGGCGGGGCGGGAGGCGGGATAGCGCCCTTTCGAACCCGACCGGGACGCGCGGTCCGTACCGTCCACCTCCCCTCTCCCCGCGGGAGAGAGGGGATTTCGTCGGCCTCCGCTCATCTTCTCCCCTCCCGCTCGCGGGAGGGGTCGGGGGAGGGCGACGCCGCGATCAACGCTTTCGGGACCGCTTCCGGATCGATTCGCGCGCCTCCTGCACCAGCGCCCCGCCGGCATCCGAGGCCGCCTCGACAAGCAGGTCTACCCAGCGCTGCCCGTGATACACCGCGCGGTGCACCAGACCGATCTGCCGCGACGGCTCGGGAGCGCGGAAGCGCAGGAAGCTCAGCTCCGGCGAGGCCGACCGTTCGCAGAGCGCCGCGGTCTCCGGCATCAGCGTCAGCCCGGCGCCGCTCGCCACGAGCCTCGACAGCGTGGCGAGCGACCCGGCCCCGCGTCGGACCTCCTGGATGCGCCACATCGCGCAGGCGCCGAGCACCTGGTTGGCGAGGCAATGGCCGTCCCCAAGGGTGAGCAGCGGCCCGGTGTCCGCCCGCGCGAGGTCGGCCGGCTGCGGCGCGTTGCCCGGCGCGCAGAGCGCCTCGAGCCGCCGGGCGCGCCCGGCGAGCAGGAAACGGTCCTCGAAGAGCTCCCTCTCGGGCAGTTCCAGCAAGCCGAGCGGCAGGGAAACGATCGCCGCGTCGAGCCGTCCGGCGAGCAGGTGGGCGACGAGATCCTGGCCGGACGCCTCCATCACGTTGAGCTCGACGCGCGGCGAGGACTCCTCCAGACGATCCAGGAGGCCGGGCAGCAGATAGGGCGCGAGCGTCGAAAGGATGCCCACGGCAAAGCGGAGCGGGCCCTCCTCGAACCGCTTCCCCATGGTCTCCAGGAGGAGCGTCTCGTCGAGGATCCTGAGGGTCTGTTCGTGCGCCTCCCGGCCCAGCCGCGTGAGCTGGATGCCGCGGCTCTCGCGCTCGACCACGGGCCCGCCCAGGGAGGCCTCGAGTTCGCGAATCTGGAGCGAGAGCGCGGGCTGAGAAACGTGCACGCTCTCGGCCGCCCGGCTGAACGATCCGTGTTCGACCAAGGCCTGGAAATAGCGCAGCTGACGCAACGTGACTGGCATGGCTCCATCCTCCCGCGCCGACGTCCCCTATCCCGGCGGCGCTTTCTTCGGCCTACGTTTCCCGGGCGTTCCCGCTGCCCTTCCCGCCGTATGGGAAGTCCCGGACCGCGGCTTCTCCTTCCCGCTCATATCGGTTCCTCCCTGCGCAAGACGTTCGCGGACGGGATGCCCGTAGAAGTCTTCTTGTGACTTTTAGCCGCGAAGGATCATAAAAACCAATACCGTTATTTATGGGATATCATTAGAAATTCTTATAAAGCTCGGAGGAGGAGCCGGACGGGAACCCTGCCTGTAGGACATCCGGGCGGACTGCCGATCGATCTGGCGCAAGCTGCGGCGGGGTCCGGACGGCGCGGCGGGTCGCGCGGCGGAGCGCGGCATGGTAAGACCGCCGCGAGGCATTCGTCGGAGGCCAGCCAGAGGAGTTTCCAGAATGAGCGATGTGCTGCAGGCCATGCGCGACGTGGTGGTCGCCAACCGCATATTGGCGCGCGAGGGGGTGGTCGACGCTTACGGCCATGTCACCGTGCGTCACCCCGGCAATCCGGAGCGCTATCTGATGTCGTGCTCGCGCGCGCCGGAGCTGGTCACGCTCGACGACATCATGGAGTTCACCCTCGACGGCGAGCCGGTCGACGACTCGGGCCGGGTTCCCTATGCCGAGCGCTTCATCCACGGCGCGATCTACGAGAAGCGACCCGACGTCAACTCGGTGGTCCACAACCACTCGCACGCCGTCATCCCCTTCGGGGTGACCGGGATCAGGCTGCGCCCGATCATCCATGTCGGAGCGTCGATCGGCGCCGACATCCCGGTCTGGGATATCCGCGACAGGTTCGGCGACACCAACCTCCTGGTCGTCAACATGGAGCAGGGGCGCGACCTCGCGGACTGCCTCGGCGGCAACCGGGTGGCGCTGATGCGGGGCCACGGCTGCGCGGTCGCCGGCACGTCGCACCAGCAAGCGACGATGACGTCGGTCTATCTCCAGGTCGCCGCCGAGCTGCAGGCGCAGGCGATGCGGATGGGCGAGGTCACATATCTCTCGGACGCCGAGATCGAGCATTGCTCGGCGACCTTCACCAGCGAAATATCGGTCAACCGGGCGTGGCAGTATCTCCGCCACCGCGCCGGGGTGAGCGACCTCTAGGGGGCGGACATGGCGGGTCCCGACCGGGAGGTCGCCGCCGCGATCGCCGAGCAGGCGGCGCAATCGGGAATCGAGCTGGTCGCCAGCCTGCCCGACGGCTGGATCGCCGCGCTGATCGAGGCGTTCGAGGCCGACGCGCGCTTCGACCACATCCCGGTCAACCGCGAGGAATCGGCGATCGGGCTGTGCTCTGGGGCGTTTTTCGGCGGCAAGGGCTCGCTCGCCCTGATGGGCGCGTCCGGGCTGATGACCTGCATCTACGCGATCACCAAGATCAACTACACCTACATGGTGCCGATGACGATCTTCATCACCATGCGGGGCAGGCTGGGCGACCGCGCCAAGTTCCACGTCTCGAACGGGCTCTATCTCGAACCGGTGATGCAGTCGATCGACCTTCCCTACACGGTGATCGAACGGCGCGACCGGCTGGGCGAGATCCGCCGCGCGGTGGCCCACGCCCGGACGATCTCGCGGCCCGTGGTGGTCGGCTTCACCCGCGACCTGCTCTACGGGGAGAGCCCCTGATGGCGATGGAGATGGAGGCCTGCTTCGCCCATCTGGTGGAGCGCTGGACCGACCAGGTCGTCGTCACCTCGGCCGGCAACGCGTCCGAGATGTGGTGGAAGCTCACCGGCGAAACCGAGAGGGTATTCTACCTCGAAGCCTCGATGAGCCTCGCCTCGCTGTTCGCCGCCGGCATCGCCTACGGCATCCCCCGGGCCAACGTGTGGGCGTTCTCGGGCGACGGCGCGTTCCTGATGAACCCCGGGATGCTGACGGTGGAGCGCCGGCTCGGTCTTCCCAACCTGACGCACTTCCTGGTCGACAACGGGGTCTACGGCGCGACGTTCGAGGTCGGGATGGCGGACGCGGGCGAGACCGACTACGCCGCGCTCGCCCGCGCCTGCGGGCTCAGGAACGTGTTCCGGTTCGGCACGCTCGGCGACCTGCGCGACGGCATGGACGAGGTGGAGCGGGTCAACGGCGAGGCGTTCGTGGTGCTCGACGTCGAACCGCTGGGCGGCGCGCTGCCCGACCCGCCAATGGACGGCCCCGAGTGCAAGTTCCGCTTCGGCCGCTATCTCGAGCGCACCTACGGCGTGAGGATCTTCGACGCGCGGGTGTGAAACCGATAACGCCTCCGGTGTGTGAAACGGCATCGTCGCCCAAGCATCCACAAGGCCCGGACAGCCTGGTTTCCGCGAAGGGTTCGTGCGACGACTTTTACCGTCTTGCCCATCGGCAAGGCCGCATGCGGGCCGCGGACCAGACCGCCGTTCCACCCTTCGTCCCACGAGTAGCCCACCGGCGCCCACACGTGGGAACCGTATGCGGCGGTGGCGACATTTACCGGGGCTTTCGGGGCGCACTATCCTGCTCCCTCGCCGGCATGTGCGGACGGATCTACGAAACGGGGACAAGTTGGCGCACGCTTCATCCCACGACGAGGAAGCCGCGCTCATACGCGAGCGGCTTGCGCGTCTTGAGGCCGAGAAGGCGACCCTTGAGGCCCGTCTCGCTGAGATTGGGAATCCGCCCACCGCGTTGAAGGACGTCCTGCCGTCCGCGGGACCGATCACCAACCGTTCGTCGGCGCACGACAAGATCGCGCTGTTCAGATCCCTGTTTCGCGGCCGCGAGGACATCTATCCGAAGCGCTGGGACAACGCCAGGACAGGCAAGGCGGGCTATGCGCCAGTCTGCGCCAATGAGTGGGCGCCCCGCATCTGCGGCAAGCCGCGCGTCAAGTGCGGCTCCTGTCCCAACCGGGCGTTCCGGGAGGTAACGGACGAGGCGATCGACGGGCATCTGCGCGGCCGCCACACGATCGGCGTCTATCCCATGCTTTCGGACGACACCTGCCGGTTTCTCGCCGCCGACTTCGACAAGGCGAGCTGGCAGCGGGACGCGGGCGCCTTTCTTGAAGCCTGCCGCTCGAAGGACGTGCCGGCGGCTCTCGAACGCTCGCGTTCGGGCAATGGCGGGCATGTCTGCATTTTCTTCGCCGAGCCGGTCCCCGCCGCCCTCGCACGCCGTCTCGGCGCCCATCTGATCACCGAGACGATGGAGCGCAACCCGGATATCGGGTTCGCGTCCTGCGACCGGTTCTTCCCGAGCCAGGACACCGTGCCCGCGGGCGGCTTCGGCAATCTTATCGCGCTGCCGCTGCAGGGCAGTCCGCGCGAGGACGGCAACACCGTCTTTCTGGACGACAGTTTCGAGCCCCATGCCGACCAGTGGGCTTTTCTCTCGTCCGTGCGCCGCCTCTCCCTGTCCGAGGCGACCGCCATCGCCGACGAGGCTGGCCGGCTGGGCCGGGTTGTCGGGCTGCGTTTGCCGCTCAACGAAGAGGACGACGAGCCCTGGTGGCTCAAGCCCGGCGACGCGGTCGAGTGCGAGGTCGACGGAATCGGCATCCTTCGGACCCGCATCGGCTGAAGGCCGATCGGCCGTCGGGTCGGTGCCGCCGTGCGCGGCGGCATGCCGGGTGAGAGAGCTTGCCGCCGCGCCGGCCGTTTGGACGCCCAAGAGGCCTTGCATACGCCCGACTCGGGCTGGCCAACGGCTGGCACGTATCCGTTTTAGACGGAAGCGTATCCTGCGTTTTGGATGTAGTTGCGGCACTCTTGGGGTTGGATGGAATCGATGAGGGTTCCGAGGTGGTCGCAGGCGTCTTCGGGGGTACGCTTCTGGGCATCGCGCATCCAATGCTTGATCTTTGCGAAGGCCTGTTCGATCGGGTTGAGGTCTTGCGAGTAAGGCGGCAGGAACCACAGCTTCGCGCCGGCGCCGCGGATTGCCTGGCGGACCGGTCTTCCTTTGTGGCTGGCGAGGTTGTCGAGGAGGACGATGTCGCCGGGCCTCGGCGTTGGGACGAGGAATTGCTCGATCCAGGCCTGGAAGCATCCTCACCATCGACGAACATCAGGCTGTCCGCCTCCAGCCGGCACCTGAGCGTCTGCCACCGGGCCCGCTTGCGGGCCACTGCGGCGCGCGTCTGCTCATGGGCGAACAGAATTATTTTAAGGCGCAGCCCCGCGCGCCCGAGGAGCCGCCAGATCGAGTCGCGGCACACCGCGATCCCTTGCGTCGCCGGCAGATCCTGCAACCGGTCGATCGTCAAATGCGGCGTCTCGACGACCACCGTGCAACCCATTTGGGCACCGAGGAAACGCTGACGCCGAGCGCGCCGCAATCGAGCGGATCGGCTCGCCCGCCAGGTGAGCCCGGACAACGCGCTCGCGAAGGATGCATGTTAGGTGAAGAGGCTTCCGACAAGTGCTTCGTTCGTGTCTCGCCATAGGTCCTGCGGTAGCCCGGACCGCATGCGAAGGTTCGCGCCCGGTACAGCTCGGATCGCGGCTCTTTCACCCCGCCGTCGGAAACCAACGGAACTTGGCGACCCCCTTCCACCTGGCACCCTTCACCAGACGGGGTGGCATTGCAGGCACCATTAACATCAGTACTGACATGTCCGGATTGTTCGTCGTTACCGTGAAAGAGTGTCATCTCGGGGATCTTGGTCGCGCCGTTGACCGAAAGGTGATATTATATCATCTTATTAACTATAATATTATATCATTAAATTGACGGAAATATTGTGATTGCAAGATGTCCAAGTAGATTTTGTCCGTGTAAAATAGTCCAATAAACACAACGCCTCGCGAATTGAGTCGGGCTGGAGTCGGCAAGCTGGCTATATTCTTCGGCTTGCAACAGGCGACGGAGAAAGCGCCATGGATCAGCTGATTGTTTTCCTCGATTTCCTGTGGAACTCGTTTCTCCTGCTGGGGCCGATGCTGCTCCTCGGCCTTTTCCTGGCGGGATTGATCCATGTGTTCATCTCGCGGGACGCTGTACTGCGATGGCTGCACCGGGACAGTCTCAAGTCCGTTGCTTCCAGCGCGGCCATCGGCGTGCCGATGCCGCTTTGCAGCTGTTCGGTGGTTCCGGTGGTGGCCGAAATGCGGCGCAAGGGCGCGTCGCGCTCGGCCTGCATGTCGTTCCTGATCACCGCGCCGGAGACCGGCGCCGATTCGATCCTGGTCACCAACGCCTTTTTCGGGCCGGTGGCCGCCGTGGTCCGGCCTGTCATCAGTTTCATAACCGGCGTGATGGCCGGAATTTTCTGCATCGGGATGGTCCGCGACGGCGATGCCCCCGAACCGGTTCCCGCCGACGGCGGCCACGGCCACGACCACGGCCATGACCACGATCATCACGACCACGACCACGACCACAGCCACAAGACCCTCATACCGGGCGACGACGACTGCTACATAAGCCCGGCCACCCTCAGGGCGTTCTTCGTCACATGGCTCGGCCGCCTCAACCAGGGCATCGGCCAGGCGCGGTCCATGACGTGGATCAAGCCGGATTTTTACAGGGAGTTTCTCTCGATTCCCGAACCCGCGGCGCCGCCCAGGGACGAAGCGGGCCGGGACCTCGGCGATCTCTCCTTTACCACGGTTTGCAAGCACATCCTGCGCTACGGTTTCGTCGAGGTGGCCGACGACATCCTGTTCGCGCTGCTGGTCGGCGTGATCCTGGGCGGGCTGCTCTACCTCGCCATTCCGGACAACCTCATGGCCTACGAGTACGCCCGCTGGCTGTCCTATCCGGTCATGGTTCTGGTGGGCGTGCCGCTCTACATCTGCGCCTCCGCGAGCACGCCGATCGCCGCGGCCCTCGTGGCCAAGGGGTTCAGCCCGGGCGCGGCGCTGGTGTTCCTGATGACGGGACCCGCGACCAACACCGGGACGATAGCCATTGTCGCCAGCCAGTTCGGCGCGCGGTTCGCTTCGGTCTATGTCGGCTCGGTCGTCGTCGTGACGGTGGCTCTGGGCATCGCCGTCGACCTCCTGATGATTGCCTTCGGCCTGTCGCTCGCGGTCAATCTCGACGCGTCGGACTCGCCCGCGGTGGCGGTGATCCAGTGGACCGGCGCGCTCGGCCTCTTCGCGCTCATGTTCTGGCGCTTCCGTGCGGGGGCGCTGAAAGGCGGCTATCAGGATCTGCTCATGAACCTGCGGCCGTTGTCGGGGCCGATGAAGGGATGGTGGGCGCGCATGACCGGCGGTGCGCCGCTGAAGGGTTTGCTGCGCCCCCGCGCGCCCGCCGGAGCGACCGTCTGGCTGTCCGTCGTTGCCGCATTTCTGCTGAGCGGCTTCGCCGTCGTGCGGCCGGGCGAGGTCGGCTACGGGCGCCTGTTCGGCGCGGTGGCGTGGCGGGACCTGCCGCCAGGGCTTCACTATCTCGCTCCCTGGCCGTTCGCGCGGGCGGACAAATGGCCGGTCCGGGAGGTTAAGTCCGTGACCAGCGGCGCGGCGGGCGAGTATCTCACCGGCGACGTCAACCTGATGTCGATGTCGCTGAACGTGCAGTACCGGGTCAGCGACCCTTACGTCTATCACTACCGCGTGGCGAACCCCGAACAGGTCATCGGCGACAATATCCGCAAGGAGCTGCGCAAGTTCGTGGCGGGGCGGACGCTGGACAACCTGCTGAACGTCGAACGCGCGATGCTTCAGGATCACATCGGGGAGGTGTTCGAAAAGCGGCTCCCGGGCGGGGACAGCGCGCTGCTCGACGCCATTGAGCTCGTGAAGGTGAACCTGCTCTCCGTAAGTCCCGTCGGCGGCGCGATGAATGCGTTCCGGGAGGTTTCGAGTTCCCAGGACGACAGGGAGCGCATCATCGTCAACGCGCAGCGCCTTACGGTGTCGTTGATCCCCCGCGCGCACGGCAACGCGGAGTACGAGGTCCAGCAGGCCAGGGGCGAAGCGTCACGGCGAGTCATCACCTCCGCGGCCGAAAGCGACGCCATCCGCATGGTCGCCGGCGCCGTCCGCGAAGCGCCGGAAGTCCTTCACAACATGCTGTGGCGCGAAAAGCTGGAAACTTCGCTCTCGGGTCGCAGCAAGATCATCGTCCCGAACCAGGACACGCTGAACAAGGTAGCGCTGTGGAAGAGGTCGCTGGGCGGCGCCGCCGGGCCGCGACCCGGCCATCCCGCCCGATCGGGCGGCGACAAGCACGCGACCGGAGCCGCCGGAGGCAGTCATGACTAGAGGCAGGAAACTCGCGACGACGGTCGCGGTCGTTCTCGCGGCCGTCGTCGCGTGGGACGTCCACTACGTGATCGATGAGTCGGAACAGGGCGTCCTGACCAATTTCGGCAAGATCGTGCCGCCGGTGAAGCAACCCGGGCTGCACTTCAAACTGCCGACGCCCATATCGGTGGTCTACAAGGTGGACCGGCGGGTCCGGCCGCTGATGAATCTGAAGCAGGAGCTGATCACCGAGGACCAGAAAAACGTTCTGGTGGACGGCTACCTGCTGTGGCGCGTCTCGGATCCCGTCCGGTACGTCGAGGCGATCCGCACCGAAGCCAACGCGGTGAAGCGGCTGGGCGATCTGTACAGGGCGAGCGTCGGCATCGTGGTCAGCAACAAGTCGAGAGATGCCTTCGTAAGCCTCGGACTCCAGCATCAGGACATCACCAAGGCGTCCCGCGAAATCCTCGATCAGATCAAACCCGTCGCGGCGTCGGATTACGGGATCGAGGTCGTCAAGGCGGGTCTGGTCGAATACACACTGCCCGCCGAGAACCGTCCCAGCGTAATCCAGCGGATGATCTCCGAACGCGCCCGTATCGCCGCGCGCTACCGCAGCGAGGGCGAGGAGCGGGCGATAGGCATCGAGGCGTTCGCCATCAACGAGCACGAGAAGATCATGGCGACCGCCCATGCCGAAGCCACGGCCATTCTCGGCAAGGCGGAAGCCGATGCGCTGGAGACGCTGGCCGCCGCGTACCGCGACGACCCGGAATTCTACAAGTTCATCCGGGCGCTCGACAGTTACGATTCCATCATCGACAAGAATACCACGCTGATGCTTCCGGCCGACAACGAACTGTTCAAGTATCTGGACGGCAAGGAGATTCCGAAGCCGCCGGCGCCGAAGCGGACGCAGGAATAAGGAGCGAGCCATGCCGGACGCTCCCGAAGCACCCGCGCCCAGCACACGCATCATCCACGCGGTTTTCGACTACATGCACGACCGCAAGACGGTCCTGCTCGCCGCGCTCGCGGGGGTCGCGGTGCTGGCCTTGCTCTCCGACGGCGTTTACGTGGTGAAAAAGGAAGAGCAGGCGGTGCTGACGCGCTTCGGCAAGGTGGTCGATCCGGAAATCCTGCCCGGAATCCACTACGCTCTTCCGTTCGTGGAGCGGGCCCACATACGCAAGGTCACGCGCATCACGCGACGCGGCGTTGGGACCCGTGACGAGACGGGCAAGGCCGCGTTTTCGATCCTGTCCGGCGATGCAAATCTGTTCGAAGCGGACGTCGCGCTGCAATACAGGATCGGAAACCTGAAGAGCTACCTTTACGCCACCGTCGATCCGCAAGCCGTTCTGACGCTCATCGTGCGCGAACGCCTGATCGAGATCATGGGGAAGCACTTCATAGACCTGATTTTTACAACCAACCGGGACATCATCCAGACGCTCCTGTTCAAGGACACATCCGCGTATCTGAAGGATCACGATATCGGGATCGAATTGCTGGCGCTCAACATCGTAGATGTGCGTCCCATCGAGGAAACTGTTGCCGCGTTTCGGGACGTGAGCGACGCGATCGCCGAAGGCATTCAATCGGTAAGCAACGCCAACCGCCGGATGGAAAAACTTCTGGCCCGCAGCCGGGGGCAGGCGCAGGCGGTCGTCATGAACGCCAGGGCAAGAGCGCGAGAGCGCCGGCTTCAAGCCGAGAGCAGCGCTCAGATCTTCGCCGATCTGCTGGTGGCCTACCGGAGCCAGCCGTCCTCGGTCACGGTGACGCGGTACTGGCAGCGCATGCGAAATATTTTCCGGGACGCCACGCTGTCGACGGTCAATCCGAGCAATGCCTCGGCCATAGACATCAACATGGTCGAAGGTTTCGTGCCGGGCGTCGGCCGCGCTCCCGTCGCGGCCGTCGCGCCGCCGGCGAAACGGAACCTCGCCGGCGCGAGACGCTCTCTGTCCACGGTCAGCGAAGGGAGCGGCCACGGCTTCGAGAACGTCGATTCCGACCGCTTCCTGATGGATGGGCGCTTCCATGCCGCCCGCGGAGAACGCCACCACCTGAGCACGGCCAAGCTGCGTTCCCTGATTTTCGACGATCTGTCCATCTTCAGTCACCGCCACGTCGCGCCGACCGGCGTTGCCGCGGCCGCGGAGCAGAACGAAAAACCGTTGGTCAACCGGACCACCGTCATCCCGGACGACGAGGACGAGAGTGGGCCGGCCCAGCCCGGGCATGCAAAACCGGCGGAGGAAAAGCCGGAAAAGGCGACAAAAGGCCGATCGGCCGGCACGAAGAAGGCAAAGCCGGAGAAGCCGGCAGGAATGGACGGGACGGAGCCGAAAGCCGGCTCGGCGGCGAACGCCGGGAAGACGGATGGCCTTGCCAACTAGGCTGGGCGGGACGATCCCGCTTTTCCTGCTGCTATGCGCGGGAACCGTGCCGGCCGGGGAGCCTGCGGAGCCCGGCGTGACCGAGGACAGGATCGCCTTCGCTCAGAGCAGTTGTCTCACCGGCGCGTGCGGAACCACGGGCCTCAGGTACCGTGCCGGCATCCGCGCCGCCTTTCACGAACGCAATCTCGGGGGCGGAGTGAGGGGCAGGACGCTCCGGCTGACGTCGCGCGACGATGCCTACGATCCGGACACGGCCGCCGCCAACGCGGCGCATTTTGCGACCGACCGGGACATCTTCGCCGTCATCGGCGGACTGGGCACGCCGACAGCGTTGCGCATGGCGCCCATCCTCCGCAGGGCCAGGGTGCCCTTTGTCGGGATCCTCTCGGGCGCCGGCCTTCTGCGCGACCGTGCGCGCTTCCCCAACGTCGTCAACCTGCGCACCGGTTATGCCGAGGAAGCGCGACAGCTCGTCGCCCACATGCACGGCCGGCGTGGCGCGCGCCGTTTCGGCGTCATTTTCCAGGACGACGCGTTCGGATACTCGGTGCTGACCGCTTTTCGCGAATCGCTGAAGGCCCGCGGTTTGCCGATCCTCGCCAAGGCGTCTTATTCGTGGCACAGCCACTCGGTCCATAGCACGCTGTTCGTGCTGGAGAAGGCGGATCTCGATGTCGTGCTGATGGCGGCGACCACGTCCAACACCCTCGATGCGATCGACGCGGCGCGGTCATTCGGTCACAACTTCGCTTTCGGGATGCTGTCGATCGTCGATCTCGACCGGATCGCCGGCCGGCTCAAGCAGCGCTTCGGTCCGGCCGTGAGCACCCGCGTCCTGCCGGATGTACGGGATGCCGGCAATGCGCTGGTGAAGCGGTTCCGGTCCGCGCTCGCCGCCTGGCGGGCGGCGGCGCCGGAGGCGGCGGGAACCGCGGACGCGTCGGGCCTCGAGGGCTACATACTGGGTCGCTTCGTCATCGCCGTACTCGAGCGGATGCCGGGCGAGCCGGATCGGGAAGGGTTCCTGGAAACGGCGTTGGCGAGCGGGCCCTTCCTCATCGACGGCTGGGAGATCGCGTTCGCCGATGGCGGGAACGCCGGATCGGACTATGTGCGGCTGGTCGAGTTCGCCCCGGCAAAGGTGAAAGACGGGACGGGAAAGGCGGTCGGCCAGTGAAGAAAATCGACGAATTCGAACGGGAAGAAACCAGCGAGGAATGGCTGCGGGAGGGCTACAAGGTCGTTTCCATGCGCCGGAACATCATGTTCCGGATGCTCCTCGAATCGACGCGCCTTCTGCTCTTCGGCAATGCCGGCGGTACCGCGCTGATTATCGGTTTCATGAGCACCTCCACCACGGGCGGGCAGGAGGGCGTGTTTCACTGGTTCGCGCTCACAACCGTCATGGTCTTCGGCGTGGGCATTCTGACCTCCGCGCTGACCATGTTCCTGGTCACCATCGTCTCCGTCCGGGAGGCGCACGGAAGCGAGTCCGCGCTCAAGCGCTTCGCCGACGGCGAGGGCGATCGTTCCGAGGTCATGTTCAACGTCGAGGGTCGCACCTGGCGGACCGCCGATTGGGCCACCCTGACCGGCATCGTGAGCGCCGCCTGCTTCATCCTCGGCGGCCTGGCCGGGATTGCCTTGCTGGTGGTCTTCTTCTGAGAGCGACGCGGCGGCGGGCGCCCGCGGAGGGTTAGCCTTCCCCGCGAGATTGCCCCCGGACGGGAATCAGCAGGCTGGCGGCGAAGATCCCGCTCGCCATCAGCACGATGGCCGGCCCCGCGGGAATGTCCCAGAGGAGCGAGGCGAACAGACCGGCGACGACCGAGGCGATTCCGATCGCCGTCGACGCCGCCGCCATCTGCTCGGGCGTCGCCACCATGCGCCGCGCCGCGGCGGCGGGGACGATGACCAGGGCCACGACAAGCAGCATGCCGACGATCTTCATTCCGACGGCGATCACCGCGGCGAGCAGGAACAGGAACAGGAAACGGATCCGCTCCACCGGCACGCCCTCCGCCGCCGCGAGATCCTGGTTGAGGGCGACGGCGAGGAGGTTGCTCCATTGCCAGGCAAGCGCCGCGGAGACCACGGCCGCGGTGCCGAAGATCAGCCAGAGATCGACGACCCCGACCGAAAGGATGTCGCCGAACAGATAGCCGATCAGATCGACCCGCACCCGCTCCATGAACGCGACGACGACCAGCCCGGCCGCGAACACCGCGTGCGCGAGAACCCCGAGCAGGGCGTCGACCGAAATGACCCGCTGGCGCTCCAGCAGAAGGAGACAGACCGCGAGCAGAAGGCATATCGCGAAGACCGCGACGATAGGCTCGATCTCGAGCAGGAATCCGAGCGCGACCCCGAGCAGCACCGCGTGCGCGAGCGCGGTGCCGAAATACGCCATGCGCCGCCACACCACGAAACATCCGACCGGCCCGGCGGCGATCGCCGCCCCGATCCCGCCGCCAAGGGCGCGCAGGACGAAGTCCTCGATCACGGATGCCGGCCGGCCGGCCCCGGCCGCTCCGACGGGCCCGCTCCGATCGAGAGCGGCTCGCCCAGCGCGTCGTGACGATGGTCGTGGGCATGTTGGTAGACCGCGAGCGTCTCCGACAAATGCGGTCCGAACAGGGAGATGAACTCGGGGTGTCTTAGAACCGCCTGCGGCCGCCCGGTGCAGCACACATGCCGGTTGAGGCAGACCACGGTGTCGGTCGCGGCCATCACCAGGTGAAGATCGTGCGATACCAGGAGGACCCCGCAGCCGCGCCGGTCGCGGATGTCGGCGATGAGCCGGTAGAGATCGTTCTGGCTGGTGACGTCCACCCCGGCCAGCGGCTCGTCGAGCACCAAGAGCCGGGGCTCGCGCAACAGGGCCCGCGCGAGCAGCACGCGCTGCATCTCCCCGCCGGAGATCTCGGCCAGCGGGTAGCCGAGAATCGGATCGGCGCCGACCTCGTCGAGCACCCGTTGGAGCGTCCCGCGAGGGGCCGGCGCACCAAGCGTCATGAAGCGCTCCACCGTGATCGGCAGGACCGGATCGCGCTGCATTTGCTGCGGCACGTAGCCGACGCGCAGGCCTGGGCTCCGCAACACCTCGCCGCTATCGGGTTCCACGATGCCTAGGATCACGCGGATCAGCGTCGACTTGCCGGCGCCGTTGAGCCCGACCAAGGTGACGATTTCCCCGGCGCGGACGGCGATATCCACCGTGTCGAGCACGGTGCGGCGGCCGAAGCGCAGGCTGACGCCGCGCGCCTCGACGAGCGGCGAGGCCTCGGACGGACCTTGGGCGGGTGCATCGGTCATTCGGGAACCTGCCGTGGCCATACCTTATCGGGACGAGACACGCATGCGGGGAGCCGCTCCATCGACGGCTCCGGCGCCCCGGCGGCGGCGGTCAACTCTTGCCGAGACAGCCTACCATCGCGTCGCCCAGGCCGCGCATGATCTCGATCCAGGCGTCCGCACCCGGCCTCGTGTCGGCGCCGACCGGGTCGAGTACCGCGGTCCGGACGTCGCTGCCCTCGATCACGGTGCGGACCAGATCGGGCTCGAACTGGGGTTCGGTGAACACGCAGCGGATCTTGTGCTCGGCGAGCGCGGCGCGCAGCTCGACGAGCCGCTTGGCGCTCGGCGCCCGCGCCGGGTCGACGGCGACCGCGCCCTTGCCGTTCAGCCCGTAGGCGCGCTCGAAATACTGATAGGCGTCGTGGAAGACCACGAAGGCGTGTCCGCGCACGGGCGCCAGACGCGCTTCAAGGGACGCGTGGACATCGGCGATCCGTTTACGCGTCGCCGCGGCGTTGGCGCGCCAGGTCGCGGTGCGGGCGGGGTCGAGAAATATCAGCGCCGCCGCCACCTCATCGACGATCCGGCCGGCGTTGGCCGGATCGAGCCAGAAATGCATGTTGTACTCGTCGTGCTCATGACCGTGGTCTTCGTCCTCGTCGACATGGGGCTCCTCATGATCGTCGTCTTCCCATATCCCCCCTTCGCGGTTGCGCAGCAGGTGTATTCCGGGCACCTCGTGAAGGGTCACGACCCTGGACCGGGAGCCGAGATTTTCGACGGCTCGGTGGAGGAAGGTCTCCATCGCCTCGCCGACCCACACGATCAGGTCGGCCTCGGCGAGAGCCCGGGCATCGGACGGGCGCATCTGGTAGGTGTGGGGCGATGCGGTCCCCTTGAGCAGAAGCCGGGGCTTGCCGGCTTCGCCCATCACCCCGGCGACAAGGGAATGGATCGGCTTCAGACTCACCACGACATTCGGGGTCTGCGCGCTCAACCCAAACGGAACCAGCGGGGCGCACAGCGCAGCGAAAATCAGTGTCTTGCGGATGAAATCCACGGCTGTCCCCCTCGGATACCCGGCACCGTCGCGTTCCGATTATCGGATGTACCACCGAGCGGCGCGCCGAATTCACTATGATGTTATACTATAATTGCCGCTCTCATTACTCATCAGTTTTGTCGGTTGCCACGCGTGCGGGGTGACTTGGAATCCTTATCGCGCGCTCTCCGGAGCGTCACGATTCGGTCGATGGACGGGGCGCTGCACGGCTGTTAGCGCCGAAAACCAAGCATGCCGACCGCTTGACACACACCGGCACTGTCCGCTCCAGTCACCTTCTCGCCGGGGAGACGGCATTCCGTGGACGCAGGCCTCACCGTCATTCTCGTCGCGGCTATCGCCGCCGGCCTTTACATGGCCTGGGCGATCGGCGCCAACGACGTCGCGAACTCGATGGGGACGTCGGTCGGCTCGGGGGCCATCACGGTCGGCGTCGCGATCCTGATCGCCGGTGTGTTCGAATTCCTCGGAGCGTTTCTGGCCGGCGGCGAGGTCACCTCGACGATCCGCAAGGGCATCATCGACGCCGAAGCCCTCGAGCACGATCCCAACCTGCTGGTCATCGGCATGCTGTCGGCTCTGCTGGCCGCCGCCGTCTGGCTGACGGTCGCTTCCAGATTCGGTTGGCCCGTATCGACCACGCATTCGATCGTCGGGGCCATCATCGGTTTTGCCGTGGTGGCGATCGGCTTCGAGGCCGTCCACTGGTGGGACGTGACGGCCATCGCCGCAAGCTGGGTGGTCACCCCCGTTCTTGCCGGAGCGATCGCGTTTCTCCTGGTGCTGAGCGTACAGTGGCTGATCTTCGACAGGGACGATCCCGCCGTTTACGCGCGTCGATACGTTCCCATCTACATCTTCGCCGCGGTGCTGGTGACCGCGGTCGTGACTTTCGTGAAGGGCCTGAAGCATGTCGGCATGGATCTCAGCATGCCGATGGCGCTCCTGTTTTCGGTGGTCGCGGCCGGCATCGTCGCCGTCGCCAGTCGTCTGCTCATCGACCGGTTGAGCTTCCGGAGCCTCGAATCCTCCACCGGGGGGCAATCGCGCTTTAACGACGTCGAGAAGGTGTTCGCCATCCTGATGATCGTCACCGCTTCCGGCATGGCGTTCGCCCACGGTTCCAACGACGTCGCCAATGCGATCGGACCCGTCGCCGCGATCGTCGGCGTGGTGACCACGGGCGGGGTCGCCGCCAAGTCGGCGGTACCGGTGTGGGTCCTGCTGATCGGCGCGGCGGGCATTGTGATCGGCCTGGCGACGTTCGGTTACCGGGTCATGGCGACGATCGGCAGGAAGATCACCGAGCTCACGCCGAGCCGCGGATTTGCCGCCGAGTTTGCCGCAGCGTCGACGGTCGTCGTGGCGAGCGGCACCGGACTGCCGGTTTCGACGACACAGACGCTGGTGGGTGCCGTGATGGGGGTCGGTCTCGCGCGCGGGATGGGCGCCCTCGATTTCGGCGTGGTCCGCACCATCTTCGTGTCCTGGGTCGTGACGCTTCCGGTGGGCGCGGTGCTGGCGGTCGCGTTCTACTACCTCCTGTCGGCGGTATTCGTCCAAGGCGCCTGATGATGAGATTCGCCGAAGAGTTTCTGCTCCTGCTGCGCGACGAGGACGGGGCGCTGTCGCGGGCCCCGGAATGGCTGGCCCGCTATGCCCTCGGCGGCGCGGTGCTCATGGACCTCGCGCTGGAGAACCGCATCGACACCGACGCGCGGCGGCTGTTCCTGGTGGACTCGTCCCCGGTGGGGGATGCGCTGCTCGATCCGATGCTCTCCGAGATCGCGCAATCGAGCCGGGAGCACGACGCCCTCTACTGGGTGGAGCACGCGACCCACCATGCCGACGAGATCCGGGAAACGGCACTGGCCCGGCTGGTCGACAACGGCATCCTCGGGCTGAGCGACGACCGCGTCCTGCGGATATTCGGAACGCGGCATTACCCGCTCGCGAACGAAGAGGCGGAGCGCGACCTGATCCGGCGGATCCGGGAGACGCTGTTGAGCGACGCGATCCCGGAACCGAGGGACATCGTGATCGTCACCCTCGCGGACGGCTGCGGGCTCATCGGTCATATCCTGTCCGCGGAAGAGATGGCCGGCGCCGCGGAGCGCATAGAGCTCGTGCGGCAATTGGAATTGATCGGCCGGACGTTCCTGAACGCCCTGGACATGGCTGTTCAGCCCGCTGCTGGCAGGCTCGATCGGAACTGATCCCACAGACGGTCGAGCGTCGCTCACCCGGTGCCGCGATCGCGCAACAGGAGTCGCGTTCCGATCGCGGCGGCGGCGAAGCAGACGACGAGGAACGGTCCCGCGGGGAGATCGGCCGCGGTTGAGATCAGCACCCCCGCCACCACCGCGACCGTGCCGCT
>JAJEHI010000127.1 GCA_022823775.1 Defluviicoccus sp. | reverse complement strand
CCATGGCCCGCCGATCATGGGACGCCGCTTGTCGGCCCGCAAGTTCCCCGCGCGCGGGTCGTGTCTCAGAGGGCACCCCTGACACGTCATGCCCGGACTTGTTCCGGGCATCCACGTCCCTCCGCCGGCTCGGCGTTCCCGTTCATGCCTCGACGCGGCAACGCGTGGATGCCCGGAACAAGTCCGGGCATGACGATACGGGAGCTGCGCCGGATGACGCCGACACCGCCCATGCTTGTCCCCCGCCCTTGCGCCGGTCCGTACCGACCGACCCGCCCTCCCCCAACCCCTCCCGCAAGCGGGAGGGGAGAAGGAAAGGCGGGAGCGGCGGCGGGCGACTCCCCTCTCCCCAGCGGGGAGAGGGTCGGGGTGAGAGGAGATCGCCCGGGGCGACGGCCGGCTGCGACCGTGTCCGCGCGCGGGAGAACTGGACATCCCGGGCCGGAAGGGCCACCTTCGGTTACCTGTGGAAGCCGGGGCGGGACGTGTCGGAAACGGGCCTGAGCGACAGCGTGCTCGAATTCATCGGACGGAGTTCCTCGACCGAGGACGAGTTCGACGCGATGGCGCTCGCGCTGTTCGCGCATCAGTTCGAGAACAACGAGAGCTTCCGCCGCTTCTGCCTGAAGAAGGGCCGGTCGCCCCGCGTCGTCACCAGTTGGCGCGAGATCCCGCCGGTGCCGATCAGCGCCTTCAAAACCCTGACGCTGAGTTGTGTCGCGCCCGAGAGCGCCGAGCGGGTGTTCATGACCAGCGGCACCACCGGCGGCGCGCGCGGGCGCTGCTATCACCCGACGCTCGCGGTCTACGATCGCTCGATGACCGCCAATTTCAGCGCGCGATTCATGCGCGGCCGGGAGCGGATCCGGATGGGGATCCTGTTCCCCACCGAAGAGGAGATGCCCAACTCCTCGCTCGCCCATTACCTCGCGCTCGCGGTCGGCCGTTTCGGCACCCCGGACAGCGAATACCTGCTCAACCAGAAGGGGCTGGAGAACGACCTCCTGTTCCGCGCGTTGGACGAGGCGGTGGCGACCGGCGAGCCCTGTGCGCTGCTCGGCGCGACCTACAGCTTCGTTCACGCCTTCGACGAGATGGAGCGCGCGGGCAGGCGCTACCGTCTGCCGCCCGGCAGCCGGGTGCTGGACACCGGGGGCTTCAAGGGGCGCTCGCGCGATGTCGAAGCCACCGAGTTCTACGGCCGGATGGAGTCGCTGCTGGGGATCGCTGCCTCGGACTGCATCAACATGTACGGCATGACCGAGCTCAGCACCCAGTTCTACGACGACGGGAACGACCGGCCGGGCGCCCCCAAGTCGGGCCCGCACTGGATTCGCACCCGTGTCGTCAACCCCCTGTCCGGCGCCGACGTCCCGCCCGGCGAACAGGGCATCCTGGTCCATTGCGATCTCGCCAACTACAACTCGGCCGCGGCGATCATGACCGAGGATGTCGGCATCGCCCGCGACGGGGGCTTCGTGCTTCTCGGCCGCGCCGGGGACGAGGAAGCCCAGGGATGCTCGGTGGCGGTCGCCGAATTCCTGGAGGCGGCAAGGGGGTAGCGGTCGTGGCCGAACTCGCAGGCCATCTTCCCGGCCTGTCGGCCGAGTCCGTCGCGCGGGAGACGCTGCGCTTCTCGGCCTGGGGCCGCTGCGCGGAGGTCGCCGTGCCGGTCCTTACCGCCGATCAGGTCGCCGCGCTGGCCGCTCATGTCCGGGGTGCGCGGGAACGGTTCCTTTCCGGTCTTCGAACGGAAGAGGTCGTCGACATCCTCGACCGCGCGGTCCGCACCCTGCTCGACCGTGCGAACCCGCGCCGGCGGCGGACGGAAGAGCTGCTGCCGGTGGTCACCGGATACGATCCGGAGACGGTGCGGCTCGGCCTGACCTCCTGTCTCAAGACGTTCCGCGGCGCCCAGCTGTCGGCCTTCGTCGCCGAGGATTTCGCCAACCCGCGGATGCTCGACGCCTTCCAGCCGCTCCGCAAGGGCGGCTACGGCCGCGCCCGCGGGCCGGCGCTGATCGCCCACATCTGGGCCGGCAACGTGCCCGGCCTGCCGCTCTGGAGCCTGATTTCGGGCCTGCTGGTAAAGTCGGCCTCTATCGGCAAGCTGCCGAGCGCCGAGCCGCTGCTGGCCGGCTGGTTCGCCGAGGCGGTCGCCGGGATCGAGCCCCGGCTCGCCGACTGCATCGGCATCGTCTGGTGGAAGGGCGGCGACGACGACCGCCAGCAGGCGCTGCTGGACGAAGCCGATCTCGTTCTCGCCTACGGCGGCAACGCGACGCTGGAACGGATCCACGCGCGGGTTCCGGTCGCGACGCGGTTCCTGCCGTTCGGCCACAAGCTCAGCTTCGGAATGGTCGCCGCCGCGGCGCTCGATGCGGACAAGGCCGCCGGCACCGCCCGGGCGGCGGCGCTCGACATCGTGCGCTACGACCAGCACGGCTGCTATTCGCCGCATGTGTTCTATGTCGAGCGCGGAGGCGCCGTGAGCCCCCGCGCCTTTGCCGGCTATCTGGGCGGCGAGCTTGCCGCGCTCGCCCACCGTTTTCCGCGCCGCGCGCTCGACGCCGACGAAGCCGCCGGCCTCGCCGCCGCGCGGCAGGAGGCGGAGCTCCGGTCAGTCGTCACGGATTCGGTGGAGATCGCGGGCGACCCGGAAGGCGCGTGGCGCGTCGTGTTCGCGGACGACGATCCGAGCCTCGCGCCGGGCGGCTCGAACCGCACGGTCAAGGTCGCCGCCCTCGACCGTCTCGACGGGGCGATCCCGGAGATCGCCAGCCACGCCCCCTTGCTCCAGACCGTCGGCGTCGCGGCGGCGCCGGAGGAGCTGTTCCGCCTCTCCGCCCTCCTCGGCGAGGCCGGCGCGACGCGCATCTGCGCGCTGGGGGAGATGACCGCGCCGGAGGCGGGCTGGCACCATGACGGGCGGTTCAACCTTCTGGACCTGGTGCGCATCGTCGAGATCGAGCGCGGCGCCGAGGCGGCGGCGGAAG